>JAIRRY010000010.1 GCA_031255735.1 Candidatus Nomurabacteria bacterium | reverse complement strand
CAGCTCTACCAAACGTTTAATGTGAAACTTGGCGTGATCGCTTTCTAGCCCCGTGGCTTTTTGCAACAAGGCAAAATTAGCCTCGGGCACGAAAAGCAGTTCGCGCAAAATCACGGTTTGGGCTTCATGAATTTTAACTTCGTGGCTCATAGTATCTCCTTCATTTTACCCCAAGCCTACACTATGCATCAAATTAAAACTAGGGAAGAAGACTTCCGCAAATAACCTATTTACGACTTTTTCACCGGTATGATATGATCCACTATTGACATTTCTGCTATTTTGAACTATAACCGTTTATAGAAAGTTACTTCTAGTAAAGATCTTTAATTTAATATTCCTATCAGTTCTTTATCGCCTGAAGTGAGGAGGTGAGGAGGTGAAAAAGCAAAAAGCGCCTTCCAGAAAGCTGGAATACGCTGGTCCCAGCATATGGAGTTGCACTAAAGCGAGCTCCATTAAAACGGGTTCTTTGAACCCTACTCGCAGGCTCACAATGCCGACCAGCATTATGTTGCCGTTGTACAAGAACACGGTCCCGCACAAGTACACGGCCCACTTGACAAAAGCTAGAACCGTGCTGCGGCAAAACGGCGGCTTTTATTTTAGTAGAAAGGAGGTGATACAATGCTTCCAGAATTATTTCCATACGCATGCCCGGGATGCGGGCATGTAGGTGGGTGTTTTGTAAAAAAACACCCACTAGAAGATGGGAGAATGATCTGCAAAAAATGCGGATCTGACGTGAGGGAGAGGCAACTCCCAATCGTCCCCATCCGAGTTCCTGTTCCTGCCAATAATCCTGGCACGAGCCAGGAGGATAGGTAGGAGGATCATAATGCAGCCGCAAGGCTGCATTTTTTTGTTAGAACGTTACATATGGTATAATTGCGGCATATGCGAGAAACGGAAGCTACCTTACTTTTCCCAATCTTAGAAAAAGTTGAGAGTTTTTAATGGAATATTGGCAAAAGCAAGACGCTAAGCCATTATTTGAAGAGATTGTTTGGAATAAGCCCGAACAGAAAACTCTGGCGGGTAAATTGGCAATTGTGGGTGGCAATAAACTGAGTTTTGCCGCCGTGGCACGCAGCTTTGCCTTCGCCGAAAGCTTTGGCGCAGGGCAAGTAAAAGCTTTAGTGCCCGATGCCTTAAAACCAGTTTTACCCCACAGCGCAGGCATTGTGTTTGCACCCAGCAACCATTCGGGCGGGTTAGGGCGCGAGGCCAAATCAACCTTAAACGCCGTCAACGAATGGGCGAACGTAACCGTGTTAATTGGCGACCTTAGCAAAAACAGCGAAACCGCCGTGCTAATAGAAAATTTTGTAGCTCATCAAAGCGGGCGGCTTATTATCACGCGCGATGCAGTAGACCTACTAGCCACCAACGCCAACAGCATGTTGGAGCGCGACGGCACCGTATTAATTGCTACTTTTGCGCAGCTGCAGAAACTGTTCAGAAACGCATACTACAACAAGGTTTTAACCTTCAGTATGACGCTGTCTAACCTGGTTGAGACTCTACATAAATTCACTATCACATACCCTGTGACGGTGGCTACCGTGCACGACGGGCAATCTGTAGTGGCACATGGCGGGCAGGTGACCACCACGCCGCTTAGTAGTACAATGTATAGCCCACTGACTATCTGGAGCGGGGAAGCCGCCGTAAAAGCTGCGTTATATTTTTTGTGGAATCCGAATAAGCCTTTACAGGCCGTAACAACCAGCCTGATTTAAAGCATTAAAACAGCCCGCAGGTTACTGCGGGCGTTTTGTTAGGGTTTGCGGCGTGGCGTGTTGCGAATGGGTTGCAACCCCGCCATCTTCACGACGTCGGTCCAGCTGTAACCGCCATTGCGGCGATAAACAGTTGAGCCGTACCGCGCTTCGAACTCGTCGCGAGTTGGCGTGCGGCCAAGCTCAATCGCTAATACCTTGAGCTCTCTCACGATACGATCGTAGTCGACGCCCCTGCCATACCTACATTTAAGCCCTAGTTGGGCCAATGCATTAGGCAGGTTTCCGAAACGCGCTATCACAGTTTCATAATCGACCTCTAATAGATGATTTCTAAAATCCGAAATCATCGGCGGGCGACCATGCTTAACTGTAAACTCACGAATCAACCAGATAATATGTTTATCGGGCACTTTCACCCAATCAACCTTACGATTAACTGGTAAACCCGATTCTTCGAGCATATCGTTCCAGCTACCAAACACGCGTTTGATAGCTTTAAATGATGGGCCAGGCACTCCCGACTTTTTTAGATCTTTGTACTCACGCGTAGTCGGCACGTGACCAAGATTCTTTACAAAAGCCCTAAACCCATCGATCATTTCATCTCGCTCAAACATCTGCTGCCACCTCCTAAATAAAGTTCTACTATTGCCGTCTCTTTAATTATAACACAATAACTATGAAGGGTCAACGTCAACCAGGCGAACTGGGGCAAATGTAATATACAGGCAGGCGCAAACCAACACCTGCGTTGAGTGCTTAAGTACTTTTTGGTACCGCGGACTGGACTTGAACCAGCACGAGCTAATGCTCACCAGATTTTGAGTCTGACGTGTCTACCAATTCCACCACCGCGGCACTAAAAAATACTCAGCTTAGCTGCACACTTATATTATAGCACTATTTTTGTTTCAAACTTTTCTCAATGGTAGTTTTTAGCTTCTTATTCAGCTGCTCAACTGTGAGATTATCAGGATAGATTGGTACGCCGAATGATACGGTAACGCGCGGGCGCGGGCACCTAACAATGTAGAGTACAGACTTACCAGCTGGCCAAGCCCGATATGTGCCGTGCAAAGTAACTGGCAAAATCGGCACGTTGTGCCTAATTGACAGTGCGGCCGAACCAGGGTTAAAATCGCCCAACTTACCCGTGCGCGAACGCGTTCCCTCAGGGAAAATCACCAACGACACCCCCGTCTCAAGCAGGCGAGATGACAAGCCGCCATAACGGTTTTTGCCATTTCTGTCTACTGGGAAAGTATTCAAAAATGAGCGTGTAAATTCGCGTGGCCAAAACTTATCCATCCAATAATCGCTAGCTGCTGCTGCTGCCAAGCTTTTAGCACGTGCCCAAGGCAGCGAAAAAGTACAAAGTAGCACATCAAGGTGTGACGAATGGTTGGCAACTAAAATAAACGGCTTAGAACCCAACTTCTGCAAGTTTTCTTTGCCTTCAACTTTCACATTAAGAATTGCGTAGATTATTGGTTTTAAAATACCACGTTGCAGAACAAAGCGCACCGCTGCTCGCCACGGCGACTTATAGCGACTGGCTTTATTATATTTTATAACATTCTTGCTAGACATTTTATTTTTTATCAGTGCCACGTGAACTTAAATAGATTTTTGTAAAACCGCGGCTAAGTGCTAATGGCCCGTGCATAGCAAGCCACAAAGCAATTTTCCAGCGCAGTGTAGGAATGGAAAGAACTTTACCGCGAAAAGCGCTCCTAAGCCCCATGCGAGCAATAACCTCTGGCTTAGTAAACAGCCATTCGGGCATATGTGGCTCAGGCCGCCCACCCGCTTTGTGAAAGTTGGTGTGAGCCCAACCAGGGCAAACCACTGTGGCAGTTACGCCTGTGCCACGCAGCTCTAACGCTAAACCCTCAGTATAACTAACCACCCAGCGCTTAATAGCCGAGTAATTACCCGTGTAAGCCCAAGCAGTGGTTGAAGCCACGTTCAAAATAATACCTTTTCGGCGACGTTTCATCTCGCTGACCGCTGTGGCGCTCAGTAGTAAAACATCAGTAGCCATAACCTGCATGGCCGACTCTTGAACGGCTAGGTCGGCAGGCTCAGCCGAACTTGAGGCCACATGAAGCACAAAACCAGCGTTATTAACCAACACCTCAACGGGCTTTTTGTTGTTTTTTAAGCGGTTCATCACTGCGCCCACGCCTTTACGATCGGCTAGATCTACGCTCATCGTTTCAATTTCTACGCCTAAGCTAGCCAGTTCGACCCTCGCAGATTTAAGCTGGTTGGCATCACGCGCCACCAAAACTATATTATATCCAAGCTCGGCCAATTGCCGCGAAAACTCCAAACCAATACCTGAACTACCACCAGTTACCAAAGCCCACTGTGCCATTTTTGTAACCCCCTTAATACCATATTATGATATCATGTAGACAGATATGAAGCCAGCTGATTCAACGTCTTCGGGTGGGACAGCCATGACAGATGAACAACGCCAAGCTGCAACAGCAATTGCCAGACAGCGGGTTCTTAATGCTTTTAAAAAACGCCCTGAAAACTACACAGATATTGAAACGCCCGAGCTTAGAGAGCAAGTTAAAGAAGATATTAAAATTGAGCAAGCTGGCGGTAACGGCATGGCGCCCAGACAGGTGTTACATCAAACCTTAGCGGCTGATACGTCACAGCCTAAGATTAGCGAACACCAGTGGCGGCAATATCACAGCGCCTGGCAAAATTATTACCGCAAGTATTACGAAGATTATTACACCAGTGCCGTGCGCAAAGTGGCAGTAGGGCAGGCAAAACAAGCGCCATCGCAAAAGGTGGTACTACCGAAAATTGAAGACGAAGAAAAGAAAAAAGAACGAACGTTTGACAATCTGCGCAGCCGCATTAGGGAACGTGCCAGCGATCACGCCCAGAAAATCCGCCGTAGCCGCCATTTTATACCAATCTTGGCTGGGCTGGTGGTGATATTGGCCTTTGTGTTTTTACAGTACAACCGCTGGTTTATGGCCACAGTTAGCGCTTACATTATGCCAACGCAGGTTAGTAGCAACATCACCGAAATAGACCCTACGGTTTCGGCGAACGTTGGCCCCGATCCTAAGCTCATTATTCCAAAAATCAACATTGAAGTACCTATAGTGTTTGGTATTGGCAACGACTACGCCTCGCAACAGGCTGGAATGAGCAGAGGGGTAACACATTTCGCAGTGGAAGGCGCTAGTAGCACACCTGGGCAAGTGGGTAACACCGCACTAAGCGGGCATAGCAGCAATGATGTATTTGACGGTGGTAGCTACAAGTTTATTTTTGCGCAACTCGACAGGCTAGAAACTGGCGATACCGTTTATGTGAATTATGAGGGTGTGCGCTACACCTACGCCGTCACAAAAAAGGAAGTTGTTTTACCAACCGACATTAAAAAATTAGTATACGATACAGGCGGCAAGCCCGTTTTAACACTCATTACTTGCACGCCACTTGGCACGGCACGCTACCGCCTGCTGGTTACGGCCGAACAAATTAGCCCCAGCCCAACCGAAGCTAAAGGCCCCGCCGCAACAAGCAATAGTGAGTCTAGCGAAATGCCCAGTAATTCGCCAACGTTCTTTGAGCGCATAGTTAATCTCTTCTCAGGCAAGGGCTGGTAACTACTGAGTCATACCCGCTGATTATGCTACAATGACACCATGAGCATAGTTTCATATCGACCACTTACTGCCGAAAGGCGCACTTTAGGTTGGCAAACTCTGTTTTTTGCGGCGATCCCTATTCTTGGAATGCTGTTTCTAGGCTGGGATTGGCGCGAAATATTATTACTTTATTGGCTAGAGAATATATCGCTTGGAGTGATAACAGTGATAAAACTTCTGACAGCACCGCTTAATGGAAGTGGCACCTCTACGATCCATAGAATAGTCACGGTAATTTTCTTTATGATACATTATGGCGTGTTTTGCATGGCACATGGAATATTGGTGGTCAGATTAATATCTGGCGAAATGGATGGGCTAGTGGAAGCGCCAACTACAAAGTTTGCGGTGGCGCCAGTAATAGTGCTCTGGCTGCTGGCGTTAGGCTGGAGAATTGTAGCAACGGTAGCGAAAATAGTCGCTCTCAAACAAAATAACCTAGCAGCAACAGTTTGGCCTAATGAAAATATAGAATCTACGACTAGCCTATTCTTAGCACCATACGCAAGAATCGTGCCGCTACATGTCGCAGTCATCTTTGGCCTAGGCCTATCAAACATGATATTACCCGAACTGCCGTCGGTAGCAGCAATCTTATTGATTATTTTGCACGTTTGCTTCGACCTAAAACAGGCCAAGCCGCCAAGGAAATCTACTCTAATATCATCTTCAGGCGCTGCAGGTTATAACCACCGCTAGTTTCTGCAATCGTATACAACCATTTACCGTTACTGGTTAAAGCCACGTCAAACGCAGGGTCAAATGTTTGAATGTTGCGCTTATTATTACCGTCGAAATCGTAAACCGTTAACTGACCACCGTCGCTAGTCCACAGCATATAACTATCTAGCCAACGCAAGCTAGTCGTGGAACTATAAGTGCCATCAAGCACAAAATACCGCCCCACATTATTCTCAAGGTCGTAGTTGTAAACCCTACCCTTATTGATAGCATAGATAAACCGCTTATTACTACTAAGCTCGAGACGTTCAATAGGCCACTCCAGCTTTTGGTTTACCAGATAGTTTAGTGGGTTACCAGCCTTACCAAACGACGGATAAGAGCCTTTTAAAATCTGTAGCCTATCGCCCTCACTCGTGGCTACGTAGTCTTCACTATAATATTCGCCACCTACCACATTGAGCATTGGTTGAGTAGAGGCGTCAAGTGAGTAAATTTCGCTAGCACCGCGATTGCCATTTTTATAAAAACTGAAACTTCTAGTGCCAGCTGCTTCGTCGGCCGTAATTAATAATGTTTCGTTTTCAGACACGCGGTACATAGATAGCACGCTACTAACTAACACCGCCGACACAGTTTTATTACCAACATCAGCACGGCGCAGATTGCCATTTTCTAGCATCCATAGCTTATTGCCGTCATTCGAGGTAAATTTAGCACTTGAAAAACCCATTTTATACTCGTTGGTTATATTAACACTGTCGCTAGGATTCTTTAAGTCGACTAACACCCATTCTGAACGCCCGGAAAACTGATGAAACACCAGAACCTTATTTTCGTCTTCGTTCCAATCAGTAATATCGAATGCATGTTGCGCGTCTTCAATAGCCATGTCAGAGAAAAACGCAGCCAATTGACTATCTTGCACTTTAATAGCATCATTACGGATATCTACCAGCTGAATTGCGACATTTGGCATTGACCACATAAATAAAATGTACTGTGCTTTGGGCGATACGTTCATCTTATCTAAAGTTTCGTAAGTTTTAACTGTTTTGACGGTTTTTTGGTTAGGGATTAGGCGCGCGTAATTTAGCCATAACACCCGCCCCGAATGAACATCAGCTTTTTTACTCCAGGTGTCGTAACCCTTGCGGCTAAACGAGAAATCGTGCTCGCCAGGCATAAGCGCAGCCTTCGTACTAGTTCGGGAAAATTGTTGCTCACCATCTATCTTCACTGTTGCGCCAGACGGCACAGACACAAACTGCACCAGGCCAGTTTGCGCCAGGCGCCCATCGCGGGTAAGTGTATAACCCATAGTAATCAGCGTTAAAACCGTTACAATCAATATAACAACCATCACCGTAATGGCGTTGGTAATAATGATGCGATTAACTTTAAATCGATTATCAAACTTATGCATCTCGCTTCATTGTACAATATTTTTCACATAAAAACTATTGCATATAACACTGGTAAAGGTTATTATGGTTATAGATACTAAGGGCGAACGAGATGAGTGAGAGTGGAATAGTCATAATTAACGGCCAGAAATACGACGCGTCGACTGGGCTTCCTGTTCGCTCTGAACAAAAAAATAGCACAACCGCGAACGTAAACGCTGTTAATTCAGCTCTTATTCATACCAAGACTCAACATTCTAACACTTTGAACCGTAAGTATGTTGCTAAATCCAAAGCACAAGTTGCTAAGCAGAAAAGTGCCGCGGAAAAGGCTAGGCTAGAACAGTTTAAGCGGCGCTATGCCGCCGCCGAGGCGCAAGCTCAAGCCATGCGTGCCCGTATAGCCAGCAAAAAACGTGGTGTTAGGCTGCAGCCACTGGCTCAAGGCGATATTGTCTCTGTTAAAAACCAGCCTAATCAAGATGAGGAACAGCCGCAACAACACACCCTGGCCGCTAAGGCCAACCAAGTTGTGCAATCTCGTAAACCAGTTATGAAGCGCCATCTAACAGCTAAGGAAATGAAGCAGCGCGACATCTCGGCCGCCTTTGAGCGCATTGCCGAAAACGAAGCTGAAGCTAAAAAAGTCAAAAAAGAAGTGGGGCGAGTGTTTACACGTAGGCGCCTGGCGGGCGTGCTATCGGGCACACTGGCTATTTTATTACTGGTTGGCTACCTGGCTTATCTTAATATGCCCGCCATTTCGGTGCGCATTGCCGCCATGCAAAGCGGCGTAGATGTTTCATACCCCAGCTACAAGCCCATAGGCTACGACATGAACAGCCTGGCCACAGTTAAGGATGAACGTGTGGCTATGATATTTAGCGGCGAAAGTGGGCAATATACCATCACTCAGCAAAAAAGCTCGTGGGATTCTAGCGCCGTGCTCAGCAATTATGTTAAACGCGAATGGGGTAATAATTACGAGGTAAGCAAAGAGCGCGGCCTAACTATTTACAAGCACGATGGCAAAGCCGCCTGGGTAAATGGCGGGGTGTTCTTTGTAGTTGATGGCCCAAAGTCCATTAGCGATCAAATCGAGAAGATCGCCATAAGTATGTAGCAACCTTATACTTTCATTATAGCATAGTTAACGTAGAAAGTCAATATACCAGCCTTAAGGGGCTATTTTATGCTAGAATTAACCTATGACAAAAGTTAGAACTCGTTTTGCGCCTAGCCCAACTGGGTATGTGCATGTAGGCGGTATTCGCACCGCGCTCTACGCTTATTTACTAGCCAAGCAAGCGCGCGGCCAATTCGTGTTGCGCTTAGAAGACACCGACAAGAAACGCGAAGTTGAAGGCAGCGACGCGCACATTATAAAAAGCCTGCACACGCTAGGCATAGACTACGACGAAGGCCCAGACATCGGCGGAGCTTACGCACCTTATCGCCAAAGCGAGCGACTGGAGCATTATATAGAGTGGGGTAAAAAGCTAGTTAAAAAAGGCCGCGCTTACGCCGACCCTTATACTCCTGAAGAAATCCGGGCTTTTCGCAGCGAAGCCGAGCAAAATAAGAAGGCGTTTTTATATCGCCACCACAGGCCAGAGAACCCGCCCGAGTGGGACGGCACGCGGCCGCTGCGCTTCAAAAGCGAGCCTAAGGCCTGCGCCTGGCACGACGCCGTGATGGGCGACCTACACGCTGGCGAAGAGGTGATAGACGATTTTGTGCTTATTAAGAGCGACGGTTACCCAACTTACAACTTCGCACACATCATAGACGATCTCGAGATGGAGATTAGCCATGTTATCCGCGGGCAAGAATTCATCGCTAGCACGCCGAACTATCTAAACTTATACGAGGCGCTGGAAATCGACCGCCCAGTGCTAGCCACCATGCCGCACATCTTAAACGAAACAGGCAACAAAAAACTAGGTAAACGCGACGGCGCAAAAGACGTGCTAGACTATTTTCGCGATGGCTTTATAGAGGAAGCCATGTTGAACTTTATAGCCAGCATGGGCTGGAATGACGGCACAGAGCAGGAACTTTTTAGCAAAGAAGAACTGGTTTCTAAGTTTAGCCTTGAGCGCGTAGGGCGCAGTGGCGCTAGGTTCGACGAGAAACGCCTAATTTGGATGAACGGGCAGTGGATAAAACGCCTAGAGCTTAGCGACCTATTAAAGCGCGCTGAAACTTTTTGGGGCGAAGCAGGCCAGAAGGCGAGCGAGGCCGAGCGAAAAGCCGTTCTTACCGTGGTGCAAGACCGCCTAAAAACCCTAACCGACTTGCCAAACTTAACCGAATTCTTCTTCACTGAGCCAACCCCAGACTGGAAAATGGTAGACGATAGCAAACAACTGGCTAAAGTTTTGTACAAAAATCGGCTCGATTTACTGAGGTCGGCGGCCGAGAAACTTGTACAAGTTTCTGCCGAAGATTGGAACGAAGAAACCTTGCAAAACACGCTAAATGAACTATTGACTGATACCAACACCAAGCCGCCTGTGCTGTTTGGCCTCATCCGCCTAGCACTCACTTGGGCGCCGTTTAGCCCTGGCCTGCCTGAAACTATGCGGCTACTTGGTAAAGAAATCACCCTAAGCCGATTGCAAAGCGCCACTAAGAGCCTCGGCGAAGAGCGTGCGGGCTAAACGCCACGCTAGCTTACAGATATCCGCCAACTTATGATACAATTATCTTATGAAACTGCTTAAGCCTGACCCAATTGGTGTGGCGGCTGAGGAGCCACCAAAACGGTCAAAAAAAACATCTGCGTTTATAAAAAAACATTGGAAATTAGAGGTAGGCATTGTTGCTGTTGTAGCCATAGTTGCAGGCGCGGTGTTTTACCTGATAGCCCAAAACAGCGCAGGCGAGTTTGGCTTAATCAGCAAAACCAGTAACGACGCAAAGCCCGTTTACTACGCCACGTTAACTGGCAAAAAAGTCGGCGGCAAAGCTGAGGAAACCCATGCGGTAACGGCCATCATGATAGAAAACAGCCCCGACGCGCGGCCACAAAGCGGGCTGAAAGATAGCGGCGTAGTGTTTGAAGCTATCGCCGAGGGTGGTATAACACGCTTTTTAGTGCTTTATCAAACCGAAAAACCACAGTTAATTGGGCCTGTGCGTAGCGTGCGCCTATATTACGTAGACTGGTTAACGCCATACCAAGCGTCGGTGGCGCATGTAGGAGGCAGCGCCGCAGCGCTCAACTTAGTGCGTAACGGCAGTTACCGCGACATCGACCAATTTTTCAACGCCGGTTTTTATTGGCGCGCCACAGACCGCTACGCGCCTCACAATGTATACACTAAGTTTGAACTACTCGACGAGCTAAACAAGGCTAAAGGCTACACCAAAAGCGAGTTCGCGCCTTGGCCGCGGCAAACTGGCAAAGCCGCTAAAGAGCCTAACGCCACCAGCATTCACGTGACTATAAGTAGCGAACTCTACAACAGTTTATACACCTACGACACAGCCAGTAATAAATACCTGCGCTCGCACGAATACGGTGGGGCACACCTAGACCGCGAACAAGGCCAGATCGCACCCGACACGGTGATAGTTATGAAAGTTAACCAATCGCGGGTTAACGAAGATGGCACCCGTGAATCAATAGAAACCTCTGGTAGCGGCGCAGTTTACATCTTCCAAAACGGAGTTGTAACTGAAGGAATTTGGGCAAAAACCAGCCGCGAAGCCATGATTGAATTTAAAGACAGCGCAGGCAAACAAGTCAAGCTTAATCGCGGGCAAACCTGGGTGACTGCTATACCAAACAGTAGTGGGAACGTAGCATGGCAATAGGCGGAAAGCGTAAAAAACTTATTCAAACGCCCGAATCCAAAATTCAGGGTTATTGGGGGGAATTCTCTAGCCGGGCAGTTAACTTATTCGTAGCGGGGCAGCTATTTGTGGCGCTAACTGCGGCAGGCTTTATGATACTCGCCAAAGATGCGCAAACGGTTTTTGTGGGCATCGTAGTAATTATCGTGCTAGAACTGCTAGTTCAGGCTCTGGTGATATGTTTAGTGCTACAACCCCAAAAACGCTTAATTAAGTTTATAAGTCACCTGGTAGCGGGTAAAGACGCTATGGCCGAGATACCACGCCATAGATGGGATGAGCATAGCGGGCTCACCGCAATAGCCAGCTATATACAGAGCATCAACAGCGCTTCAACTGCCGCCACTTTGGCGTCTGCGGCAGAAAATGTTAATGAACAAGCCGACAACTACGTAGTAAATGCATTGAATATCACCGATGTCGGCATAGTTATGCTCGACAAGCAACGCCGCGTGATTTACCGCAACACAGCTGCACCAATCCGAAACGGCTTTAATAACGAGCAAGCCCTCGACCTGCTATTTAATGAACGCGACAGCGTGAGTGATTGGGTAGAGCGCACAAGTAAAAACGTTATTAAAGCAACTAAAGTTTGGCAGCGCATACCCAACCTGCCCGACGATAGCGAAGAGCGCGAACGCCGCTATTACGACGTTATAGCTAACTATGCACAAGGCGAAGAGGCAGAAATCGTACTGGCTATTATCGACCGCACTCCGCAATACGGCCGCGATGAAGACGATCTAAACCTGATTGCCTTTGCCGCTCACGAACTACGCGGGCCAGTTACGGTTATCCGCGGCTACCTAGACATCCTAATCAACGACATGGGTAAAGATATCACCCCAGACACAAAACAGCTTTTCGACCGCCTCTCGGTTTCAGCTAACCGCCTTAGCAGCTATATTAGTAATATTCTTAACACCTCACGCTACGACCAGCGCCACCTTAATACAAACCTTGAAGAGCAAACCCTGTCTGCTATATTCCACAGCATCATAGACGATGTAACATTGCGCGCCAGCTCACAGGGGCGGCTTCTGAGCATCCACGTGCCCGACGACCTGCCAGCTGTTGCAGCCGACATTTCAGGCATGGGCGAAGTATTCACTAATCTCATCGACAACGCCATAAAATATAGCCGCGAAGGTGGCTCAATAGAAGTGAACGCCTGGGCTCACGATAACTACGTAGTAGTAGATATTATCGACCACGGCATTGGGATGCCAGCTAACGTGGTAAGTAACCTATTTAGAAAATTCTACCGCTCACACCG
The DNA here is from genome assembly GCA_031255735.1 of Candidatus Nomurabacteria bacterium. Classification (GTDB taxonomy): domain Bacteria; phylum Patescibacteriota; class Saccharimonadia; order Saccharimonadales; family Saccharimonadaceae; genus JAIROX01. Next base: position 19,682 of record JAIRRY010000010.1, on the reverse strand, counting down.
CTCGCGTGGCTCGGCAATTGGCACAGGTATTGGGTTATATGTTAGCAAAGCCATCGTGGAACAACACGGCGGCGAGCTGTCGGTGCGTAGCCAAGAAGGCGAGGGTTCAACGTTTACCGTTACATTGCCAACTTACGTTTCAATCAAAGACAAGTTGCTAAACGGTACTGCTCAAAATAGCGCCGCGATGTCTGAAAACACGCCGCGCATTCAAAACCACGGTATGTTAAAATAGGACTCAGATGACTAAAAAAATTTTATGTATAGAAGATGACAGGCTAATAGGAGAGATGTATCAGCGTGCACTTGAAAAAGCTGGCTACACCTTTGTGCTGAAAACCGACGGCGACGAAGGTTTGCAAGAGGCCTACACTACACGCTACGATTTCATACTGCTCGATCTAATGTTACCTAATAAAAAGGGTGATGAAGTGCTATCGGTGTTACGCGCCAAAGAAAACCCCATCAGCGCCGCTACCAAGGTTATTATTCTAACCAACTTCCAGCAAGACGATTCGGCTCGCGCTGGCCTAGAGCGCAAGGTAGATGCCTATCTTATTAAGGCCGACATCACGCCCAGTAAGTTGATCTCTATACTAAAGAACCTGTCTTAGTTTACAGATTGAAGCGTTTTTGCTAAGATTACAGGGATGGCCCCTTCGTCTAGTGGTCCAGGACGTCTGGTTCTCATCCAGAAAATCGCGGGTTCGACTCCCGCAGGGGTCACCAACTAAAGATACCACCTTTCGGTGGTGTTTTTAGTTGGAAGTTTCGCAGGAACGAAACCGCGAAGCGGGTGCGGGCGAAGCGTTGCGCTAGCAACCCTCCCGCAGGGGTCACCATTTGTGAACATAGCTCCAATCTGTCGTCATTTTCGGCGATTTTTTGGTTTGTAATAACAGAGTACGTCTTATCAAGCTTGTCTACTTTTGTAGTTTTCGGTTTTAAAAAACAGAAAGTCCGTCTCGAAGACGGGTTTCCAAATGACTTAACTTGTTTTGTGGGTTACCAATACATCAATGGATTTTCCCACCCAGGGTAGTTGTCTTTCAAGTACACCTTAGTAACTGCGCCGTCTCTAACAAAATGAAAACTATGATACAATACTGTTATTATCAGGAGCTAGAAGTTTAGTAAAATGAGTGAAAAAGTATGCGATCACACGAGCGTAGGTATGATTGTATTCAATGAGGATCGGGAAATCTTGCTGATAGAGCGCAAGAAACCGCCTTTTGGTTGGGCTGCGCCAGCTGGCCATGTAGATGGCGACCCTAGTTTTGAAGAGGCTACTGTTCGTGAGCTAAGAGAGGAGGTTGGGCTGCGCGCTTTGTCATGCACACTGATGCTGGATGAGAAGATTAATAACCCTTGCCGGCGCGTTGACGGCTCGTGGCACCATTGGAAAGTTTATAAAATGAATACCACCGGCGAGATCGAGCAGTCCGAGGACGAAGTGAAAACGTATCACTGGACTGATGCCGGCATTTTAAGGCATTTGCTGGAAAAAACGCAGCGCTACGAGAATAAAGAGATGACAGAACAAGAATGGGAAGCAGATCCGGGCCTAGAGCCTGTATGGAAGCATATTTTTGATAAAATTGGCATATCATTGATGATAGAAGGAGAGGAAGAAAAATGAAAACAGTTGTCTTATGCGGAAGTACGAGATTTAAACCTGAAATTCGAAAATTCGCGGCTGAATTGAAAAAATCGGGGGGTAGTTTATGAGCCATATCTTCATAGAGCAAAAGACGGAGAATGGGAGGCTTTGTCGCCAGAATATCAGAAGTTTATTTGTCTTGGGCTAACTCATGACCATTTTTATAAAATCCGTATGGCCGATGTGGTTTTTGTTTTTGATAAAGATGGTTATGTTGGCAATAGTGTAACTCTTGAAATCGGCTATGCGGCGGCGCTTGGTAAACCAATTTATTCGCTCGGACCTGATGCAACTGAGAAATGTCGAGACTGCCTATATCGTGCTAATATTAAAACGGCGAAAGAGTTGGCGGAATTATTACAATAGATAAATAAGGTAAAACCCGTCCTGTTTCTCACAAAATGGAAACTATGATATAATGTCCATACTATGATAGGTCCAGAAATGATGTATAATTCAGAAGAAAGTAACCGCAGCGCGCTGCCTGAATGGCCTGATAGTTTAACAACAAGTAGTCAGGGGGGGGGACACGAGAATTCCACAGAGTTACCGCAAACCCAACCCATGGAAGCTTTGGCAGACTTAACACCTGAACAACAAGTTTACGACACAAATTACAAGAGGTTTAAAAAACGTTTCGGGGAAGGTTTTGTCAAAGAGGTACGCGGCAGCTTGACAGAATTTTTAGCGGTTGATGGTTTTGCGGAAAAGATGCAAGAGCTTATACCCGTTAAACACGACGCTACCGAGACTTTACTGGATAATATGGACTATATTCGTTCCACTTTACGGGATTTTTATAGCGATAAAAATGCAGAAGCTGAACAAATTCCCAAGAATCCTTATGAGTTAGCCAGAAATGTCGGCTATGAGCTGCTTGGGCCGTTTGACTCAGCTAAGGAGATGAAGCGCTTCAAAACCGACTACCGGCACGGTGAGCGGATTTGCACCTTTAACGACCCAGAAGGCCGCCTTAAGGCGTATCACATCTTGTGGTTGCGCCACCAAAATGCCGACAATATACCACCAGCCGATGAGCTAACGGCGCAGAATTTAACCGAAGAGTGGCAACAATACTTAAGAACAATCAACCGCTACGATCAAGATTCAGACACTTACAATTTACAAGATTTGAAGCCAGAACGCGAAGACCCCTACGGTAGGTCGTCGATGTCGGTGCAAATTGGTAGGCAGAGTAATAACCACGTATCAATTAAGAACCGCTACAATCACACGGTTAATAGCCCAGACGCAACGTTGAGCAATAATTTAGACAACCTGACTAGCGAGCTACGATTAGCTGTTTATAGCCTAGTTGGCAGAAAGGACTTGATGAAGGCCGGTGGCGTCAATCTTGCTAATAATTACGTAACCGATAATAATGGTGGGATACACCGATATTATATAGAAAAAGATAATGTTTATTACGGCTGGTATGAAAAGATTGCAGCTGGTGAGGTAACAAGCCTGCCAGAAAATGAATACTATAGATTGTCGCCGATGTTTTATGTCAAAAGAAACGGTGGCCAGTTAGTCGACCTTAGCCTTAAATCGGAAGAAAAGACACGATACACCATCGAGCAGACTGAAGGTGTTTACGAAATGATAGATCAAGAAACTGGCGAGGTGTTGGCTGTGCTATGTGTTGAAACAGATGAGAAACAGCGGCAGACTGGATTGAGTATATTAGTGAAAGAGGGAATACGCGCACTCGATTATCTCTTTGCTAATAATAACGAATCCCTAACGTCTCTAACCATCGGGAAAGGTGCAAAGGTAAACAACGTAAGCGACAACGACTCCCTAACGTCTCTAACCATCGGGAAAGGTGCAAAGGTGAATAGTATAGCCAATAACAATTCCCTAACATCTCTATATATTGCTAAAGACGCAAAGGTGGGCGAGATAATCAGCAACAATCCAGATATAGTAATCGTCAAATTAGACGACGAGTAAGAAAGAGAGCCAAATGAAGGTTAAACAATATATTACCACTCAACAATTAGAAGGAATTGGCTTTAGGTATGACACTGAAGCTTTGCAGTCGCTACTAGATACGGTTAATAAAAAGATAGCCGAGCAAATTGACGCCGAAATTCGCATTGAGATTGAGTATAATTACGACGCAGACTTACTGGCGAAATATCTGGCTTTGGTTGATAAACACGAATTCTCTTCAAACATAGTACAACACTGGCTAGAGGAGCATATAGCCGCTTTTCACGAGATCACCACCGACCGCATAAATATCATGTTGGCTAATATAGATAGCGTAGTATAAGCATACATATTGATTGTATACACTCTTAAAGCCTTCTCGTGAGCAGAAGACTAAACTAAGTTTATTACGGCATTTATAGCGCTACGGCAACATGATATAATTACTCAATACGCACGGTGGGACTATGACATTATTCGGCAAAAAAACAGCAGAACAACAAACAAGCGATGTGAATCAAGCAGCACAAGCGCACGCTTACGAAACAGCTATTCGTTCTATCAGCGACGGCGTGATGGTGATTGATGACAGCCTAAATATCGCATTGGCCAACCCCGCCATGCTGAATATTGCAGGCTGGGGAGCCGAAGACGCCACCGGGCTTAACTATAAATCGGTCCTGAACCTGCTAGATTCAACTGGTCAGCCACTCACCGACATTAAATGCCCGGTTTTACAAGTGAAAACCAGTAACCAGCCTGTCGAATCGAAAGATCTTATGGTTTTTACTAAGCATAGCAATAAAAAAGTGCCCGTGTTCTTATCAGTTATACCAAGTGGCAGTGATATTGTAGTAACCGCCCGCGACATTGACGCCGAGTTAAAAGAAGAGCGCGAACGCACCGAGTTTGTTTCTACTGCTAGCCATGAAATGCGCACGCCAGTGGCTTCAATTGAGGGTTATTTGGGGCTAGCCCTGAACCCCGAAACTGCCACCATTGACGCCCGCGCTCAAACCTACATCAGTAAAGCGCATGAAGCCGCTCAGCACCTAGGGCGTTTATTTCAAGACTTGCTCGACACCACCAAACTCGACGACAAACGCTTCAAAATCGACCCCAAGCTAACTGACATTACGGCACTAGCTCGCACAGTTTTTGACGGCCAACAAGGGCGCATGGCAAAAAAAGGCTTACAGTATGTTTTTATACCCGACCAAGTGGTGCGTGGTGAGCTCACACTGGCGCCAATTTTATACGCTCAAGTTGACCAAGACTTCTTGCGTGAAGCACTTGATAACCTAATAGAAAACGCCGCCAAATACACACCTAGTGGGTCAGTTGAAGTTAATGTAACTGCCGACAGCGCAAATGTGGTGGTGTCGGTGAAAGACAGCGGCATCGGCATCGCACCTGAAGACCTATCACACTTATTCCAAAAATTCTATCGTGTAGATAGCACCGATACCCGCGAGATTGGTGGCACTGGTCTGGGGCTTTATATCAGTAAGCGGCACGTTGAAGAAGTGGGTGGTCGTATGTGGGCAGAAAGTGAATATGGTAAAGGTAGCACATTCTTCATATCTGTACCACGTTTAGACAACACCGAGGCTGAAAAGATTAGAGCCGAAGAAACCCATGCCGAGGCCATAAGAACTGGTGCCATTGAACAGTTTGATCCGTTTGGCAACCCTCCTGCACCTACGCCGCAACCAACACCTGCCGCACCTACTCCCACACTACCAACCACGGAGTCAACCGCGCCCACACCTGCCGCATCAGCTTCTGCCAGGCCAGCTACACCAACTAACTCAAACTACTATCCTGCACCTACACCGCAACCAGCAGTTGATGCATCCGCTCCTGCTCCTGCGCCAATAGTTCCGAACACGCCTACTATACCAACTGAGCAACCACAAACGGTAGCTCCAACACCTACGACACTTTCTTAGCCATAAGAGGTTTGCAGTTTTTAAACAATTAATCTACAATGGAGCTGATATGACTAAAATAATGCTAGTAGAGGATGATAAGAGCCTTCGAGAAATCTACAGCATACGCTTGGTAGCGGAAGGTTACGACATAGTTTCGGCAAGTGATGGTGAAGATGCTCTAGCGCAAGTTGTCAAAGAGCGCCCCGACCTAGTTATTTCTGATGTTATGATGCCAAAAATTAGCGGCTTCGACATGCTAGATATTATTCGCTCTACACCAGAAGTAAAAGATACTAAAGTTATTATGATGACCGCACTTGGTAGCGAAGATCAGCGTGAGCGCGGTGAATCGCTGGGCGCTAATCGCTATCTGGTAAAAAGCCAGGTGGGTATTGAAGACGTAGTTAATGTTGTGCACGAAATATTAGGCGATAAAGCCGCGACGCCCGCTGCACCCACTATGGCTGCCACACAAGTACAACCTTCCCAGGCAGTATTAACGCCAAGTAACGTAGCAGCACCAGCTGTCCCTACACCAATTACTACTCCAGCCGCGACGCCCGCACCAGCACCAGTTGTGCCAAGCCCAATAACGCCAACGCCCGCTGCGCCAGTTATTCCTACACCTACACCTACGTCTACTCCCGCCCCGACGGCACCATCGGCACCGTCTTTAGCACCAGTTACACCACCGGCCGCAGAGTCTGCAACGCCCGCACCAGCGGCACCAAAAATTGGAGAAAAGGTGATACAGCCGATTCCTAACCCCTTAGCCGAAGCTAAACAGGAAGAAATGGCCAAAAAAATTCAAGCCGAACTGAGTGATGAGCTAAATGCACCCGCACCACAACTTACTCCTGCGCCACAACCAAACCCTACACCTACACCTACGTCTACTCCCGCCCCGACGGCACCATCGGCACCGTCTTTAGCACCAGTTACACCACCGGCCGCAGAGTCTGCAACGCCCGCACCAGCGGCACCAAGCCCTGTTGCGCCCGCCGCACCCGTAACCTCAGCCACACCAATAACAACCCTATCTGGAGCACAACCTTTTGATGCCGTCGTCGGACAACCACCAACAACGCCCGCACCAGCCACCCCGCCAGCAGCGCCAGCCGTATAAAAGCACTCTGCGCCTCAATAAAACTTTGGCGCTTTATTTAGGTGTTAGCCGCCGCGAGGCCGACGACATGATAGCTGCTAGCCGCGTGCAAGTGGATGGTAAAACCGCTACTTTAGGCGAACGCATTTCACCAACCAGCGTAATTTACGTAGATAGTAAAGAAATTAAACCAACTAAGTACCTCACTTACTTAGCGCTAAATAAGCCTGTAGGCTACATTTCGTCGCGGGCACGGCAAGACAGTACGCCAACAATTTACGAACTTTTGCCCAAAGAATACAAGCATCTTAAAACCGCAGGCAGACTAGACAAAGACAGCTCGGGGTTGATGCTACTAAGCAACGACGGCGATTGGGTGCTTAAAATGACCCACCCGAAATACGAGAAAGTTAAAATCTACGAAGTTGAGCTAGATAAGCCGCTAGAGCCTTTGCATCAACAGATGATAGCCGACTTCGGCGTAAACCTACCCGACGGCAGAAGCCAGCTAGGCCTCACCGCACTAGGTAGTAAACGCAAGTGGCAAGTTACGATGTACGAAGGTCGTAACAGGCAAATTCGCCGCACATTCGGCGCGCTGGGTTACACCGTTACAAAACTACACCGCACCCAGTTAGATGCTTACCAGCTCGGTGCGCTGCAACCAGGTGAGTGGCAAGAAATAAAGAGTGCTACTAAGCATTAACAAAGGCGGCACCAAAAAGCGTCGCCCGCTTTTGAGGTTGTTACGCGCTTCAAGTACGAGCTCGTTTTCATAATTTCCCTGCGAGCTACTACCTCAAACGGTAACATTTTACACATCTCAGCGATAAAACTAATATCAGTCTGCTCCTACACAAAGGCCGTTGGTACATCGGCGTTGGTTACCACCTTCCTTTCGTCTGTCCATAATTCTAGTCAATTTAGGTTACTGAATCTTTACTATACTACATTTTTACAGTTAACGCAAAGCGTGCTAAGATATAACAGATATGAAAAAGCTTCCAACCGTGGCGATAATTGGCCAAACTAACGCTGGCAAAAGCAGCCTATTTAACCGGATCAGCCGTTCACGCCGCGCCATTGTAGCCCGCGAAGAGGGCACTACGCGCGACAACGTGATGACTCGAGTTGAACACACTGGGGCAAGCTTTTGGCTGGTAGACACAGCGGGGCTAAAAGACCCTGAAGACGACTTTGAGGCCACCATCCAACAGCAGATAGAAGAGGCCAGCGCCGCAGCCGACCTAATATTAGTAGCAGCAGATAGCACCAAACACCCCTCACAAAGCGACCGCGATATTGCCAAAAAAGCCTTAAAAAGCAAAAAACCAGTGGTGCTGGCGCTCAACAAGATCGACCTAAAAGACAGCTTGCCACGTGAAGAATTTTTGCGCCTAGGCATCAAAAATATCGTGGAAGTTAGCGCCGAGCACGGCACGGGCGTGAGTACATTATTAGAACAGGTTGTAGCCAATATCCCAAAGGTTAAAACATCGCAGCGCGACGAAAATATGCTCAAAATTGCGCTTGTTGGGCGGCCGAATGTGGGTAAAAGTAGCTTGTTTAACACCTTGGCGAAAAAACAACAAGCCGTCGTAGCCAACCTTAGCGGCACTACACGCGACCTTAACCGTGTAGAGATTAAATACCAGGGGCAACTCATCGAAATTATAGACACGGCGGGCGTACGCCGCCCAGGCAAACAAGCTGTGGGTATCGAAAAATTTAGTGTGCTGCGCACCATGCAGGCTATTGAAGAAGCAGATATTTGCCTTTTACTAGTAGATTCGGGCGAAACGCACGCCCAGTTCGATCAAAAGCTAGCGGGTATTATTAACGAAGTAGGTAAAGGGCTGGTAGTAGTGCTCACCAAGTGGGATACCATTGATAGCGCCGACATCGCCAAGGTGGACGAAATTCGCGCAGGCATAGCTTACGATTTCAAGTTTGTACCGTTTGCGCCACTGGTGTTCACTAGTTCCGTAACAGGGAAGAATGTAGCCAAACTGCTAGACCTCGCTCTGCAGATACAAGACCAACGCCTCAAAGAGATTAAAACGAGCGAACTAAACCGCGCGCTACGGGCCGCTGTAAATGCTCATCCGCCAGCGGGGCTGAAAAATACCTTTCCTAAATTACGCTACGTGGTACAAACCGACACTACGCCGCCTTGGTTCGTTATCCACGGCGCGCACCTTAAATTCCTACATTGGAGCTATAAACGCTACCTAGAACGCACCTGGCGCGAAACTTTCGGGTTCAATGGCACACCAATTAAATTTAGCTTCCGCGAAGAAAGAAAAGGGCGCGAAAAATGAACGAGCAGCAGAGCGGAGTAGTGGGTACAGAGCAAAGTAATCCACTTATTACCGACCCTTACGCCGCGCGCACTCAGCCTATTATTGAAGCCGATGCCGAATACAAACATGCAGTAGCCTGTGAATTTGCTAATAAGCTAGCCCTAGAACACCGCTGTGCTTTACTACATAAGGTGTTTATTATCGAATTTTCAGTTATGGTAATGGTGCTCATAGCCTTCGTGATAGCCATCTTCAGCAGCGACTATAACTGGCTTATCACCACTCGCACGCTATTCATGACAAGTTGGGTAGCTATAGCCATCACCGCCATCGTGCAAGCAATCTTTACTGCCCACCATAAATCGAAAGATTCTGGCATGATAAAATGATTTTATGAAACTGATTGTTTTCCAGGGAAACCCAGGCCGACAGTACTTGCGTACACGCCACAATACTGGTTTTTTAGTGGCTGACTTTTTAGCCGCACGCCACAGCTTAATTTTTAAGTATAGTAAAAAGTTCGCTGCCGACACCGTAGAGTGGAACGGCGCTTTACTAGCTAAACCACAAACTTTCTATAACGAAACTGGCCTCAGTGTGCGCAAAATAACTGATTTCTACAAAATTGAGCCCAGTAAAGACCTCTTAGTGGTATGCGACGATCTAAACCTGCCGCTTGGCACATTGCGTACGCGCGCCAAAGGTAGCGACGGCGGCAACAACGGGTTGAAGTCTATCAGCGTAGCTGTTGGCAATAACTACACACGGCTGCGCATTGGCACTGAAAACGAATTACGTACTAAACTGGGCGACACCGACTTCGTGCTCAGCAAGTTTAGCGCCGAAGAATGGGCACAGATGCCCGAGATATTACTAAAAGCCGAGGCCGTCGTCCAAAGTTTTATGGGCGATCAATTTGAAACTAAAAAAGCTCCTAAACCAAAAGACCCCGCCTGCAGACAAGGGTGGGCATCGTCTGAGACGGGGTCATTTGGCCCTTCAACACACCTTGTGGGCCCAGCTGGACCTGCTGGAGCGTGACCCACCTCACACATGGGGTCCGCCGGTTAAAGGGGTTACAATGCGCTCGGTTTCTTAGCCAGCTACGAACACTGGATAAGCTTGCCAAAAGTGGAGGTTACATTCACTAAGAACGAAACTTTCAGCTATTCAAACGCAAAGTAACAATAAACTTACATATAAACATAAGCTTTATGTTATAATTTGGTTAGGTGCGTTTGGCTCATTCGCGAACGCGAATTTACCAACTCGTGTACCACTATAGCACACATAGCTAATTATGTCAACACTTTACGCATAAAATATATGAAAATCAATGAAGTTCAACCCCAAGACAACAAATTTACAGAGGTATTAAAGACCATTGCGCTTAAGCCTAAAAAGTTGTATTATCGTGGCATTTTACCTGAAACTCGCATAAAAAGCGTGGCAATTGTAGGCTCACGCAAGCCCACTAGTTACGGTAAAGATATTGGTTATAAGGTGGCTCACGAGCTAGCACAAAAGGGAATTATTGTTATTTCTGGCTTAGCATTAGGTATAGATTCGATAGCACACACGGGGGCGCTAGAGGCTGGTGGCCAAACCATCGCCGTGCTGGGTAGTAGTATAGACCACATCTATCCGCGCACTAATTTAGCGCTAGGTAAACAGATTGAGAACGGCGGCGGAGCTATTATCAGCGAATATCCCCCAGGAGTGACAACCTATCCCGCAAACTTTTTAGCGCGTAATCGTATTGTAAGTGGTCTTTCTGACGCCGTGGTAGTTATAGAGGCCGCCACCAGAAGCGGCACCCTTAGCACAGCTGCACACGCTCTAAACCAAGGTAGGCCAGTGTTTGCCGTGCCTGGTAATATTAACAATCCAATGAGCGCCGGCTGTAACAACCTAATTAAACAGGGTGCTATGCCTTACACCGAGCTAGACGATATACTAGCCGTAATAGCGCCCGATAAACTTGAGCAGGCTAACTTAGCCGAAGTGATAGGCGACAATAGGCAAGAAAATGACGTTCTAAACCTTATAAAACAAGGTGTAAATGACGGCGAAGAGATCATAGCACGGCTAAAGGTGCCTGTGGGCGAGTTTAACCAAACCATCACCATGCTTGAGATTAAAGGCTTAGTGCGCGCACTAGGTGGTAATAAGTGGGGATTAAGGTAGTTTTGGGTTTAACTCAAGCCCAAACTATGATTAAATTAGTGTATGGATGATAAGCAGTATCTTAGACTAGTGAAATATCTCGACAAGAAATTTGACGAGCAGCACAAAAAGGTACTGATAGACGTTAAAGAGGCCATGAGCGAGCGCTTCAAAGATGTCGACGATAAGCTTGATTGGATTGCCGACCAACTTGACGCAGACGAAAAAGAACGCTTAGCACCAAGCGCAGGCTTAGAACGCAAGGTAGATAACCACGAACGCCGAATCACAAAGCTCGAAAAAGCAGCTGTTTAGTTACCGAGATGTTCATGAGCACCACTAAACTCTGTCAGCAGTGCCAATGTAGCCCATTTTTTGACTTTTACCCGCGGGCTGTGATTAATTAGAATGCAATGAAGAACTTAGTAATAGTAGAAAGCCCCGCAAAAGCAAAAACCATCGAAAAATACCTAGGCAAAGATTTTAAGGTATTAAGTAGTATAGGGCATATTCGGCAAATTCCGCCAAAAGATAACAACGCTATAGATGTAGGGAACGGGTTTAAAACTAAGTACGAAGTTGACCCCGCTAAAAAAAAGGTGGTAAGTGAGCTTAAAAAAGCCGCCGAGAAAGTGGACGAAGTGTGGCTGGCCACTGACCCCGACCGCGAGGGTGAAGCTATTGCTTGGCATCTTAGCGAAGTATTAAAACTCAACCCTAAAACCACCAAACGTATTGAGTATCATGAAATCACCAAAAGTGCCGTGGAAGAGGCTATCGCTAAACCGCGCACCATTGATATGGACCTAGTACAAGCACAACAGGCCAGGCAGGCGCTAGATAGGCTGGTAGGTTACGAGCTAAGCCCCGTGGTGTGGCGTAAAGTTCCAGGCGGCAAAAGCGCTGGCCGCGTGCAAAGCCCCGCGCTTAGGCTAATTGTAGAGCGCGAGCGTGAAATTGACGCCTTTAAGCCCGAAGAAACCTTCAAAATCACAGGCGTGTTCGCGCATGGCAAAGACGAGCTCAAGGGTGAATTAAACGAGGTATTTAGTAGTGAAAAGTCCGCCCAGAGCTTTTTAAACAGCCTTATTGGCGCTTTATATAGCATTTTGGGTATACAGACCACACCAGGCACGCGCAACCCCTCAGCGCCGTTTACGACGTCTACCCTGCAGCAAGAAGCCAACGCTCGGTTTGGCTACTCGGCACGCACCACCATGAATGCGGCGCAAAAATTGTACCAACAGGGTAATATTACCTATATGCGCACCGACTCAACCGCTCTGAGTAACCAGGCTTTAGGAGCAATAGGTAATTATATTGAGGATGAATTTGGCAAGAAATACCTCAAAATTCGCCAATTCAAGACGAAAAACGCCAACGCGCAGGAAGCCCACGAAGCCATCCGCCCTACAGATATTAGCGTGGCCAGCGCTGGAGCAACGGCCTACGACAAAAAAGTCTACGAACTGATTAGATCTCGTACATTGGCTAGCCAAATGGCGTCTGCCGAGCTTGAAAAAACAACCGTGACGATCGACATTAGTGATCACAAGCAAGTGTTCGAAGCCAAAGGCGAGGTGGTGGTTTTCGACGGTTTCTTGAAAGTTTACGGTGGTGGCAAAGAGGTTATACTGCCAAAACTCACCACAGGTGACAAACTAGACGCTAACGAGATAGTAGCACGCCAGAAGTTCAGCCTACCGCCCGCCCGCTACACTGAAGGGTCGCTGGTTAAAAAACTCGAGTCGCTTGGCATTGGTCGCCCGAGCACCTACGCCACTATCCTAGAAAACATTCAAACTCGTGGATACGTAGAAAAAGGCATTGGCGAAGGCAAAGAACGCGACGCTGTAGAGCTGCGCTTGCAAGGCTCGACTCTCAAAAGAGAGGTGGTGCAAGAAAAGACAGGGGCAGACAAGGGTAAGTTAATTCCGACTCCTGCTGGAGAAGTGTTAAACGACTTTTTGGTTAAGTTTTTCAGCTCTATCGTAGATTACGACTTTACAGCCGAGATCGAGGAAGAGTTGGACGAAGTGGCCGACGGCAAGCTCGACCAAGTAAAAATGCTCGACGCCTTCTACAAACCATTCCATGAGCTAATCGAGAAATCGGGAACAATTGAGCGCAGCGAAGTGGTAAACGCCCGCGAACTGGGCGTAGACCCCAAAACAGGGCGCGTGGTACTAGCCAAGCTTGGCCGTTTTGGCCCTATGTTACAGCTTGGCGCGGCAGAAGACGACGAAACTCCTAAATTCGCGCCACTGCCTACTGGCGTAAACTTAAAAGACGTAAAACTAGACCAAGCGCTAGAGATGTTTAAGCTGCCACGCCTGGTTGGCAAAACTGAAGCTGGCGATGAAATCAAAGCCAATATCGGCCGTTTTGGCCCATATATCCAGGTTGGTAAGTTGTTTGTAAGCATTAAGCCGCATGACCCATTCGATATCACACTTGAAGAAGCCCTTGAGCTTTACGCTGCCAAACTCAAAGCTGAAGCTGAGAAAAATATCGCCGACTTCGGCAAGATTAAGGTGCTAAATGGCCGTTTTGGCCCATATGTGACTGACGGCACAAAAAACGCCAAGATACCAAAAGATGAAGACCCAAAAAGTGTGACAGAAGAACGCGCCAAAGAATTACTCGAGAAAGCACCAGCTCGTAAAGCACCGCGCCGAGCAGCCACTCGCAAAAAACCAGTAAAACGCCGCACAAAAAAGTCTTAGATAATTATTTACAACTTGCGGCAAGCTTGTGATATAATAATAGAATAAGTTTGACCGCGTTTAGAGGTTGACATTAAAATTAATATATTATAGTATATAGCTATAATCTGATAACAAATTAATGGTGGCGACGAGAGGAAACCATGACGAATAGCTCGACAGATACAAATCTAAATATTATAAATAAGGCTATTGATAGTATATTAAGCGTTATTGATCAAGACCGCGAGAAAGAAATCATCGTTCGTCGCTTTGGAATCAAAGAGCGCAAAGAAACCCTAGAACAGATCGGCGAGATGCTAAATATTACGCGTGAACGCGTTCGCCAGCTCGAAAAAGCCATTCTTATCCGCTTGAAAATGTCGGCCGAAGATGGCAAAGCCATCGACCTACCAGCTGCAGAAAAGCTCGTCATTCGTAGCCTAACCGAAATGGGGCGCGTAGCCAAAGTTAGCGACCTAACAGATAAGCTTTTAGAGCGTGACACTAATGCCACCGAACGCGCCGCCGTGGCCTTCTTGGGTGAAATCTCCGACAATCTGGCCATTGTGCACGAAAACGACTACTATTACCAAGCGGTCGGCATTGCTGAGTACGGCAACGAAGACAGTATCAAGAAGCGCACCGATGAAATCGCCAAGCTTATCAAGGAAAACAAAGCGCCTATTACCGCCGAGGAACTTGACGAAAAGCTTGATTACGAACACCCATCACATATCAGCGCACTAGCCAGTGTTAGTAAAAATCTAACCAGCCTAAACGGCTTGTGGGGGCTTACCAAGTGGCCAACCGTCAACCCGCGCAATATCCGCGACAAAATCTTCGTGGTTCTTGAGGAAAACAAGCAGCCAATGCATTTTTCAGAAATTAGCAGCGCAATTTCAAAAAGCGATTTTAAGCGCAAAAACGTTACAACTCAAGCTATTCACAACGAGCTCATCAAAGATGACCGCTTTGTGCTGATTGGCCGTGGTATTTATGCTCTGGCTAGCTGGGGTTACACGCGTGGCACCGTTACAGACATGATTGAAAAAGTCTTACGCGACGCCGGTGAACCAGTTTACCGCGACGAAGTTGTAAAGCGTGTTTTAAAGAACCGCCAGGTGAAGGCTACCACCGTATTACTCAACTTGCAAAGCAAGCCGCAGTTTAAACGCGTTGGTAAAGCCGATTACATTCTAGCCGACGACGAAAGCAAAAAATAACACCAGAGGTTGCGCTAATGGCGACCAGGTGAGAAAATAGACATTAGAACAATGATTTTCGCAAGTATTATAAGTTTTATTCTGCAGCCATGGGTTTGGCTACCTCTGGTTGTGGTGCTGTCGTACTTAACTTATCGCAATTATAAAAAAATTGACCAAATTAAAGCAGCCGACATTGAAAGTGTGCTTTTAATACTTGAAATTCCGCGCACTAACGATAAAAAAGAGTTGGCCGCCGAACAACTTTTCGCCAGCTTACACGGAATTTTGCGCGACGCCAACGAGCTCAAAATAAACAACGGTGTACAAGAGCACCTTGGGTTTGAGATCGCCAGCGTTAATCGCCAAATCCGCTTCTATGTTTGGGTGCCGAAAATTCTACAAAGTTTCGTAGAGGGGCAGATTTACTCGCAGTACCCAACGGTGCAGATTTACGAGTCTAAAGAGGATTACGTAAACCATTCCAAAGACCACCCTGTTATCTATAGCTCTGAAATCATTTTAACCGACGACGAAGCACTGCCAATTAAAACCTTCGAGAGCTTTGAAGTTGACCCATTAGCGGGTGTAACTGGAACATTAGCCAAGCTTGAATCTATCGACGAAGAACTGTGGATTCAGATGCTGGTTCGCCCAATTGCCGACAATTGGCACAAGCAGTCTGAAGCCTGGGTGCGCCGCGTAAAAAACGGCGGTGGATTATTCAAACTAAGCAGTGGCGGCGGGTTCGACTTTCGTTGGTTTTTGGAGGCTTTGGCCGCCCTGTGGAAACCGCCAGAAGGTGGAACTAGTTCGCCGACCACTGTAGAGCTGAGCGAACGCGACAAAACGCGTATCAGCAAAGCCGGAGAAAAAGCCGCAAAGCTAGGTTACCGCGTTAAAGTCCGCCTAATGTATCTGGGCAACAACCAAACCAACGCTAAGCTGCATATGCAAGCCTTAGCAGGCACGTTCAAGCAATACAACAGCACCAACTTAAACGGTTTTAAGCAAGTTAATGGCACATTCGACCGCAGTGTGGTGGAAGCTTACAAACAACGCCGTTTTGCTGAAAAAGGTTTTGTACTCAACATTCAAGAGCTCGCTAGCGTATACCACTTGCCGCACACTAGTGTAGAAACACCAAACGTAGTATGGGCAAGCAATAAAACTGCCGAGCCGCCCGCCAAGTTACCCGTATTAACTGGCGACCCAGTAGTAGATGAAAACATCAGCGCATTTGGACTAACTAACTTCCGCGGTATCAACCATCAATTCGGTATGTTGCGCCGCGACCGTTCACGCCACGTTTACATTATTGGCCAAACTGGAGCAGGAAAGTCGGGCATGTTGGAACTATTCGCGCTTTCCGATATTTATCACAACCAGGGTTACGCCATTATCGACCCGCATGGCGATTTTGCCATCAACAATATGCGTTTCATACCTAAAGAACGCATAAGCGACGTAGTGTATTTCAACCCAGCCGATACCATGTACCCCGTGGCCTTTAACCCGCTTGAGGTGACCGATCAAAACCGCAAGCCAAACATTAGTTCTGAGGTTATCGGCGTGCTGAAGCGTATGTTCGGCGACAGTTGGGGGCCGCGCTTGGAATATGTGCTGCGCTACACTATTTTGGCACTGCTCGATAGGCCAGACGCCACCATGCTTGATATTACGCGCATGCTTACCGACAAAAACTTCCGCAAAGACACGCTGGAATACTGCAAAGACGTATCGGTGCTGCAATTCTGGAAAGCCGAGTTTGGTCAGTGGAGCGAGAAACAGGTAAACGAAGCTATCGCACCAGTGCTAAATAAGGTTGGTGCTTTCACGGCTAACCCTATCATCCGCAACATTGTTGGCCAGCCCAAAAGCTCATTCAATATCCGCGAGATTATGGACAACGGCAAAATTCTCATTGTTAACCTATCAAAAGGGCTTATTGGTGAAGATAATGCTGCAATTTTAGGCGCGTTTTTGGTTACAAAAGTGCAGTTAGCCGCCATGAGCCGTAGCGATATTTCCGACTTGGCCGACCGCCGCCCGTTTTATCTGTATGTAGACGAGTTCCAAAACTTCGCCACCGATTCGTTCGCGGTTATTCTTTCTGAAGCCCGTAAATATGGCCTAAACCTCACTGTGGCCAACCAGTATATCTCGCAGATGACCGAGTCGGTGCGCGACGCCGTGTTTGGCAACGTAGGCACTATGATTTCGTTCCGTGTCTCAGCCGACGACGCTCCAATGCTGGCTAAGCAGTTCGAGCCGCAGTTTGAAGAAGGTGACTTGCTGCAAATCCACAACCGCCATTTTATTATCAATATGATTATTAACGGCGAAAAAGCTCCCGCGTTTAGCGCAACTACACTAAACTTACCTACACCACAAACCGACCATTCTAGCACGATTATCGAAAACTCGCGCCATAGTTTTGCGCGGAGTAGGGCAGAAGTAGAGCGTGAAATTGCCGAAATTATCGCCTCGCCCACAGTATATAAAGAAGAGATTCACGCTCGTGGTGCGCAGGCCGAAGGCGCAGCCGCAAAGCCACAAATTATATTAAATAAAGCTAAAATTAGCCCTTCTAAGGCTGAGAATCGTGTACCCAAAACTACCTTGAAAGACCTGTCGGCGCTCTATGAAAGAAGCAAACAAGCCGCCACCAAAACGGAAACCGTAGCGCCAAAGCCAGCTACTGAGCCGGCTAAGCCAACCGCTAGGCCTGCTGCTAATAAGCTTAAAACCACACCTAAGCCTACACCACCAGCCCCGAAGGCCGGCAAAACGCCGCCAAACAACGACCCAACAACCGTTTACATTAAACATTCGCGTCACCCACGCCACAGTGCAAACAAAAAATAGTAAGTTAAATACTGAACTGCTCTCACTATGAATTATTGACAATACCGCTCATGGGTGGTACAATTAAGCCGCATTCTGGGTAACATACGGTTGCTCAGTGTTTGTATATTTTTAGAGAGGGGGTGACGCAAAATGAGCGTCATCAATATGGTCCCATACTATGGGGCCGCGATACGACTTATGTCGTTCGTATGCATTTTACTGCCATTGGTTAAAATCCGATGGCAGATAGCACTAGCCGCCATGGTAGTCGCATGGCTCCTATGCGACATCATGGTTGACGCCGTCGTGAGATGGTGGAAGCTGGTGAAACCAGCCACTGGCTGGTTGGCGTTCACCCAGTCAATGGGTGGCGTCTTTATCGCCGTAATGGCGGTGGCGGCCGCCATAAAGCTATCGGCCGCCAATGCACAACCATTAATAACAACTATAGTTTTTAGTTGTATAATGGTTGCGACCATGTCATGCCAAGTTGTACTTAAAAAGTATGACATGACAGGTAATACCTGGCATGACATGGTACTAAACTATATACAACTGTCGTTGTGTATAGTTGCACTACTAATCTGATCAAACTCCTCTTACCAACTTCTCTTTTTTGCCTCGGCGGTTTCTAAGCCGAGGCTGTCTTTTTTTAACTAAGGCAGAGCAGAGAAATACAGCTTTCCTCACCCCTATTAACCACCTTTAGTTGCAGCTGCTTCATATCTATAACCAGCGCATCGAACAAAAACCGAACTTAAATGTGCACTGAAACATGGTGTAGTTATAGTTAATAATATATAGTCAGCCACACAGGCATGCGGACGTGCAGACATGCACAGGGCAGACCATAGCGAAATATATTAAATTCAAACCAGTTATAAAAAACAGGGATAAATATAAGCAGAAAAGAGGTACTAACACTCATCTTTGTTTGGTTAGTTTAATGTCGCACAATATACCTTTTAGGACGTGTACTCTAATGAGCCTAAATGAGCCACTCTTCACCTTGAGGGAAGTACTACACGCTTATAGCGCACTTATTTCGGCAATTTAAGCACTTAAGTGCTAGCTGTTTTACACCTTATACCACGCCCTAAGCCGTTCATACACCATATCAGCCATGGTAGCCGTAGACGTATCTACAACGCACCTTGGCCTTAGGTTTTCCACATATTTGCATTTTTCGAATTTTATTGTACTACCCCACTTTTCCCTGCTTTTTTGCTATATTTGCTTTTTGTGCATTTTTGTGTGTTTATATGCCCTACCACGTGTACGTCCTATTTATAGAACAAAAACCGAACAAAAGAGCAGACTAGGGCAAAGGCCTATTTTTCAAAGCCTACTTGTAAAAAGCCTTCTGCTCTACCCTAAGATCTACATATTGCGGCACTTCGCCGCGCTCGTTGAAATACCTCAGCACCCTAGCGACATCTTCGGCCTGCTCGGCTGGCGAACGATCGACCGATAACTTAAAACGTATCGCACTCCCCTTCACCAACACGTCTATCTCGCGCACCATACCACGCGGGATAATCAGTTTCTCGACAGTGAGCCGGCGCACGTCCAGCTCGGTAACCAGGCGGCCAACAGTTTGCAGAAAACGGTTACTAGCGATAGCCGTGTTCTTATACTCAGCACTCAGCTCGTTCTCGTCGACGATGTTTAAGGTAGGACGTTCGTGATAACTATATTCAAACGACTTGCCGTCGCCGTCAACGTAAAAATCTTTGCTATCTTGCGACCACGCCGCCACTGGCTGGCGCAGCTCTACATTCAGGGTTAGTGTAGAAGGCAACCCACTTGGATCAAG
>JAIRRY010000022.1 GCA_031255735.1 Candidatus Nomurabacteria bacterium | reverse complement strand
AGAAAAAACTCCATCTAGATGGAGTTTTTTCTTTGCAGAAAAAACTCTAAACAGCTTATTGTCTTGTATATTTACAGTCAAGTGGGATGAGATTTTTTCTTCGCTACCTCCGACTGCCCGCTAAGGTATCTTATGTAAGATGCTCTAGCGGGTCGGCCGGAGAAATCTGCCGATACTATTTGTTTATTGTAGTAGCCAGCAGAGCTGGCGAAAGAAAGGAGATGCTATATGGCTTTTTTACAGGCCTGGGAGTTGAATCTCCCAATCAGGGCTTCCCAAATAACGTCCAGATCCGTAGGATCTGAACTCGAGCTTCCGCGTGATACGGAGCTCGAGTTTGTCGAGCGCCAGTCCAGGCAGCCTGGAACGGCGTATAGCCGGAATGTATACCGCATCGTCGGAACAGACGACGCGGTAGTAGTCCGGCACGACACGGACACTGCAAAAATCCTTGCGGGCTATTTTCAAGCCCGCAAGGATTACGGAGCTGCTTGCAGTAAGGCAGCCCGCAACTGTGGACTACCCTTTGAGGTAGTCCTGGCGGTTGGCCCGGACAACGCGGAGGAATTTGCCCAAGTGGCGAAGTCTCTCCGTGGTAAAGTCTCGCAGGGCGAGGTCTACGAGCTCTCCTGCGGGATTGGCCGCCGCAAGGCGGCTCTCGGTAGGTTACTACCGGAGAGCCGCCTTAAAGTGGAGATTTTGGCCATGGGCCAGAAAAACTCCACCAGGGTGGCGGAGTTCGTGGCTTCGTTATAAACCACCGCCACAGCCACTTGACTGAAAGCCCTCAGTAAATCGCGTAAGCGAGGCGCTGGGGGTTTTCACTTGTTTGGTGTTCGAGCTTGTATAGCTAAGGAAAAGTGCGATGATCTGCTACAATAGGCGTATGGAGAAAAAGACTTCTTTAGAAGATATTGTTAGCCTGTGCAAGCGGCGCGGTTTTATTTACCAAGGAAGTGAAGTGTATGGGGGTTTAGCCGGCACATGGGACTACGGACCGCTTGGTGTAGAACTAAAACGTCGCATCATGCAGGCTTGGTGGAAGTTTTTTGTTGAAAGCCGCGATGATATGTATGGTGTTGATGCAGCAATAATTATGAACCCTAAAACCTGGGTGGCTAGTGGCCACGTAGCAACTTTTGCCGACCCGCTAGTAGAGGACTTAGTTACTAAAAAGCGTTATCGCGCTGACCATCTACTGAAAGATGCGGGCGAAAATGCGGACGGGCTAAAGCCTGAAGACTTGAATAAATTAATTAAAGAAAAGAATATAAAAAGCCCGGACGGCAACGCGCTAAGCGAAGTGCGTATGTTCAATATGATGTTTAGCACTAATGTTGGCCCGATAGCCAGCGATGAATCGGTAGCGTACTTGCGCCCTGAAACTGCTCAGGGTATTTTCACTAATTATCGTAATGTGGTAGATAGCTTATACCCAAGCTTACCGTTTGGAATTGCACAGCAGGGTAAAGCTTTTCGTAATGAAATTAGCCCGCGCGATTTTGTGTTCCGCAGCCGTGAGTTTGAGCAGATGGAAATTGAGTATTTTGTGCACCCCGAGAAGTGGCAAGAACCGTTTGAAGCGCTATTAGCTGATATTTATGAATTTCTGGAATTGATGGGGCTACCGAAAGACAAAGTTCATGAGCTTGAGGTGACCGATGCCGACCGCGCGCATTACAGCAAGCGCACTATTGATATTGAGTTTGATTACCCAATTGGCCGTGAAGAACTAATGGGGCTAGCTTATCGTACTGATTTTGATCTGAAGAACATACAGCGCGAAAGCGGTAAAAATATGGAATATGTAGTAAAAGGAACGAGTGAAAAGTTTGTGCCGCACGTGATTGAACCGAGCTTTGGTGTGGAACGCCTGGTGATGGCTGTGCTATGCAGTAGCTACAGAGAAGACGAAGTGAACGGAGATAAGCGCGTAGTACTCGGCCTGCCTGAAAACCTAGCGCCTTATCGTTTTGCGGTGGCGCCGCTACTCAAGAATAAGCCCGAGCTGGTGGCTAAAGCTCGTGAAGTTTATGAGGTTCTAAGAGAAAAATATAGTAACGTAGCTTGGGATGACAATGGTAATATTGGTAAACGTTATCGCCGTCAAGACGAAATCGGCACGCCACACTGTATTGTTGTAGATTTTACAACACTTAAAGATGGTACGGTAACGGTGCGCGATCGCGACACAACCGAGCAAACCCGCGTGCAACTTAGTGAACTCTAATTTTTAGGAGACATTTTGAAACAGATCGACGTAGAGCGCGATAATCTGGCGGCTGACCAGGTTTTAATTCGCTACGACTCGGAAAAAATCGTTCAAGAAATTGTAAAAGTTAAGCTGTTAGGCATGTTAAAATATTAAGTATGAGAATTTTTTATACAGACGGTAGCGCTAGCCCAAACCCTGGGCCAGGTGGCTATGCGGTGATGGAAGGTGGTAAACCAGTGGCGCTGGGTAGTGAAGATGGCGAAACCACTAATATTCGTATGGAGGCGCGAGCTTTGGCGGCTGCTTTAACACTTGCAGCAGGCGAGCCTTGCGAGATTCGCACTGACAGCGAGTTTTGGATTAACGTGCTTACTAAGTGGGCGCCAGGTTGGAAAGCTAACGGCTGGAAGAAGAAGTCTAGAGGTGAAATTCAGAATTTAGACCTTGTACAGGAGCTGCTAGAACTTTATGAGGCATCGCCGCGGGCTAAGTTAACCTGGGTGAAGGGCCACGATGATAACGAAAACAACGAATTAGCCGATGAGTGGGCAAATAAAGCTCGAAAGGGGGAGAGAATATGAGGCTTATATCTTTAAAAACTAAGCTTAAAAACACCACTAACCTACTTAAAACATTGAAAGATGTGGGTCTAAGCTTTGGCGAGGCGTATTATCAACACGACAGAGTGTTTTTACCACGCGGTTATAAAGAAGGTAGTGGCTTACCACGTATGATTATTCGCACTTATGTGCCTGATGGCAAAGAGGCTGATTATAAGCTAATTGTGAAGCGTCACAGCGGCGGTAAAGGTGCAGACGTGGTGCATAGCACCTTGGTGATGGATTATACGGAAACTGTGCATATGTTGCATCAGTTAGGCTTTAGCCATGCCGGCGATGTGGCTAAGCATCGCCAAGAGCTTGATATGGAGCGCGGAATAGCACTTTACTTGGACAAAGTGGATGGCCTAGGCACATTTTTGAAGCTTGAGTCGCAAGTGGGCAAAGATGATGGTGTAGAAGACGTGCAAGCCGACCTGTCACAGATTTTGCAGGCTATGGATATTAAGGAAGACGACATATTTGCTGAATCTTACCGAAGCCTACTTATGACTAAGAAAAAGTAAGTTTAATGCTTAGACGGGCGAAAACTAGCATTGTAAAGGTGCTAGTTTTTAGTTGGCGTAACAGATGAGTATTTGCTGTTATAAAACTAAATACCGAGTTGTCAACTATGTTTATAAAACCACGTG
Organism: Candidatus Nomurabacteria bacterium; assembly: GCA_031255735.1. Taxonomy (GTDB): domain Bacteria; phylum Patescibacteriota; class Saccharimonadia; order Saccharimonadales; family Saccharimonadaceae; genus JAIROX01. The sequence goes on along the minus strand of JAIRRY010000022.1, from coordinate 2,305 downwards.
CTGTAGTTGTCAATAAATATTAAAACATGATTTTCTAAGTAAAGTAACTGTGCAATTTTGCGCAATATTATATAGTATATTTATATAACACAACATAGTATAGATATTGTATATAATAGCGTGAAAAGTCGTGAAATGTTAAATAACAGATATAAAATGTAAAAACTACAACAGTTATCCACAGGCTGTGTAAACTATGTAATCTGTTCTTATGCTTTTATTTCCACAGAAATGTGGATAAATTAATAAATAGATCGTACTAAAGTCAAAAAATCATCTTGTTTATGCGCGTAAAACTTAGTATTGTAGGTGCAGTGGAAATAAACAAAACAAAAACCACTAAAAAAAGAAAACAAGGATAGGCGTAGAGACAATGATAATACCAAGCCCATTGACACAAGCGAGAAATAGAGTGCTTGCTTGGAGGCTGGGTAAGATCGGAGTTGTTGGGCACACGGTGACGTAGCCCTGAATGCGCATACCAAGAGAGAAAGTACATTAACAAATTGATTCGAGGTTAGCCATCTGGTAGTCAGGCAAAGTGGATGACTGCTCTTAAGCACAGTACCACTTTAAAAAAAGCTGATGTACCTTTTTTAAAACACACCTTCCAAAAAACTCCACCTCACACAAGAATATTTTCGCAAATATTCTTTACGAATAAGTCTCTCAACAGTCGCTAAATATGGTTTGCTTAGGTAAAACAGAACGAGCGATGACTTATAGGAACTAAAACAAAAACAACAAAAACAAACATGTTTGGCTGCCAGGTTGGTGATCTCGAATCGAATAGCTACTTCTGCTACAATGATTGTAATAGGAGGGCTATAAATAGAAGGCAAACTTCATAATCCAGTGCTGCTTAAAGCGGCAATGCAGATTATCAAACCAGAGTTTAACGAGAGTTATGTTGACTTAACAGCAGGCTACGGCGGTCACGCTGAGGCTTTTTTGGCTATCACGAAAAACTATCGCGACTCGGTCTTAGTAGACAGGGACGCTTTTGCTATCGAGAACTTGGCTAAGTTTGAAAGCTTAGGTGCTCAACTTATGCATAGTAACTTTCTGGCGGCAGCCGAAAAGTTGTTGCAACGTGGCAGGCAGTTTGATATTGCTTTTATGGATATTGGAGTTAGCTCACCGCAGCTTGATGGTGCTGAAAGGGGTTTTTCGTTTAATAAACGAGGGCCACTAGATATGCGTATGGATAGACGGCAAGCTTTGAGCGCTTACCAAGTGGTAAACGAGTGGAGTGAAAGCGAATTGGCAGACATCTTTGTGCAGTTTGGTGAAGAAAAGCGTGTTCTAGCGCGCCGAGTGGCGAGCGAGATTGTGCAACATCGCCCGATTGACGACACGCTACAATTAGCCGAGCTAATAAGCAGCTTAAGTGCGCGAAAGGCGAGAATTCATCCTGCAACACGCATTTTTCAGGCGATCAGAATTGCTGTAAATGATGAGCTGAGCGAACTGGAAAACACGCTAGAACTGCTGCCAAAGCTACTAAAGCCAGGTGGTCGAGTGGGCGTGATTAGCTTTCACAGCCTTGAGGATAGACTGGTGAAACAGTATTTCAAGCGTCAACTAGGCTTAGGACTTGAAGCAACTTTCGAGCCAGTTACGAAAAAGCCAATTAGCGGTGAAGAAAACGACAACAACCCGCGAGCACGGAGTGCGAAGCTGAGAGTTTATAGGCGGCTATAAACTTTGAGCTTCGGGCTATGCGCCGCAAAAATAAAAAAAACAAAAAAGGAGGGGTTATGCCTCGACAGATCACTGTACGTAGCGCCTCGGTAACCAGCAAAATTAAAGTTAACTTTAAGTAGCTGTTACCAACAAAGGACATCAGCTTGCTGCCCTGCATTAGCAGGGCGGCGCCGCGACCTGAATATCAAAATTTAACCCAAACAAAAATATGCGAAAATATCCAAACGAAACTAATTTTTGCGCAAGACGCGCGAGCAGCTACGGCCGCAACCAAAATACTGTACGGTTTGCGCCAGCGATTAAACTTGGTCCTGTAACCCATACGATTTTTATTGCACTCGTGATTACAGTACTAGGCTTGATTTATCTAACTCAAGCGGCAAAAATCACTGGTTATGATTACGAATCGGAAAAAATTGATCAAGAAATCTCCAGACTCACCGACGAGAAGGAAGATATTGAAGTTGAGAACGCACGGTTGACGGCGCTCAGCACGGTGTCGAGTAGCGAAGTGGCTAGTGAAATGGTTGAGCCGTCAACGGTAGGGTATGTTAACCAATAGGGGCTAAACTGACATGTTCCTAGGCTTACAAAAAGG
>JAIRRY010000017.1 GCA_031255735.1 Candidatus Nomurabacteria bacterium | reverse complement strand
TAAATCTCTTTAGCCAGCTAGTGGTTTGATGGTACAATAGGAGTGTCCCAAGCGGACGTGCATGATTTTCCTGAACAATCATGTTAGGGAACTCGAGTGCAGCTACTCCCGTGGGATAGCTCCAAGAGTATACCCACCTTGCACTTACAGGCAGGGAATATCAGCGTTCGCATGGGGCATTTAAGTAGAAAAGGTATAATTAGTGAAACAAAGGGTGAGGATAGTAGCGATAATTCGAGATAACGATCGCATGTTGCTACTCGAGCGTTCTGGTGGCCGCGTTGATGGTGAGCAACCATCGTTTGAGCTATTGAGCGGTAAGCTTGATGCTGGCGAGCAGCCTGAAGATTCGGTGGCGCGCATCGTGCATGAATCGCTCGGTAAATCTATTAAAAATATTAAACTTTCCGACGTTGTAACACTTGTGGATTCAACTGACACCGAGGTTAGCAGTTTATATGTGGTTTATTCAGTATCATTAGCGGGGCACAAGCTTCACCTAAATAAAGATAGGTATAGTACGTTTGAGTGGGTTAGCTTACAGGAGGCAAAAAACCTCCATATCAATAGTGTGTCGGCATACATTTTGGGCGTAACTCACCAAGCTTTACATGAGGGCGCGCAAGATCTACCAGTTGAGCTGGAGCAAACATCGGGTTTTGCTATTGTACATACTGACGGCGGGTCGCGCGGTAACCCTGGCTCTTCGGCGGCAGGGTATTACATTTTATCGCCTGAGGGTGCGGTGTTAGCGCGCGGCGGCGAATTTATCGGCATCACCAATAGTCGTCAAGCCGAGTATGTAGCCTTAAAGTTTGGTATAGAAAAGGCGTTGGAGTTGGGCTTAAAACGCGTTATATTTAAACTAGATAATTTGATGGTCGTTGGGCATATGAACGGCTTATATAAGATTAAAAACCGCGAGTTGTGGCCGATTTATGACGAAATCGCCGAGCTGCTTAAAAAGTTTGAGGCCTATTCATTTGTGCATGTGCGACGCGAGTATAATACAGAGGCTGACGCCGAGGTAAATCGCGTGCTTGACGAAAAAGCTCAAGGTATGTTATAGTATTGAAGAGTCCGCTGAGTAGTCGCTTGGCTTTTAAGCTAAGAGGAAAGTCCGGGCAGCATAGAACACGACAGTTGCTAACGGCAACCAGGGGTAACCCTAGGGAAAGTGCCACAGAAACTTAGACTACCTGCCGCTTGCGGTGGGAAAAGGTGAAAAGAGTAGGGTAAGAGCCTACAGCTGAGCATGGCGACGTGCTTAGGGGGTAAACCCTGTCGGCTGCAAGGAGATTCACATATACGGTTGTTCGCCCGTGAATCGATTACCGCTTGATCGTGCTGGCAACAGTACGGCTAGATAGATGACTACATAAACAGAACTCGGCTTATAGGCAGACTCGTTACGAAAAACACCCCCGAAAGGAGGTGTTTTTCATTTAGTTTATAACTTTAACTTATGGCGTCAACGATCGCCTTGAAAGCGGCGGGTTCGCCAACGGCTAGCTCGGCTAGAACCTTGCGATCTAGCTCGATGCCTTTTTCCTTCATTCCAGCAATTAGTTTACTATATGAAGTTCCGTTTTCGCGGGCAGCATTGTTGATGCGAGTGATCCACAGGCCGCGTAGGTCGCGTTTCTTGGTGCGGCGGTCGCGATAAGCGTATCGCAGGGCTTTAATTACACCTTGTTTGGCTAGTTTATACGACCTTGTGCGGTCGTGCTGCATGCCTTTCGCTAGCTTCAATATCTTCTTGTGCTTAGATCGGGCGGCTACTCCTCGTTTAACTCGCATATTATACTCCTAAAGCTTTCTTTACGTTCTTAACTGCGCCACCAGTGAGTTCGGCAGATGTCTTAATATTTCGTTTTCGGGCTTTACTCTTTTTGGCAAGAATATGGTTACCAAAGGCGCGTTCACGCATAATTTTACCGGTTGGCGTAATTCTTACTCGCTTAGCGGTGCCCTTGTGGGTCTTTAGCTTAGGCATTATTTTCTCCTTATGTTGATACTTAAGTTTCGGCCGGCCATTTGTGGCTTTTCGCCCGCGACAGCTACATCGCTGAGTATATCGAGTATTTTGTCCATTAACTCATACCCAAGCTCTTTGTGGGCCATCTCGCGGCCTTTGAATACGACCATGATTTTCACGCGGTCGCCATCGGCGAGAAACTTTTTAATTTTGCGGATTTTTATATCGAGGTCGTTAGACCCGATTTTTAGACCAAGCCTCATCTGTTTGAGTTCGCTGCTCCTAGACTTCTTTTGTTCCTTAAGCTTGTGATACTGGTATTTCCCCCAGTCAATAATTTTCACAACAGGCGGTTCGGCATTGGGCTGAATCTCAACCAGATCGACGCCAGTCTCACTGGCTAGTTTGCGCGCTTCTGCGGTTGACATTACCCCAAGTTGCTTACCGTTCGAATCAACAACGCGAACTTCATGCGAACGAATTTCATCATTAATACGGATTTGATTACTAATTGTCTGAAGCCCTTTCCGTTGACTCACATAACTTGACTTTGTCTTGAATAATACTAACAATTTTACTGAAAAAGTACAAGGGGTTAGCTACATTATTTCAACCTGTACTGCAAGGCTTCGCCGATGTGTGTTTCGGTTATGGCTTCGTCACCCTGCATATCTGCTATTGTTTGAGCTACTTTTATTACCTTAAAGTAAGCACGAGCGCTAAGTTTTAGTTTATCGGACGCGACGTCTAGTATGTGCCTAGCATTGTCGTCAACGTGCAGTTTAACAGAAGTGTCGTGGCTGGATAGGGAACTGTTGTAAATGTTACTACAGCTAAATCGTTCTCGTTGTTGTGATAATGACGTTTGTATTTCTGACAATGCTTTTTTATGTTGTGAATCTGACAACAATACTGGGGTGTTAAGGTCTTTATTAGCCACGCGCGATACTGAAACTACGAGATCAATGCGGTCGAGTAATGGCCCAGACAGGCGCTTCTGGTAGGCTAATATTTGTGTGGATGTGCAAGTGCACTCGTGGTCTGGGTCGCCTAAAAAGCCGCATGGACATGGGTTCATGGTGGCAATTAACATGAAATCTGCGGGGTAGTTGAGTTTATATCGCGTGCGACTGATGGTAACGTTCTTGTCTTCGAGCGGTTGGCGCAGAGCTTCTAAAACATTACGCGGGTATTCTGGTAGTTCGTCGAGAAAAAGTACGCCGAGGTGTGCTAAGCTTATGTCGCCAGGTTTGGGTTTGCTACCGCCGCCTATGACAGATGTGGCGCTCGCGCTGTGATGAGGTGCACGAAATGGCCTCTCGTGGACTATGTTGTCTATGTCACCCGCGACACTGTGTATTTTTGTGACTGCTAATTTCTCAGTATCAGATAAAGGAGGTAGCAGGTTGACGGCGGCTTTAGCTAGCATCGTTTTTCCAACCCCTGGCGGCCCGCTAATTAGGATGTTGTGCCTCCCAGCAATAGCAATGGTTAGGGCTCTCTTTGCCTGTTCTTGGCCATGAATATGGTCGAGTATAGTTGGGTTTAGCTGTTTCGTGGGCGGGTTATTAAGTGTATCGTTATTTTTTAACTGAATTTCTCCTTTAAGCCAAAGAAAAAGTTCTTTCAGGTTTCTCACACCCACCAGTTCTATATCAGACACCAACTTAGCCTGTGATAGATTAGCCTCGGGTAAAACTACGGTTGATATATTATTAAGCTTAGCGGTTTCGACGACATGAATTATGCCACGGACTGGGCGAATTGAACCATCAAGCGCCAGCTCGCCAATAAAAAGTTTACCTACGACGTCTTGCTGAAGCAGCTGGTTACTAAGAATTAACACCGATAGGGCAATAGGTAGATCAAAGCCAGTGCCGTCTTTGGGTAGTTCGGCTGGTGCTAGGTTAATTGTCACTTTCTTGTTAGGAAAGGTGAGATTAGAGTTGTTGATGGCGCTACGAACGCGCTCTTTTGCTTCATCGATAGTTTTGTTGCCCATTCCAACAATCTGGAAGCCGGGCAAGCCACGGTTTGAATCGCCCTCTACTTCAATTAAAGCACCACCATATCCTAAAGGCGTGGCCGATAAAACTTTATTAACCATTGAAGTTATTGTAGCATCTTGCGGCTGGCTAAGCGAGTATTTACGTTAGTACTTTAAGGTGGTATAATTAGTCTATTGGGGCTGACATAGCTTTAGACGTAGGATTAACATATTATTTCGCAAGTCGTTCATACACGTAAAGTATTTTTAAGTGCAAATACATTTGCCAAAGTGAAAGCTAGTATCGCTAACTTGTTTAGTGCGCCAGTTTTTGCGCCAGCTTTAGTTTAATCTGAAGCCGTCTGCTTATTCTATTCGGCGGAGAATGGGTAAGGCGTCAGAATTCGTCGATACTGTGTGATGCACTCCGCGGTGTTTTGCACAGGAATTTTAATGCGGCTTGACTGAAGACGTTTTGCTAGTTTTATAATCTTCAGTTTTGAAATAAAAAACCAGCTAAGCTTGTAGACGAATGATATATTGTTTTGCGGACTCGGGTGCAATACCCGACAGCTCCACCAATTTAGTGGATATTTTAAAAAACGAAAACGACCCTTTGCGAGAGAAAGTAGGGTCGTTTCCTTTTTTGTGTAGAGTGTGGAGTTATGTTTTTATCATGGCGGATGTAGAATATACGAGGGATTCTACATCCGTTCCGTGTCATGTTTGTTTTTGGTCCTTGAATAAAATAATTATACAAGAACTATACCTATGATATTGGTTAATAATGCTAATGTCAATATAGTTTCTTGCACTTTTTGATGTTTTTTCATACAAAATCTTAAAAGTTATCCACAGTGTTATACGTACGATAAATATTAAGCCACGTTGGTTTAGGGTACTCTGCATTTTTAAATGACTATTAGTAGGATCGAGTGGCTTGCACTAAGCTGTTGAAAATTTAGTACACATAGTGTAGGCCGTATTGCATACTATAACCGCAAGTTTTGAACATGTATAGCGCTTGCGATTAAGGTTTCTGCGTTGGTAGGTTTTCTGTAGGTTGCCGCTCATTTTGTTTTGTAGTTATGGTCATTACACATATACGTTTAACTAACATAACCCTGAAAAATTAAATGAAAATAGCGTGAATTTTAAAATACAATTCGTTCTAAAATAAGTATGTACAAATATACAATGTAAATCATACAACAACGTAAGAATTACAACATTAATTTTAAAACAGATTAAAAAAGTAAATTATAACGCTTATGTTGTGAAAAATACATTAAGTATTTACAAAATAGTATTGACTTTTTATGCACTGTATGCTAGTATTCAAGTAAGCTTTTAGCAAAAAATAAAAAGCCCAGAAAAACAAAATATACGAGAGATGTGGAAGTAAATTATTTGGCGAAGTAAGTGGTAGCTTTGCACGTTTCTGTCGCAATAGGGCGACTATATATGAGCTACCAAAGCTCCGCAAAATATGCGTAGAGCGCGCGATATTGCTTAGCACATTAGTTATACACAAGCAATAATACGCAAGGACAATGCCCCTCTTCGGAGGAGCGGTCAAATCGCCCGGGGCGATTATTATCCTGTCAGATGATAGGGCAAATAGTAAGTTATATTTAAGCCATACACATCTATCTGAGAGGGTCTCGTAATTAATCGCCCTGAGCTTCAAACATGTCTGAGCGTGAGGTATAATTGTGATTAATTTATGTTAGGTAGAATACTAAGTATCATATCGTTTTCATCTGTAGTGCTACTTGTGGCATTGTTAGTTGCGACAACACCGTCTGAGGTCGGACCGTTTGGGGTGTTGGCTTTTTTTGTTTTGTCATATTTGGTATCCTTAGGTGTTGCAACTGGTATGGTACGGCTAGCGTCGATTCTACTTTCTAAGTTGACTAAAAGTTTTGTATTGGCGCGCCCCATCACGCCAATACCGATGAAGAGTTGTTATTATCTGGGAACTGTGATTGCTATGGCTCCAGTGCTTTTGATGGCTATACAATCATTCGGTGGTGTGGGTTTTTTAGAACTAGGTTTGATAGTTCTTTTCGAGGTATTAGGATGTTTTTTGGTCGTAAAACGATAACGCTGTTGTACCAGTAATGGTTATGCTATAATGACGGCATGGATTCGGAGCAATTTTTAACGTCGTCTGAGACTGCGCAGCCATCGGAACGTTTAGATATAGCCGCAGCGCCTGGTGTATTGTCAGAAAAGGGTATGTTTGAGTCTGGCGCCGAGCGTGTTGAGCAAAAGTCAGAAGGTCAGTCATCAGCAAATCCTCCAACTATGGTGTTACCGCAGGTTGTTGTTAATAATACAACACAGGCTCCAATAAATAATGATGTAAAAACTACAACTGGCAACAACCCAACTGCTGCGAAAGATAGCGACTCAATCGAGAAAGAGTGGGTTGATAGAGTAAAACAGGTATTAAAAGATACCAAGGATGATCCATACCTCAAGGAAGAGGAAGTTAAAGCGCTTAAGATCGATTATCTGGATAAGCGTTATAACCGAAAACTAGGGAACGAGGGGTAATTTTAGTGGGTGGAGTACTAATATCTTTCTTCGTTATAGTAGTGGTTGGAGTTGCTATTGTGGCGTTTGTATGGGCGCAGTACAGCCGTTCTGCGAGAGAATCGAAAAATTACGAACGCGGACTAAAGATGGTCCCTATGCTTATACACTTGCCACCAAGTAGTGACGATATAGACGGAGGAAATAGGGATGACCGCGATATTACCGACGAAGCATTGTCGCAAGCCCAGGTGATGTACAATATTATATCTTCAACCGCAACAAAGGGGTTTAAAAGTAAGATCCACGGTCAACGTCATATTTCGTTTGAGGTGTTGGCTAGCGGTGGGTTGGTGCACTATTACGTGGTTGCACCAGTGGTGCTGGTAGATATTATCAAGCAAGCCGTTTCAGCGGCTTATCCCGCAGCTAGGCTGGAAGAGATCGAGGAACACAATATATTTAGCCAACACGGTAAGATAAGTGGTACTATCGGCGGTGAATTTGCGCTAAAAAAGGAGTATGTTTACCCATTAGCAACATATCAGGAGACAAAACAGGACGCCTCAAGGGCGTTATTGAATGCGTTGTCGGTGGCGTCAAAAGAAGACGGTGCTGTTATCCAGATGATGTTGAGGCCGGCAAATGACAACTGGGTTAAAAATTCAACCGATAAAGTTGAGAAAATTCGCGAGGGCAAAAAATCTAAAGGCTTAGGATTGCCTGGTGGTGCTTTCTTGGGTGACCTGGCTGAAATTCTATGGAAACCACCTGAATCTCGTGGTGATAAGCCAGACGACAGAAAACCACTCACAAATTTAGAGCAGGCCGAGATAGAGGCTATAGAAGGTAAGACTAAGTATCCCGGCTACGAAACGTTGATTCGTGTAGTGGTTTCATCATCAACTGCGGCGCGTTCGCAGGCTTTATTGCAGAACATTATCTCATCGTTTTCTTTATTTGATTCGCCAAGCTATAACGGATTTAAGTTCGAGATGGCACGCGACATAGATAAACTTACTACAGACTATGTATTACGCTTTTTCCCGCAAACTTCGAACAACAGCATCTTAAACAGCGTTGAGTTAGCTTCGATCTTCCACTTGCCAGATCAGCGCAGTATTCCTACGTCGCAGATTAAACGCCAGATGGCCAAACAGGTAGATGGCCCGACCGATGTAATGGATCAAGGTTTACTACTCGGTTATAACGAGTTCCGCGGTGTCAAAAAGCCAATTCGCTTGAGCGATACCGACCGCCGCCGCCATACGTATATCATCGGTGGTACTGGCATGGGTAAGTCGGTGCTACTTAAAAACCTAGCGTACCAAGACATGATGGACGGGCGAGGTTTTGCCTTTGTTGACCCGCATGGCGATGCTGTTGAAGACTTGCTTGGTATGGTTCCGCCAGAACGAGTGGACGATATCGTCTATTTCAACCCGAGCGACATAGAATCGCCGATTGGTTTAAACCTGTTTGAGTTTGAAACTCAAGAGCAAAAAGACTTTTTAATTCAAGAAGCCATAGCGATGCTTTACAAGCTTTACGATCCTGGTCACACGGGTATTATAGGCCCGCGCTATGAACACTGGTTTCGTAATGCGGCGCTTACTATCATGAGTGACCCGAATGGTTCGACGTTTATTGATGTGCCGCAAGTATTTAACGATCAAGGTTTTACTAACGAGAAGCTTAAACATGTCAAAGACCAGACTGTTCTAGACTTCTGGTATAAAGAGATGGCGCAAACTAGCGAAGCTAATAAGTCTGAAGTGCTTGGTTGGTTTGTAAGTAAGTTCGGCGCATTTTTAAGTAACGAGATGATGCGTAACATTTTAGGGCAAACTAAGAGCGGGTTTAACTTACGACAGATTATGGATGAAGGCAGAATTTTGCTAGTTAACCTGTCAAAGGGTACAACTGGCGAAATAAACTCGCAGTTGCTCGGCATGATCTTTGTGATGAAGTTCCAGGCGGCGGCTATGGGGCGTGCTAATATTCCTGAAGAGCAACGCCGCGACTTCTGTTTATACGTGGATGAGTTTCAGAATTTCGCTACGGATAGCTTCGAATCTATATTGTCGGAAGCTAGAAAATATCGCTTAAACCTAATAGTAGTAAACCAGTTCATGACGCAGTTAACCGACAAGATTCGTGAAGCTATCATCGGTAACGTGGGCACTATGATTGCTGGGCGTGTTGGCGTAACGGATGCTGAGGTGTTACAGAAAAAGTTTATGCCTACGTTTGATGCTGAAGACTTAACCAAATTGCCGAATTTCAATGCCGTAGCTTCTGTGATGATACACGATGTGCCGTCTGCGCCGTTTAGTATGCACTTAATACCCCAGATGGGCAAAACTAACGAGGAGCTGCGTAACTCACTCAAGCAATACGTGGCGGTTAAATACGGCCGGCCGCGTGCGGAAGTGGGCGAAGAGATTAAGAAGCGTTTGGGTGCTGGCGATGAGGCTAGGCGTAAACAGCAAGAGGAGAAACTCAAGAGTATGCAAACCCCAAAGACTGCCAGCAGATCACTACAGGTTGCGGCGGATAAAGCTGACTCAACCGTTACTAGTGGCTCAACGGCTAACTTTTTAGATAGTTGGATTGAAAAGAAACATCAACTTCAACAGCAAGCTGCTAATAACCCCACAGAGCCAATCCAGCCTGGCACGACAATTGCGACGGCGTCTGTAGCGTCCACGCCATCAGCTGAGGTCAAGACTCCCGACATTACACCTGTAACCAGACAATCAACCGCACAATCTAATAGAACTGGCAAGCCTGCACCAAATACGGATGTGGCTAAATCGCAGAGCCAAGAAGTCGCTCAAGCCAATTCGCAGCCTGATGCGGACGCCGAATTCTTCTTTAAAATACGCTAGTGTTGTAAAAATAACAACAGCATATATGCATACAATTTTTCTACGCTGCTTGAATAAAGTATCATTATGATATATAATAGTACAAGTATTGTTTCTATATTATTTAAGTGAGGTTTAGATGGCAAAACAAAAAGATAGTAGTTCTTATGATAGCTCCAAAATTAAGGTGCTAAAAGGTTTGGAGGCGGTGCGTATGCGCCCTGGTATGTATATTGGTACTACTGGCTACGACGGTGTGCATCATCTTATCAAAGAAATTGCCGATAACTCAGTTGACGAAGCTATTGCTGGATACGCAACACAGGTTGACGTGCGGCTACTAGCTGATGGTGGTGTGACGGTTATCGACGACGGTCGTGGTATTCCGATAGATAAGCACCCAGATACTGGTAAGAGTACCCTTGAGACTGTCCTTACGGTGCTGCACGCTGGCGGTAAGTTTGGTGATGGCGGGTATAAAGTTTCGTCTGGTTTGCACGGTGTAGGTTCAAGTGTAGTGAATGCGCTTTCTAGTAAAATGATTGCCGAAGTAGTAAAAGAGGGCATGATATATCGTATAGAATTTGAGCGTGGCGTTCCAACCATGGAACTTAAGAAAGTTGGTAAAACAGACCGCCCAGATGGCACGTCAATCACGTTCTACCCAGATGCCACAATCTTCAAAGAAACGGTTACATTTGATTACGAGTGGGTTGTTAATTATCTGCGTCACCAAGCATACCTAACGAAAGGTGTTCTAACTGCCGTTTATGATGAGCGTACGGGAGAGCGTCAGTCGTTTTATTTTGAAGGTGGCATAAAAAGTTACGTAGCCAAGTTGAACGTCGGCAAGGATGTACTAGGCGATGATGTATTTTATGTTGAAAAACAGGTTGAAGACTCAATGGTTGAGGTTGCTATTCAATATAACGAAACGTTTATTGAAACTTTGAAGCCTTTCGCCAATAACGTGCTTACACCAGATGGCGGTATGCATGTGGTTGGTTTTAAAACCGCTCTAACACGTGTGCTTAACGAATACGCTCGTAAGAACGGCTTGCTAAAAGACAAAGAGGAAAACCTCACAGGTGATGATGTTAGGGAAGGCTTAACAGCGGTCATTTTGGTTAAGTTGCCAGATCCGCAATTTGAAGGCCAAACCAAAAATAAACTTGGTAACCCAGAGGTGCGTGGATATGTAGACCGAGTCATGAGCGAGTATTTCGCTTATTATCTTGAAGAAACTCCAGCCATCGCTAAGAAGATTGTTGGCAAAGCGGTGCTAGCCGCTCGTGCTCGTAAGGCCGCTCGTGCTGCTCGCGATAACGTAATCCGTAAAGGTGTACTAGAAGGCGCTAACCTGCCAGGTAAGCTAGCTGACTGTTCAAGTAAGAACCCCGAGGAGTGCGAATTGTATATCGTAGAGGGCGACTCGGCTGGTGGTTCGGCCAAAACTGGGCGAGATAACCGCACGCAGGCCATCTTGCCGCTGCGCGGTAAAGTGCTCAACACCGAACGTGCGCGCATGGATCGCATGATGAACAATAACGAAATCGTATCACTTATTAAAGGTATGGGCGTGGGTATTGGCGATGCTTTTGATATTGGCGGGTTGCGCTATGGCAAAATTATCATCATGACTGATGCCGATGTCGATGGTAGTCACATTGCAACGCTACTGATGACCTTCTTCTTCCGTTTCATGCCAGAAGTTATTGGTGGCGGGCATGTTTACTTAGCTAAGCCACCTTTGTTCGAGCTGACGCGTTCTGGCAATGCTGAGAGTGATTTTATCTACGACGAAACAGAGCTTGACCCATGGCTCGATAAGAAAATTGCAGAACGTAGAGAAAAAGGAACGAAGGTGAATGACGGCGACGAACGCTTTAAGCAGGCTGGCTATACCGATCAGAAGCGTTATAAGGGTCTTGGAGAAATGGATGCCACGCAGCTATGGGAAACCACTATGAACCCTGAAAAACGCATTTTGGTGAATGTTAAAGTAGAAGATGGCGAGAAAGCTGACGCGATATTTACTAAGCTGATGGGCGATGAGGTTGAACTAAGAAAAAGCTTTATTCAATCGCGTGCTAAAACTGTTAACCTTGCGGATCTGGATGTATAGGAGGATATGATGGACGAGGATAAAACTATGAACGAAACACCAGAAACCACCCAATACGAGCAGCCACTTGAAGGTGAACTATTAGAAGAGCGCGCGAATCTGCCAGACGGCGTTGAGCTACGAACTGTAGAGAACGTAATGGAAGATAATTTCCTACGCTATTCGATGAGTGTGATTATCGACCGCGCTTTGCCTGATGTGCGCGACGGCTTAAAACCCGTGCATAGGCGTATTTTGTATACTATGGAGCGCAATGGTTGGCGGCCAGGCACTAAATTTGTGAAATCGGCGCGTATCGTTGGTGATGTGATGGGTAAATATCACCCTCACGGCGACTCGGCTATTTACGATGCGATGGTTCGGCTTGCTCAAGACTGGTCAATGCGCTATTTGCTAGTGGAGGGCCAGGGTAACTTTGGCTCGATGGACGGCGACCCTGCTGCTGCTAACCGCTATACTGAAGCCCGCATGCACAAAGTTGGCTCTGAAATGCTGGCTGATCTCGATAAAGACACGGTTGATTTTCGTGATAACTACGACGGTTCGCTACAGGAGCCAGTGGTATTGCCGAGTGCCGTGCCTAACATTTTGCTTAACGGCCAGATGGGTATCGCGGTTGGTATGGCAACTAACATCCCGCCGCACAACCTGAGTGAGGTAGTAGACGCCACAATTGCGCAGATAGACAACCCAGAAATTACGACAGACGAGCTAATGAAGTTCGTGAAAGGCCCTGATTTTCCAACGGGCGCTGTAGTTTACGGTGGCGCACCGATGAAGCAGGCCTACCAAACGGGGCGCGGTAGCGTGGTTATTCGCGCCGTAGCAGATATTGAGGAAACTAAAAAAGGTCGCTACCAGATTGTGGTAACTGAAATTCCATACAGTGTTAATAAAGCTACGATGATTGAGAAAATCGCCGACCTCGTGAAAGAGAAAAAAATAAATACCATCTCTGACCTGCGCGATGAAAGTGCACGCGGTAAAGTGCGTGTGGTGATTGAGCTGAAAAAAGATGCTTACCCAAAGAAAGTGTTAAACCAGCTTTATAAGCTTACTCAGTTGCAGAGTAGTTTCCACTACAATATGCTGGCTTTAGTTGACGGCATTCAGCCGAAAGTTTTGGGTTTGAAGGATATTTTGGCGGAATTTATCAAGCATCGTCGCTTAGTGGTTCGCAGGCGTACTGAATTTGAACTGCGTAAAGCCAAAGAGCGCGCCCATATTCTAGAAGGTTACAAAATTGCACTTGATCATATTGATGAGGTGATTGCTACTATTCGTGCTAGCCAAACTAGCGAAGACGCAGAGAAGAACTTGATAGCTAAGTTTGGCCTAAGCGAAATTCAGGCTAAAGCAATTTTGGCCATGCAGCTACGCCGTCTGACTGGCTTGGAGCGTGATGCTATAGAAAATGAGCTAAAAGAATTGATGGGCTTAATAAAGAAGCTAGAAGGTATTCTGGCGGATGAACAGTTAGTATTGAACGTGGTTAAAAATGAGCTGTTGGACATGAAGAAGCGTTACGGTGATGATCGTCGCAGTAAAGTTATCAACAATGAACTTGGTAAATTTAGTGAAGAAGACCTAGTGCCGGAAGAAGAGAGTGTTGTAATTTTAACAACAGAAAATTATATAAAACGTACTGGGGTGAACGACTACAGGCGGCAGAATCGCGGCGGTAAGGGAAAACGCGGTATGAGCACCAAAGAGGAAGATGTAATTGATCAGCTAATCCCAACCAATACACATGATTGGCTATCGTTCTTTACTAACCGTGGCCGTGTATTCCGTTTGCGGGCTTATGAAGTTCCAGCGGCCAGCTTAAGTGCCAAGGGCGTTGCAGCAGTTAATTTATTGCAATTACAACCTGAGGAGAGGATAACCTCTATTATTAAGCATGAAAAAGACGCTACACCAGAAGGCTACCTGTTTATGGCAACTGTAAACGGTACGATAAAAAAGACTGAAGTGGCAGCTTATGCAAATGTACGCACTAGCGGGCTCATTGCTATTAACCTCGACGACGGAGATGAACTGCGCTGGATTAAGCAAACAACTGGTAATGACGACGTTATTATCTCAACGTCGGCTGGTCAGGCAACGCGTTTTAACGAGAAAGACGTGCGTCCAATGGGCCGTGCTGCAAGGGGAGTCCGCGGTATACGTTTGCGCCCAAGCGACACGGTTGTTGGTATGGATTTAGTAACCAATGAGGAACAAAAATTACTAGTTATAAGTGTTAATGGGTATGGTAAGCTCACTAAGGCTTCAAACTTCCCAGCACATAAACGTGGCGGGTTAGGTATGAAAGTAGCGGCTGTAACGGAAAAAACTGGCCCGATTGCTGCAGTGCACTCGATTGACGATAACGCCGACGAGATAATCATTATCTCAACTAATGGGCAGGCGATTCGTGTGGCGCTCAAAGATATACCAACACTTGGTAGAACCACTCAAGGTGTGCGCGTGATGCGCCTTGGTGATGATGACGGCGTGGCCTCGTTAGGTATTATGCCTGTTAAGGAAGACGAAGAATCGGAGTCGGGTGGAGAACTATAGCTACTTAATAACAGTTGCGATTGCTTGGGTATTAACTCAGATTATAAAAAGCATCGTTCGTACGATTGAGCGCGGT
Organism: Candidatus Nomurabacteria bacterium; assembly: GCA_031255735.1. Taxonomy (GTDB): domain Bacteria; phylum Patescibacteriota; class Saccharimonadia; order Saccharimonadales; family Saccharimonadaceae; genus JAIROX01. The sequence goes on along the minus strand of JAIRRY010000017.1, from coordinate 1,015 downwards.
AAATTCGAGGTCAATTATCTGGCTGAATCGGGTGGTATGCCTAGTGTGCATGCCGCATTCGTTGTGTCTTTTACAACATTAGCGTGGTTAAATGAAGGTTGGTCGTCAACACTTTTTGCGTTATCTGGCGTGCTAGCGGTCGTTGTAATGTATGATGCCATCAATGTACGGTATGCTGTTGGTAAGCAGGCTGAGGCATTAAACGCGCTAATTAAGGAGAAAAAATCAAAGGTTCCACCAGTTGAAGTGATTCGTGGTCATCACTTAGTTGAAGTATTAGTAGGTGCGGCCATCGGTGCCACAGTGGCTATTGTTGTATTTTTGACAATATAACCAACAAAGGTGTTGACATCTTTGAACTTTATCTATATAGTTAGGAGAACAGTTTGGTTGCTGTGTTTTAAGTGTGGAGCCGAACTTCTGAACGTTAACAATTTAGTTGTGCAATTTTGAAGCACCTCTTAAGGTGTTTCATAGTGTATTTTTAAAATGCACTACATCGTCAGTTTAAGTCCATTTAGTTGGACAATTTTAATTGAGTTTTCAAATTCAAAGTAGCGCTTCTAAGCGCAATTTTATGGAGAGTTTGATCCTGGCTCAGGATGAATGCTGGCGGCGTGCCTAATACATGCAAGTCGAGCGGTAACGGGGCTTCACCGTTCTCTTGTCGCACCTGTCCAGAGCGGAGGTGATAAGAACGAGAGAACAGTGAAGCTGCCGACGAGCGGCGGACGGCTGAGTAACGCGTGGGAACGTACCCCAAAGTGAGGGATAACTACTCGAAAGAGTGGCTAATACCGCATATGGTCTTCGGATTAAAGGATTTATCCGCTTTGGGAATGGCCTGCGTACGATTAGCTTGTTGGTGAGGTAATAGCTCACCAAGGCGACGATCGTTAACTGGTTTGAGAGGATGATCAGTCAGACTGGAACTGAGACACGGTCCAGACTCCTACGGGAGGCAGCAGTAGGGAATCTTTCACAATGGGCGAAAGCCTGATGGAGCAACGCCGCG
>JAIRRY010000023.1 GCA_031255735.1 Candidatus Nomurabacteria bacterium | reverse complement strand
CTAGAGTCGCCCTTGCTGTAGTACTGTAATATTGCGCCGTAAATGGCCAACTCTTTAACGGTGATAGCTGCTACGTGCCCGTTAGTGCCGATGTAGCCGTTTTGGCTTACGATGAAACCCGAGCCTGAAGCTGCTTGGCAGGCGTCGCCCAAAAATGGGGTATCGTTGACGTAAATATCCATGCAGTAAGCGTGGTAAACTTTTATGACTGCTGATGAATATAAGGCCGCAGTTTTTTCAGACAATGAAGCTTCACCGCTCTTATTGGCGGCTTCAGCGAACTGTGCATTGGTGACAATATCTAGCAGGTCGTGCGCTTTCTGTGTGTTGGCTGCGGTTTTGCCACTGGGCAGACTTGCGCTACTGCCACCGAACTTTATGTTAGAGACCACAGCATCAAACATGCCGCTGCTGGTTTTGTCGGTGCCGAGCGACAACACAACCGTGATGGCGTGGCCGTCCACAATGCCAGTGTAAGTTACGAAATTTGTTTTCAAGTTGGCCGCTACGTTACTGGCCAGCTTAGATTGCCAGGTTATCTTGGTGAAGTTTTTACCGTCTATAGTGTAGTCTTCGTTCTTTACCCTACTGAGGTTGGCTGCGTCTAGGCTGCCATCTTGCAGGGCGATTGCCTCAAGCGGGTCGTCATCAGTGGACTTGTCTGTGTGGTAAGTGATGGTTAAAGCCGTACCCAAAGCTTCGTTACTGTCGGTGTCGTACTGCGGAGCTAGCCTAATAACCGTGAAAGGTTTGTTGCCGTTAAGCTCAGCGCCCAAGGCAAGCTTGCCAGTTGCTCCATTAATGGCGCTAGCGTAAAACTCGCGTTGGTCGTAGCTTATGCTAAAGCCGTAAGAAGATTCTACGGTTGCGTTGTAGGCTTGATTTTTATTAGTTGGCTCGCCGAAAATATCGCTAATAAAGTCTTTACTACTGGCCTCGCCTCTTAAGATTTGATCGCGGTATTTAACTAATATAAAACCTATCACGATTAGGGCGGCGACACATAGTAGTAGCAGGCCGACGTGGCGCTTACGGTATGGCTTGGCATGGTGAGCTTTAAGAGTGACGTGTTTGTGCGTAGTGGTTTTCTGAGCCTTCGGTTTCCGTTTCAAGGCACTCGCTATCTTGCGCCCACTTTTTTGAACAACCATCTCACCCTCCTAAAGTATTTTTATTGTTCGCTTCTTATGCTTAAGGTTATTTTACCACAGATGATACAATAGCTGTAGTGAAAAAAGAATTTATGTTTGAGGTGACAACCAGGTTGCCTGGGCGGTTGGGACGCACAGGTGTTATTACCACGCCGCATGGCGTTATCAAAACGCCAGCTTTTATTGCGGTTGGTACGCACGCTGAGGTGAAATATATGTTACCCGCTGACGTGCACGCTACGGGCGCGCAGGGTATGTTGTCGAACGCGTATCATCTGTCACGTCGCGCTGCCGAGATTGACGCGGCAGGTGGCCTGGCGGCTTATTCGGGCTGGAACGCGCCAACCGTTACTGATAGCGGCGGCTTCCAGGTGATGAGTTTGGGCTCGGGCCTAGGCAAAGTGATCTCTATGGACGCCACGGCTGCCCATCAATCGCGGCAAGCCAAACCTGAAAATGAGCGTTTGGCGCGCGTGAGCGACGAGGGTGTAACTTTTCGCCATCCTACTGACGGTAAGGTTGAGGTTTTTACGCCTGAGAGTTCCATGCAGATCCAGCACCAGATCGGCGCAGACATCATGATGGCGTTCGACGAGCTCACCAGCATAGATGACGACCATGCATATAACACTCGAGCGCTAGAGCGTACTCGCCTGTGGGCCGAGCGTTGCTTAATTGAGCATGAACACTTAACAAAACAGCGCGCGGGCAGGCCGTATAAGGCGCTGTATGGCGTGCTTCAGGGTGCACGTTTTGAAGATCTGCGGCGCAAAGCTGCCTGCGACCTAGGCGCGATGGACTTTGATGGTTTTGGTTTGGGCGGTGCGTTTAATAAAGAGCAGTTAGACGATATTTTACAGTGGTGCAATTCAGAATTGCCAGAAAACAAACCGCGCCACCTACTGGGGCTTAGCCGCCCAGATGACATTTTTATTGGGGCTGAACATGGCGCGGATACGTTCGATTGTGTAGCGCCCACCCGAGAGGCGCGCCACGGGCGCATTTATACGCTTGATGGCGACATCAATATTCGCAATGCGCAGTTTACGAATGATGCTGGCTTACTTGATAGCGGCTGCGACTGCGCCACTTGCCAAGCTGGCCATACGCGCGGCGAAATTCGCAAACTATTAAAATCTGCCGTGCCCGAAGAGCGTGTGCAGGCATTCAACTTAGCGTCTATCCACAACGTGCGCTTCACGGTGCGCCTAGTAGATGAGATTCGCGCCGCGATTGATGGTGGCGAGTTTGACGGCTACAAACAGGCCTGGCTAAAGCGCTATTACGGCTAAAGATTTATACATATCTAGACCGACAATGGATAAGAGTTCTATAAGTACCTCTACAATACATTACAGGCCAAAGGCCTGGTACACTTCTTTAACTATCCCAGAACACCCGCCAGTAATGTCAAGATTGAGCGCTACAACCGCACCACACCACCCATGTAGGCCTTACTTGACACGTTACAGTTTAGAGAGCCAGAGTCAGGGGGTTATGGACGTATACACAGATTTTACTTTTTAAGTTTAAAAGCTTATACTTGAGCTATGAACAATACCGTAGTAGTATTGAGTAAAGATAAAAAACTATTCAGGCGAGTAAGGGGATTGCGACATGTTAAACTTAGCTAAACTGTTGGGGCGAGTCAGTCCGGATGAATACGGGGCTTATCGTCATAAGTTACCTGCTAGGGTTGGTTTCGCCGTATCTAAGGATGACCCCACTACATTAGTAATCACTCAAGTTGGCGATGAAATACTGGACACCGATAAAACCTTAATCATGACTCAAGTCCGTCGTGATAACAGTGATGCTGTTCATCAGATAATGGATGCTGCATTTACGTACCTTGATATACCCGAAAAACTACGACCTTTTTACGAAAAAGACTACTCGCTAAGCGAGTCACCAAAAAAACAGAGCAATGTGCTAGTCAAGGCCTAGGCTATGACAATCTACAAAGCCGTTAAACTCCGCAAATTAGTTGCGGTTCTTCTGTCACATGGTTTTGTCGTTATAGAGGGCAGTAACCACACGAAGTACTACTGTAACGAGCATCAGGCCACTATTATATTACCCAGGCACAAGAACGTCAGCCCTGGAGTGGTTAAAAACACAACAAATCTGCTGGTTAAAACCTGTGGCTTAAACGAGCAATACTTACTCAAGGTTCTCTAAATTATTTATTATTTTTAAGTTACTATAGATTTTTTACTCTACGGAATGTCGTAAAACCATATTGCAACAGCCTGATAAAACAAGATCTCTCGATATAAGCTTTGGTTAACCAATAATTTATGTTAAACTAGGCCTATTATTGGGTCGTCGCCAAGTGGTAAGGCACCGGGTTTTGGTCCCGGCATTCGCAGGTTCGAATCCTGCCGACCCAGCCAAACTAGAGAAAAAATCTGAATTACTACCCTTTTTTATCCATTTTTCACTCTGCTTAGAACCCACCAAAACCTTTTTATGTAATTATATATCCTATAAAAACATATCCTCTCAAGACTACTATTCTACATCATAAGACACTAATGTTACCACCACCCTCTTGACAATTACCAAAATGTATACTACAGTAGTATTAGAATCAAAACTAAGTAATTAGTAACGATTCAGAATAATAGACAATATTAAGAAGTTTATATATAAAAAAATTATATATAAATCATATACATCAAGATGGTATTTGATTAAAAGATCGCTCCATCTAGATGGAGTTTTTTGTTTCACAAAAAACTCCATCTAGATGGAGTTTTTTGTTTCACAAAAAACTCAGTAATCCTTAAATGTCTTGCACTTTAATAACCTACTCTAAAAACAAACTTTCTTATATATTAATCCGCCATAGTATATAGTCAATGAATTAAATTAATGAATTAATTAATTAATTAATTTTATTGATTATTCCTATGGCGAATAACCGCCTAGGAAAAATAATAAATGTTTAGAAAGGCGGTTAAGAAATGGAAAAATCCGTATACAAAACCCAAGATTTGGTTGAGGCACTTCGGGCGTATAACCCGGAACACAAAACTACAGTCACCGATTGCTTGATTGACTACTTGGCAGATTTTGTCGAGAAGCAGGATTATCCGTACGATGAAGATCCCGTTTATGGTCTGGAACACTATCTTGACGAGGTTTTACTGCGTGCAATTACGGCGCTCGCTAACTCCGACGAGGAATGGGTTGTTGCGTACCGTGAGCGCTACAAAAAAGACTACGGTGACGACAGGTATCCGGGTGATCCGACGTTGGCAAGCGCTGACACGTTCGATTTCTTCACGCTACACGAATGCGAGAACATATTGGAAGGCACGCTGAGTCAGTTCGAGTGGCTGGATTTCTCTATGCTTCATAGTGAAGCATGGGTGCTTCAATTACATTTCGAGCGGTTTTTGGACCAAATCCATATCCGTGGCGGGATGCGTGAGGTCATCAATAACGCCAAAGTAGATCGTGTCGGTGGAGTGTTTGGAAAAACCAAACTACTTACTAAGAACGGTATGGGACGACTATTATTTACTTTCCACCGTGGTAAAGTGGGCACAAAAAACTACCATTCAATTACTTTTACCATGAGTAATAGTAAATGCGACAATGGTGGGAACAATGTGCGCTGCTTTGGCGCAGGTATCCAGTTATGTTATACGGACGTAATCACTGGACTTCAGATGATAAAAGACGTGACCGACAACTGGGATGTCAGCAAGTTCGTCGAGGACCGAAATCGGCATCTGGTAAAAACTGAGTAGACGAATTACAACCCCCGCCGCAAGGCGGGGGCTCTGTACATTTCACATCACATATTTTCAACACTAAACACCTCTTTGGCGTTTTTTAAATATTTTTTGACAATTATTTATTGTCATAACTTTATTTATTTTCCCAAAACAAATAATTCCATCGGTAATATCTTGTAAGACACTTTTGGAATTTATTTTTGTCTTACGAATACAAATTACAATGTTTGGACGTTGCGTTTTAGAGTTTGACAAGTAACTCGTAATTAAATGGACTATGTCGTCGCCGAGCTTTCGTAAAGTATCTATTCATACATTATCTAAAATAATAACATATTTTCTGTATTTTAGATAGCATAGTTACTGTTTTTTGGCGAATTATGTAGAAATTATGGATAATAGCCATAATCGAGCTTAACGTTTTTTACGCCACAATACCATGATAGAATATGTGTGAGTCCGATACGATAGCAAAGTACTATCGCTAAGAGGTACTTTTAAAATATATAGTTTTGTACTTAGCCCAAATCAAAGTCTCAGAAAGGATGTGATTTTATGCAGGTCAATTTCTTTGGTAAAGATGGTTTGTTGGTCTATGTTGTTATATCGACAGCCGAACTCGCAGAATCTGCGGTTCGGAGATTGGAAGAGTATTTTCTGTCGTCAGCGCTTCTACAAGAACCAGGAGGCATCAACGGGCCGTTCGTTGGCCCACGCACCAGCATGGAAACCCCATGGAGTACTAACGCTGTAGCAGCCATCGGCGATCCCAACATTGTTCGGATTGAAAAATACGAACAATACGGCGGAGGGAGTTACGACCCAATGTTGCAGGAAGTACTAACTGGGCTTAGCGCAGAAGCTTTTTTGTCGCGCAGCCCGGCCACAATGTTTCGGGAAGTCGATGATATTACAGCTTTCAACCAAACTGAAGGCCTGGCTTTAAGTACTCAGGAGATTTCGTATCTCCATCAAGTAGCCCAAAGCTACGGACGCCACTTAACCGACTGCGAGATTTTTCTATTCGCGCAGATCAATAGTGAACATTGCCGACATAAGATATTTAATGGTGAGTTCATCATTGACGGCACAGAGAAATCTCTGTCTCTATTCCAGTTGATCAAATCGACCTACCCGTACCATGGTTTTAACGGCGTTGCTTCAGCTTATGTTGATAACTCAGCAGCCTTTGGCCTTGATCGCATTTTTATATTGCAATCAAATGCGGGTATCTTGCAGCCGGCCAACAGCAGAATCTACACCACCGGCAAGGTCGAAAGCCACAATCATCCCACAGGCGTCAGCGCTTCTGCCGGCGCAGGCACTGGTACAGGTGGCGAAATCCGCGACCGAATGGGTACCGGACGTGGCTCATGGCCACTTGCTGGTGGCGCAGCTTACTTTGTACCAGAGCTTCGGCTCTATGGCGACACAGGCAGTAATATGCCAGCGCGCTCATGGCTCTACCAAGACCCGATCAAAATCCTCATCCGTGCCAGCAACGGTGCGTCGGACTACGGCAACAAAATTGGCCAGCCACTGATCAATGGCTCTGTGCTCCCCTTTGAGCACAGAATCGGAAACCTTAAGTACGGTTTTGATAAGCCAATTATGTTGGCCAGCGGGTTCGGATGCGTCAAGCACGACAACCTGGAAAAACGCGAACCGGAAAAAGGTATGATAATAGTACTACTGGGCGGTAAAAATTACCGCATCGGTGTGGGCGGCGGTTCATCATCCAGTGTAAATCTAGGTGCACATAACCGCCAAATCGAGCTCAATTCCGTACAACGACCCGACCCAGAGATGCAGCGACTCGTCATGAAAGTCATTGACAGCTTCGCAAGATTTGCCAACTACAACCCGATCCAATCCGTCCATGACCATGGCGCTGGTGGGCACGGCAACTGTTTTGCTGAGTTAGTAGGTAAGGCTGGCGGCGAGATTTGGCTTGATGCCTTACCTCTTGGTGACAATAGCCTGATCTATAAAGAGATCATCGGCAACGAGTCGCAAGAAAGGATGGGTATCCTTATTGAACATAATGATTGGGGTCTAGTCAAGCAAGTGGCAGCTCGCGAAAAATGCCCGGCCTACGTTGTAGGCCGAATTACTGGCAGTGGACGCTTTGTCTTTAAAAACCGTATCACTGGCGAAACGCCGTTCGATATGGCTGTAGAAGACTTGATCGGCAATCCGCCTAAAACCATCATGGGGGACACTACAATTGAACCGGAAGGCATTTTACCTCTCGAGATCAATCAAAGAAGAAATCTCCATGAGTATCTCGAAGCAGTACTCCGGCGCGGCGAAGTTAGCAGCAAGAGTTACCTAACCAGCAAGGTTGATCGTTCAGTCTCTGGGTTGGTCACACAGCAACAATGTGTGGGCCAATTACAGGTTCCGGTAGCCGATTATGGTTTATCCAAAAAAGACTACATCGGACATAGTGGCATTGCAATGTCACAAGGGTCGGCGCCTGTACCTAGCCTTATTAACGTGACAGGTGGCGTGCGCTTAGCGCTCGCCGAGGCATTGACTAATATCATCTTTTCCGGCGGTCAACTTTCCAACGTGTCACTTTCTGCTAATTGGATGTGGCCTTGCCGTAACCCTGGCGAGGATGCTAGACTCTACGCGGCTGTGGAAGCACTGAGCGAGGCAGTTAAATTGCTTGGGATCAGTGTAATCACCGGCAAAGACAGTTTGAGTATGACGCAAAAATATCCGGACGGTGATAAAGTTATCGCACCCGGCACCGTCATTATTTCAGCATTCGCAAATATTGAAGATGTGCGCCGTGCGGTAACGCCCGAGCTCAAACTGAACGAACCGAACAGCAAGTTAATCCTGATTGATATGTCAGATGGCGAACTGCAGTTGGGCGGCTCAAGTTTTGCACTCAGCCTTAACCAACTTGGCGACGCAGCCCCGCAAATATCTCTGGACAGCTTCAAGCGTTGCTACGCAGCTGTCAATCAGTTGATACGAGACGGGTTAATTCTCGCAGGACATGACGTCAGTGACGGCGGGCTCATCACGACATTACTCGAAATGTGTTTCGCCGCAGGAAACAAGGTTTCAATAAAGGCTGATGATGACACTGACCGTTGGAATACGAACGTAATCCACAGGGTATTTGCGCAGAACCCTGGCTTAGTGTTACAGGTTAAACCGGAAGCTATGGAGTACTTACAGAGTAAAAACGTAAGTTTCATGGTTTTAGGTTCGATTTTACCTGACGAATATGGCACGATCGATTTGTTCGATACTAGGTTTAACGTTGAACACTTTTATGCGCTTTGGTCGGAAACTTCCTTGCGCTTAGAGTGTCATCAAACTAACGCTGACAGTATTAGTTTAATGAGGAAGAACCTAGGTCGACAACCTTTAGGTTTCAGTATACCTAAAGGTTTCACAGGAAGTTATGATGACCTGGACATCAGACCATTGCGCGATGTGCGCTCTGGTATTGTCGCCGCAGTCATCCGCGACGAAGGTACCAACGGCGAACTCGAAATGCAAAACGCTCTACGCCTAGCCGGGTTCGACGTCATAGACGTAACAATGACCGATTTGATAAGTGGACGGGAGACACTGGACGGTGTTCGGGTAATTGTGTTCGCAGGCGGTTTTTCCAATTCGGACGTACTTGGTTCAGCTACCGGCTGGGCTGGCAAGTTCAAGTTCAACGAAAACGCCAAAGAGGCGTTAGATAATTTTTTGGCACGGACTGATACACTATGTCTTGGCATCTGCAATGGCTGTCAGCTCATGGTTAAATTAGGTATCATTGACGGTCCAAAGCTCGCCTTAAAAGCAAACAACTCTGGCCGTTTTGAGTCGGCATTCGTAAATGTCGACATCCCTGAAGATACCAATTCTATTTGGCTGAAGAGACTAGCTGGTAGTAGACTTGGTGTTTGGGTGGCGCATGGTGAAGGTAGGTTTGTGTTTGATGCTGATGTATCGGGGTCACCGCGTGATCTCGGTATAGCACTGAGGTACTCGTACACCTCGTATCCGGCTAATCCGAATGGTAGTGACTATAGTACAGCCGGAATTAGCAGTCGCGATGGACGGTTTTTGGCAATGATGCCGCATCCGGAGCGGTGTATATATCCGGTAAACTGGCCATTCTACCCCGCGGAGCGTCGCTATAATGACGTGACGCCATGGCTCATGTTATTTACGAGTGCTTTTGAATGGTGCCGCGGATAAGTCTAGAACTATATGATATGTAAAGCAATAAAACGCCCTCATTTGATTATAAATGGGGGCGTTTTTCATAGAAAAAAGTACGTAGGAAAGTTTTAGTGTAAAAGCTTAACTAATAGTGACGTTTTGTTTTACCCTCGGTTCGTTGTAAAATAGGTTGTAGCGAGATCGCAGAGAGTAGCCAAGTATTGACTCTTTAGGTAAACTATGATATAATGGAAAGATATAGACGACAATTTAGATTTCTCTTGGGCGGCCTGGTGGTCGTTTTGTTGACCTCATTCATTGTTGGTACTTTTATATATATGGGGCAGGTTGGTAAGCGGGAAACGGCTTTAAAAGAAGCCGCCAAGACGGTTGCCCCGCCTGATAACCCCGCTATTGAAAATACTAACCCCGATGCCGAGCATCGTTACGGCGACCCAAACGCCAAGGTTATCATTTCGGTTTTTGGCGATTACCAATGCCCTTATACTATCCGGGGCGTAGACTACTTGAAAACTGTGGTGATGCAGTATAACAGCGGCGTGGCATTCATTTATCACCATTTTCCACTCGAGAGCATTCATGCTAACGCGCGCTATGCGGCGCAGGCTGCAGAGGCGGCCAGTTTGCAGGGTAAGTTTTGGCCAATGAGTAGCCTGATTTTTGCTGGGCAGGATGTTTGGAGTGGTCAAAACCATGAAACGTTGGCTACTACGTTTGAGGGCTATGCTGAAACTTTAGGGTTAGATATTAATAAGTATAAACAAGACATTGCCGCTGCCAATGTAAGAACCAAAATCGACAAAGACATCAGCCAGGCTAGAGAGCGTGGCTTAAACGGCACGCCATCTGTTTTTCTAAACGGTGAAGCAGTTGATCTTGAAATAGTTTACGACAGCGAAGCCTTCAATAAACTTATTGGCGCAAAATTAGAATAGCTACTCTACGCTGGTGATTTCGCCATTTTTTAAGCGCAGCAAGCGTTGATTACGTGAGCCGCGGAAGCGCACGGAAAGGTCGCGTTCGGCTTGGATAAACGGGCCATCGATTAAAACGTCGAGTGATTTTACGAGCTCCCACATTTCGGGTGTTGCCCAGTTTTTGCCGTTTCTAATATCTTCGTAGGTGAAGCCCGTAAACGACCAGATATTCCAACCCATTTCTTGCCGCGCCCAATCGGCAATTTCCTTGCAGGCTTTGGCTTGCAACATAGGCTCGCCGCCGCTAAAAGTTAATCCGCTCTGCCCTTTTAGGGCGCGTAGTTTCTCCTTCACCCAGCTGACTTTAACTACTTCCCCACCCCGGTCGTCCCAGCTTTCGGGGTTGTGGCAGCCTGGGCACTTGCGGTAACACCCTTGTAGCCACACCACGGCGCGCAGCCCTTCGCCATCTACGATACTGTCGCCTTGGATGGGTGCAGCTAGGCGTACTTCGTCGCTTTTAACGTCAATCGCCACGTTTAAACCTTTGCGAGGCTACGTGCTTGCGCAGACTTTTGTAGTTCGCGTTCATCTTTCTCGGCTTTAGTGTAAACCCCTTGTAAGTTCTGAGTAATGCTATGCTTGACGCGGGCTTTTTCCTCGGCTTGTTTGGCGTCGTTCCAGCGCTCCAATGAGCCTACCAGGTAGCCAGTAATACGGCGCAAGCGCTCAAAACCATATTCGCCCTCGTGCTCCTCGCGGCCGCATGACGGGCAGATACTGCCCACGATGATGCCTGAAAAGCCACATTCTGGATCGCGGTCAACAGGGTGGTTGATACTGCCAAAGCCGATGCCTGCATCGTGCATGCCACGGATAACCGACTCAAAAGCCTCAATATTTTGGCTGGGGTCGCCGTCTAACTCTACGTAAGTAATATGCCCAGCGTTGCAAAGCTCATGAAATGGCGCTTCCTTAGCGATTTTCTCAAAAGCGCCGATTTGGTGATAAACGGGCACATGGAATGAGTTGGTGTAAAATTCACGGTCGGTTACACCTTCGATTTCGCCCAAGGCTTTGCGGTCTATGCGCGTGAAGCGACCCGACAGGCCTTCAGCTGGTGTGGCTAGTAAACTGTAGTTAAGTTGATGTTTTTTGGCGAGCTCATTGATACGATCGCGCATGTGGCCGATAATCTCTAAACCTAGCTCCTCGGCTTCGTCGCTTTCGCCGTGGTGCTGGCCTATCATGGCTTTCAAAGTTTCGGCTAGGCCAATAAAGCCGATCGACAGCGAACCGTGTTTAATTACGTCGCGTAGTTTATCGGTGGGCTTTAGGTTTTCGCTGCCCATCCATACGCCTTGCCCCATTAGGAATGGGAAATTCTTAACAGTTTTTTCTGCTTGAAAGTCGAAGCGTTCTTTGAGCTGGTCGGCTGCGAGATCGAGCATCTTGTCGAGGTCTTTGTAGAAGCCATCCCAGTCTGCTTCGTCGCGCTGGCCGAGCGCAACGCCGTTTCTTAACCCGAGCCTAGGCAAGTTAATTGTGGTGAACGAACAGTTGCCGCGGCCAAAAGCTATGCCGTCGCTTTCTGGAAAAACGCTACTCATAACACGTGTGCGGCAACCCATGGTTGGGCACTCGGTTTCGGGGTGGCCTGGTTTGTAATATTGCAAGTTAAACGGTGCATCGAGGAACACAAAGTTCGGGAAGAGGCGTTTTGAACTCACTTCCATGGAGCGTTTGAATAAGTCGTAGTTAGGGTCTTCTGGGTTATAGTTGACGCCCTCTTTCACCTTAAAAATGCTAATTGGAAAGATTGGCGTTTCGCCGCGACCTAGGCCGTTTTCGGTGGCTTTCAAAAAAGCGTGGCTAGCGAGGCGGCCTTCAGGCGTGGTGTCGGTGCCAAAGTTAATACTAGTAAATGGCACTTGAGCGCCTGCGCGGCTATGCATGGTGTTAAGGTTGTGCACCAGGCCTTCCATAGCCTGTAAAGTTTGCTTGTCGGTATCTTTTTTAGCTTGATCAAAAACTATCTTGTTGACACCTTTTATAGTTTCGCCGTAAGTTAGCTTGGTTAGATCGTTTTCGTTTAGCTTCACTTTTTTACCTGTGAACTCACTGTATTTTTCGGCGTTGGCTTTCACGCTTTTGCGGTAGGTTTTGTTAACGCCCGCGGCCATGGCGTAATCGAAGTTAGGGATTGATTGCCCGCCGTGTTGTTCGTTTTGGTTAGCCTGCAAGATGATAGCGGCCAGAGCAGCGTAGCTGCCGATACTGTTTGGTGTGCGCAGAGTGCCGTGCCCAGTGTTAAAGCCGTTCTCGAATAGGCGGATAGGGTCGGTTTGGCAGCAGGTTAACGTTCCTGTAGCCATAAAATCGAGGTCATGAATGTGAATATCGCCTTCGTCGTGCGCCGCGGAGTGCTCGGGTTTCAGCATAAAAGTTTTGGCAAATTCTTTACTGCCCTCAGCGCCAAACTGTAGCATTTTACCCATAGCCGTGTCGCTGTCTATGTTGGCGTTGCTGCGTTTGACGTCTTGGGTGTCTTCCTTGGCCATGGCGTGAGCGATGGTTTTGTAATTACTCATCAAGCGACTTTTGCTGTTTCTGATGCGGCTGCGTTCTTCGCGGTACAAAATATAAGCCTTGGCGGTTTTTTTGTATTTAGATTTGAGTAGCACATCTTCCACGATGTCTTGGATCTGTTCAACAGTTGGGATCCGAGCTGTAATGGTGGTTGCTGCTTGCTCTAGCACCTTGTTTGTCAATTCTTTCGCTTTTTTAGCGTCAAACTCCTCAGTTGTAGCACCAGCTTTAGTGAGCGCGCTGGTTATTTTTTCGGGCTTAAAACTAACAGTGCGGTTGTCCCGTTTGCGAATAGATTTATACATTTTCACCTCCTAAAATGTATGATTTTTATATTTGTTATATATACGCTATATATAGTGTTTACTTTTACATAGACGCTATATATGGTGTCTGCATATGATTATAAACCGCTAAATATAGCTAAGTCAAGCTTTTACTATTGTAAAAAATACCTTTAGCACGATGCATGTTCGTATCTGTAAAACTACGAGTTATCCACAAGCTGATTACGCAACTAAGCCTTATTTGTATTAAAAATATAGACAGCTAACTTGTGAAGTTCTACCACCAAAATTGGTGCAGCGAACGATATAGCTGACACTAGTAGTAGCTCGGGCAGCGGCACGCTGGCTACGTGCATCCAACTTTTAAGTGGCTCAATAAATATAGCCAGCTGGAAAACTATTGCAAGGCCAAGGCAAATATAGAATTTACTATTCATCACTTTAAGGCGCGTAAAGACAGATTGGTAGCTGCTACGGGCATTAAAGGCATTACTCCACTGAGTGATGGCTAGCGCCATGAAGGCCAGCGTGCCAGCGGCAGCTTGGCCGAGAATAGGCATGTAGTAAAGATAGGCAAACAGTGTGACGATGGCCACGGTAATAGCAACCAGCACCATGCGTGTGATGGTGTGGCGATCAAGAATAGGCGCGTCGGGGCTTTCAGGCTTCTTCTTCATAACGTTATCTTCGGCAGGCTCTAGGCCGAGCGGGATTATAAAGAACGTATCAGTTACGATGTTAATCCAAAGAATTTGCACGGGGGCTAATGGCAAGCTGGCACTAAGCAACAAAGCGCCCAACATGGTGAGAACTTCGCCGGCATTGGTGCTGAGTAGGTAAAATAACATGCGGCGAATATTGGCAACGATTACCCTTCCCTCTTTCATGGCGGTAACGATGCTTTTGAAATTGTCGTCGAGCAACACGATGTCGCCAGCGTCGCGGGCAATATAGCTACCGCTGCCCATGGCAATTCCTACATTCGCGCCAGCTAAAGCAGGTACGTCGTTTACGCCATCACCAGTCATGGCGGTGATGTTTTCTTTCTCGAGTAAGTTTAGAATTTGTAGCTTGGCTTCGGGCGTAACGCGCGAAAATACAAAAGTGCCGCGTATGGTGTCGAGCAAGTCGGCTTCGCTGAGCATGCTGAGCTTGCTGCAGTCGAACACTTGGTCGCGGGTTTCAACGATGCCAATTTTCTTGCCGATTTGGTATGCGGTTTCAAAATGGTCGCCTGTTATCATGCGGACGGTTACACCAGCGGCGCGCGCCTGAGCTACGGCACTGTGGCTTTCGCGGCGGATTTGGTCGGCCACCGAAACTAGCCCGATAAACTTGAGATGTTTGCCCTTGATGCCAATTTTTAGGTCTTTAGGCTCTGCGCTTAGCACTATTTCAGCGATACCGATAACGCGCTGCCCTTGAGAAGTATATTCGGCCAACTGGTGTATGGCTAGCTCGCGATCGCTCTCGGTGACGTTTGATACGTCTAAGATGCGTTCGGGTGCACCTTTTACCACCAACTTGAACTTATTGCCTTCGTGCCACACATTGCCGCTCATGGCTAAAGCTTGGCTGAACGAGAATGTAGCGAGTGGTGTAGTGCTGATTAGTGGCTTGCCGCGAGTTTTGGTGAAGTCGAGAAATGCTGTGTCGAGCGGATCGTGGCTGCTCTCTGGGTCGATTAAAGCTTGCGCTACAGCTTGTTTGAAAGTTGCACTTTTCACATTGAACGCCCAATGGTCTTGAACGGTTAGCTTGTTCATGGTGAGCGTGCCAGTTTTGTCGGTGGCTATGGTTGTAATAACACCTATAGTTTCGATGGCGCGCATGTTGGCTACTAAGGCTTTTTTGGCGGCCATGCGGCGCATACCGAGCGCTAGAATTATGCTAATTGCGATAGGCAAACCTTCAGGTACGGCGCTAACCGCGAGCGCAATAACGAACTCTAGGCTTTCTAGCCAATCTATGCCAGCCATCAACGACATTACAAACGCCACCACACTAAGCATGCCCATAACTATAGCGATACCTTTAACCAGCTTGTTGATTTTAACCTGAACAGGGCTGATGCTGAAAGTTTGCGTAGCGAGGTCGGCGATTTTGCCGAATTCTGTATTGCTGCCCGTGCGCACTACGAGTAACCGCACGTTGCCGCTAATTAAAAACGTGCCCGAAAACAGTATATTGGACTGCTCGTAAATCTCTTTGATGCCAGTGAGGGTTTTAGTAGACTTACTAACAAGTTCACTTTCACCTGTGAGGATTGATTCGTCGGCGCGAGGTTCACTGGCGGTTACAATGCGGCCATCGGCTGGCACTTTGTCGCCCTCGGCTAGCGCCACAATGTCGCCTGGCACTAACTCGCTAGAATCGATTGTCACCATTTCGCCGTCGCGCAACACACTCACCTGTTGGCTGGCTACACTTTTGAGCGAACGCAAAATGCGTTCAGTTGAAAATTGTTGCACGTAGTCTATCATGGCGTTAATTAAGATGATGGCAAAAATAATAATGGCATCAACCGTGTTACCCTCTATAATACTAAGCACGCCAGCCACAATTAGTACAATCATGAATATGTCGGCGAATGGCTCGATGATGCGTCGCCAAAGCGGCTCGGTTTTTAGTTTTAGAACATTGCGCCCATATTTAATCAGGCGTTTTTTTGCTTCGGCCGAGCTTAAACCTCGCCCAGACGATTCGAACTCGCGAAAAAGCTCTTCTTCTGTTTGATCAAAAATAGGCATTAGCAATATTCTAACATTAAACTTGCGAGGTTAGAACTCCCAAAGTGCGAAAACGCAGAGTAATACAAAAGCTAAAATTGCAAGCGCGCCAGTAGCTATAGTTTGCCATAGGGTGAGCTGCCAGTTTTGCTTAATAAATTCCAAGCGGTTTTTACTTTTTACAAAGCGCCCGAGCCAATCGCGTTGCCACCAACAAATCGCCATGAGTAGTAGTGTACCAACACATATAGAAATGAGCGCATTAAGGCTACCAGATTCTAACCCGCTGCCTGCTAAAGTCATCATTAAAAAGCCTGGAACACGCCCTGCAAATGAGGCCAGCATAAGCTTGTTAATTGGCACTTTAGTGAGCCCAGCTAGATAGCATATTACGTCGTCGGGAAAAAATGGCAGTATGAATATAAGAAATAATATAAACGCACCTTTTGATTCGGTGACATAGTCGAACTTTTTTATGGTTTCTGGCTTGAAAAGTTTTTCGGCTAACGGGCGGCCAAAACGTCGGGCTAATATGAAGATTATGAAACATCCCGCTAAGTTACCGATAATGCTGAGCGCCAGCCCCCACCAGCCGAATAGGTAGCCACCAACTACCCCTACTACTTGCCCTGGAATTGGTGCTACCACAACCTGTAAAATCTGGAGTAGTACAAAAACAACTGGCCCAAATGCTCCAGCGCTGCGGATAAATTCTTTGAGATGGTCAACTTTGCCGAAAATAGCGAAAAGTTGGTCGCTGAAAATGATACAGAGCGCAGTAATAACTGCTACCGTTAGTATAGAAACGATAGTAATTGCAAGAGCTTTAGTGCTGACCTTCTGCTTTTTCGATTGCTTGCGCATCTTACAATTGTAACATGATAAGCCTGAGTAAGGTAATCACCGCTTACTATCGCTATTCTCTGCCTGAGCGTAATAATCGTTTTATACTAACGCGCGACTGGTATTCCATAGTGCCGACGCGGAAAGCACGAATGGCCAGCCAGATCATAAAGGTTGCTGTAATGACAAGTAGCACGATGCCCGCTATGGCTTCAACTGGCGGCAAAGTGCCGAAGGCGTTGCGCATCAACAGTGCCACAGGTGCAGATAGTGGAAAATAACTTAGTGCGTAGGTTGTGGCGTCTGGGGTGGGGCTTATAAACGAACTTACGAAAAATATCGGCATGATAACTAATATCATGATGACGCTCACAAACCCGCTGGCTTCGCGTGCGTTAGGCACGAGTGAGCCCACTGTGACATTGAGGCCGGTGAATAATATATAGCTAAACACTAAAAGTAGCAGGCTGACTATTATCGTGTAAGGGTTAAGAACAACTGTAGGTAGAATGTCGGCCAGGTTTATACCGCCGAAGCTAACGTTTTTAGCGTTCAGCAGGCCAATAATGGCTGGAATGGCGAGGATGGTAATTTGTAAAAACCCGAGCGCAATCAGCGAGATTATTTTGCCTATTATTAGCGCTTTGCCACCTACGCTGGTAAGTATCATTTCGCTGATGCGGTTTTCTTTTTCCTCGAGAGTAGACATCATCAGGCGGTTGCCAAAAATACAAATTAATATATAGAAGATGGCTAGGGCGATGATTGGTATGATCATCTCGCCTATGCGGTTGCGCTCCTCGCCGTTTTCGAATGCGGTGGTATTGAACGTGTATGCGCCGTTTAATATAACAAGCTCGGCGGGCGAGGCTTTAACTTCTATCGATTGTTGTAAAACTGCGCGCAGCGTGGTGCTATAGTCGCTAAACAGGGTGTTTTCATCTGTTTGGGTGTACATGCTAACGGCTGGTTTTTTGGCAAAATCGGCAGGAATATAATAGAATACGTTAAGTTGGCCGTTTTTTACTTGCTCGATAGCTTGGTTTTTGTTGGCTACCTGCTTGAGCCCAGCTTTTTTGACGAGCTCTGGGTTGGTAACTTTAGCTTCGTCGAGCAGGGCAAGTTTTAGGTTATCGGTTTGGCTGCCTTCTTCGGCAATCTTGCTGGCATTGTAACCATTCATACCGGCGAATAAAATGTACGCCACTAAGCCGATTGGTGCTAGCAGTGCGGCAACCCAAAACGAAGGCTTTTTCAGCGTGCGGGTAATTTCGAATTTAACAACTATACCTAGGTTACGCATTTCCACCTCGCTGCTCCGACATCTCCTCCCCTTCTTCTTGGCCATAAACTTCAACGAATATATCATCAAGTGATTTTCCGCCAAATTGTTTTTTAATTCCATCAATAGTGCCGTAAGCTCTAGCTACGCCGTCTTTTAGTAGTAACGCTCGGTTGCATAAGCGCTCCACTTCGTCCATATAATGCGTAATCATGAGTATCGTGGCGCCACGCTCTTGCACTTCTTTAATAATATCCATAAGCAGGCGGCGGTTTACGGGGTCGAAGCCTTTGGTGGGCTCGTCTAAGATTAGTAGTTGCGGGTTATTCATGATAGTGATGCCCAGCTGCACTTTTTGCTGCTGGCCGCTGCTGAGTTTGTCTATTTTATCCCTGGCTTTATCTGCGATACCAACCCGTTCGAGGTAATTTAGTGACCATTCTTTAGGATTTTCAAGCCCTTTTAGCTCGCCAAAATATATCATTACGTCGAGTACAGTTTCTTTTTTATAAAGGCCGCGTTCTTCGGGTAAGTAACCTACGGTTACGCCGCCGTCGGGCGTAAATTTTTTACCGCCTATCAGTAATTCGCCGCTGGTGGCGGTGAATAACCCTAGAAGAGCGCGAATTGTGGTGGTTTTACCACTGCCGTTACTGCCCAGCAAACCAAAGGTTTCACCCTTAAAAACCTCAAAAGATAAGTTTTTAATTACCACTTTGTCGCTAAACGACATTTGGAAGTGGTCAACAGTAATGATTGTATTCTTCATCATTAAGTTAATTGTAGCATACGCGTGAGTGGTGTATACTCTGAATATGACAAAAAAGCAAAAGAAGAATAAATTTGACCCAACCACCACACACTTTTTCTGGGGTGTGTTCACAGGTTTTGCCGTGGCAGGTGTTTGTGCGTTAACGTTTGCAAGAGTCATCCCCTATCTTAGCTTCGCTGCTGAGTGGTCGGTGGTGGCCAGCTATAACGCTGAAGGCGTGTGCGACACTTTAAGCCCAGAGTGCGGTATTTGTGGCTACGGCGACGACGCTCGCAGCTACAAACTGGTTGGCAGCAAGTGCTACGTTAAGAAGAACTAAAAGTGCGGGTTTCCGATTTTTCTTATGCCCTGCCTGAAGGGTCGGTTGCTAAGTATCCGCCGAAAGTGCGGGGTACTTCTAGGCTGCTAGTTTTGAACAAAAAAACTGGCGAATTACAGAGTGAAATGTATAGAAACTTGTACAAGTTTCTGCGCCCAGGCGACGCAGTGGTGCTAAACGATACGCGGGTGATGCGGGCGCGCATTTTTGTGCAAAAACGCTCCGATCATCACTCGGCTAAGCGCGAACTTGTGGTGCTCGAAAAGCATTCTGGCGACAAAGATTGGCATTGTCACAAAGTGTTGTATAGAGGTAAGCTGAAAGTTGGCGACAGGCTGACCATTGGGCCAGCCACAACTGAGTTAACTGTTGAGCAGATATTAGGCGATGGGCTGGCCGTGGTTAGGTCTGATGCTGATTTACTGGAGTTGACTGAGCAATTCGGTTTACCGCCCTTGCCGCCATATATGAAGCGTGCCGCTACGGCGCAGGATATTGAACGCTACCAAACTGTGTTTGCACGCGAGCAAGGTTCGGCGGCAGCGCCCACCGCTAGTTTGAATATGACGAGTGAGCTGATAGATCGGCTGAAAGACAAAGGTGTAGTTGTTGCCTATCTTACGCTTCATGTTGGTTTGGGCACATTCATGCCTATTCGTACTGATGAGGTTGAAGGCCACAAGATGCACGCTGAATATTTTGAGATTCCGAAGCAAACTGTGCAGGCTATCACGGCGGCAAAAGCCAAAAAGCAACGCGTGGTGGCAGTGGGTACAACAGTTGCTCGCACGCTAGAATATGCATCTGGTGATATATTAAAGTGTGGAGATGCGTCTCATGATATATCGGGCGAAGCAGATATATTTATCTACCCTGGCTATAATTTTAAAATAGTAGATACTTTACTCACCAACTTTCACGCACCAAAGTCTACCGTGCTGATGCTCACCGCGGCTTTCGCGGGCTGGGATAACTTAAAACCTGCTTATGGGTACGCCATAAAATCGGGCTATAAATTGCTCAGTTATGGCGATAGTATGATAGTAGTATAGTTAATTAAATACAAAAGAGGATTTTAAATGGTTAGCGCTAAACTAAAAGCTTATGTAGAACAGGGTGTTTTGCCAATTTATAACAAGAACGAAGAAGGTCATGGCATAGACCATGTAAACTATGTGCTGCGCCGAGCTTTTAAGTTTAACGTTGAAAATGACCTATGGCTAAGCGATGACATGCTTTACGCGGCGGTAGTTTTTCACGACGTTGGCCATCATATTGATCCCAAAAATCACGAAGTGGTGTCGGCCGAGATGTTTATAGCAGATAAGTTTATGAATGAATTTTTTAGCCCAGCCGATCTGTTGGTAGTGCGCCAGGCGATAGAGGATCATCGATCGTCGGCTGATTCCGACCCTCGGAATATATATGGTGAGGTGTTGTCATCTGCCGATAGGAATACCGACCTAGCCACGCCGTGTCGCCGTACTTACGCATATACCCTCAAAAATTATCCAAACTACACATTAGACCAAAACACCAACCGAGCCTACGATCATATAAGTAAGAAGTTCGGCCCTGGTGGCTACGCAAATGAAAAGATATATTTTAAAGATGACGAATACACGGCATACTTACAAAAAGTTGCTGAACTAATAGCCGACAAGCCAACGTTTGTGGCGTATTTTAAGCAAGTTAATGGTATTAGCGACTAATTTTTGTTGGCACGTTTGCGCAAAGTTGGGTCTAGGATGCGCTTTCTAAGGCGTAGGTTTTTGGGTGTAACTTCAAGCAACTCATCGCGTTCAATAAAGTCGATACACTGTTCAAGCGATAGTTCGGTGTAAGGTGTGAGTTGCACAGCGCCGTCGCTACCGCTGGCGCGCATGTTGGTTAGGTGCTTGCCTTTGCAAACATTCACTTCTAGGTCTTCGTTGCGGTTGTTCTGCCCCACTATCATACCTGTGTAAACTTCTACGGCGGGGCCGATAAATAATTCGCCGCGCGCCTCAGCGTTAGCTAAAGCGTAAGTGGTAGAAGCGCCAGCTTCAAAAGCAATCAGTGCGCCATTTCTGGTTTGCGGCAAAGCAGCACCCATCGGCTCGTAGCCAGCAGGCAGCGAGTTGATGATGACCGTGCCTTTTGTGGCTGTAAGTAGCAGGTTACGTAGGCCAATCAACCCGCGGGTGGGCACATGGTATTCCATGCGCGCAGTGCCTTGGCTAGTGGTTTCTTGGTTTTTCAAAACGCCGCGCCGCACGCCGAGCGCCTGGCTAACAGCCCCCACGAACTCTTGTCCGACTTCGATAATACAATCTTCAACAGGCTCTAAAGTTTGGCTGTTTTCTTCGATGGTTACAACTTCAGGACGGCCAACTTCAAACTCGTAGCCTTCACGGCGCATAGTTTCAATTAAAACTGAAAGATGCAATTCGCCGCGGCCGCTAACTTTAAAGCCAATGCTGCTTGGTTCAACTTGCAACGCCACGTTGGTTTCTAGCTCGCGTTGCAGGCGGTCGCCAATTTGACGGCTGGTGGTAAACTCGCCTTCGCGGCCTTTCAACGGGCTGGTGTTTGGCCCTAGGTACATACTGAGCGTGGGTTGCTCAAGTTTCATAGTGGGCAAAGCTTCAGGGTGGTCGAAACTGGTGATAGTTTCGCCAATTTTTACGTCGCTTAAGCCTGTCACGGCCACGATGTCGCCGCAGATGGCGTGGTCGATTTCCTCTTTAACCAGCCCACGAAAAGCGAAAAGTTTGTCGGTTTTGGCGTTAAGCATGTCACCCGAAACTTGTACAAGTTTTACGGGCGTGTTTTTTGTAATTTCACCGCGATTTACTTTGCCAATTGCGTATTTGCCTACGAAATTATCGTATTGCAAGCTAGTCACCAACATCTGCAAGCCGCCTTCACGTTCTTTAGGTGCGGGAATTTGGTTGATGATGGCGTCGAAAATCACCGAAAGGTCGGCGTGCTGCTCTGGGTTGTCGGGCAGCTCTGCCCATGCTTTTTCCTCACGGCCAATGGCATAGTAAATCGGGTAATGCAGCTGGTTGTCGTTGGTGGCAAGCTCTAAAAACAGATCTTCGATTTCACTTTTTACCTCTTCAATGCGGCGAGCGGGCTTGTCGATTTTATTGATCACTACTATAGGTTTTAGCCCAAGTTCTAAAGCTTTACTAAGCACAAACTTGGTTTGTGGCATTGGGCCTTCGGCGGCGTCGACAATCAGCATCACACCGTCGGCCATATTGAGAGTGCGTTCCACTTCGCCACTAAAATCAGCGTGCCCAGGGGTGTCGATGATATTAATTTTATACTCATCATGATATACCGTGGTTTGTTTAGCGGTTATAGTGATGCCACGCTCACGTTCTTGATCGCCGCTATCAAGGATTAATTTTTCGCTCATTTCAGCTTGGTTATCACGAAAAGTGCGGCTCTGTTTAAGCAGGCCGTCTACCATGGTGGTTTTTCCGTGGTCAACGTGAGCAATTATCGCAATGTTGCGAATTTTATCCGTCGTGATTTGCATAAGCCTTAACTATACTGCCACAGGGGTAAAAAGTCAATAATCGTTGCCGCATGTGTTAAAATTAGATAATGGCTAGGTTGTCAAAGAATTTACCAACGCCTCGCACTACGCTGCGCGGTTGGTTTCATGTTGGTTTTGCGCCGCTAGCTTTACTTACTACGCTTACCCTGCTTTGTTTAGCACCTACTGCACTGCAGCGTTTTACGGTAGCGGTTTACTTGCTTTGTTCAATCGCACTTTTCACATTCAGCGGTATTTATAATGTGATAAATTGGAACGCCAAAGTGAAGACAGTGCTACGCCGTATCGACCACGCGAACATTTTTCTGTTAATTGCGGGCACTTACACACCGCTTGCTCCTGTTTTGCTGCCCTGGACGGCCGAAAACTGGTTTTTCACAGCGTCTACTTTGCTCATCTTAATCTGGGGGCTTAGTATAATTGCGCTTACTATAAATGTGGTATGGATTCATGCGCCGCGGGCACTTATGACGGCCATTTACTGCGTAGTTGGACTTACGGCGGTCGTGTTTATACCGTCTTTTTTCACTTATAGTGGCTTGCGCGCTATTGTGCCAGTGGTCATGATAGCCACGGGTGGCTTGCTTTATATTTTGGGCTCGGTGTTTTACGCGACTAAATGGCCAGGCAGGCACGCGAAGGTTTTTGGTTTTCATGAGTTGTTTCATATCTTCACGCTGGCGGCTTGGGTTTGCCAGTGTATTGGTATTTATTTCGCAGTGCTTGGCTAGTGGTTAGCGGCGGCGCATAAAGTAAATGCCAAGCAGTAGTGAGAAGATGGCGCTAAGGCCAATAATTGTCCAAAATGCGGCTGGCGAATCGTCGCCTGGTAGGTCTACGTTCATGCCGTAAATGCCCGCCACCATTGTTGGAATGGTTAGTGTAACGGTGATAACGGTTAGGATACGTAGAGTTTCGTTCAGGCGTGTGTCCATCACTGCGCGGTAAGAATCACGCAAGTTGGTAATGGTGCGGAGCTGACTTTGACAGCGTACAATCACCTGCTCGAGGTCGATCGATAGGTCTTCTACCATCTCTATGTCGTCATCAAACAGTTCTAACATATTACTGCCGAGTAATTTCTTCAACGCCATGTTCATGGGCACTAGCGCATCAAGGTAGTCGTTTAGTTTACGTTCGTTGTCGGTGAAAACTGCGATGTCGCGGGCGTGCATATTTTGCACATCGCGCGTCACGGCGCGCACGCGTTTGTTAATGCCTGCCACGTGGTGCTCATACTCCGTGTTAATAGCGGCAATCATGCTCATAAATAATTTAGCTTTTTGAGTGGTTGGTGTGTTATTTTTGCTGATGAACGGCCGCCATAAGCTGTTTAATGGATCTTGACTAAGAGTTACAGTATAAGCTTTGCTGATGGCGAATAGTACAGGCGTGGTGAAACCAGACTCGTCTTCGGCGTCTGGTAAGCGAGCTATGAAATACGTCCAGCCCTGTTCGTGCTCAATGCGTGGCACTTCGTAAGGATCGAGTGCGTCGTTAATAATATCAGTGTCTAGCCCAAGGTTAACGAGTTGCTCAATGTCGTTCGTACCAGGCCGTTCAACCTTAACCCACGTGCCAGGTTGTAGTTTGTCTTGTTCGGTAGTTTTAGGTTTTTGTAGCGTTGAGCGTAGATATAAGATCATATATGTAATTATACTACCTACAGCTCAGAGTGCCTAACAGCAATGGTCGTTTTCGCTAGGCGCACTTACGCGTTTTGCGTGATTTTTACGCCATTGGCGCGGTAAGTCGTGGTTGTTTTTATCGAGTTCGTATATTTTGTGGCGGTGGATGCTCTTTTCTACGCTTTCAATGTGTTCGCGCTTGATAATCTCAATATCTTCTACGATTTTCTTATATAGTTTGTTGATTAATTCTGCGTGCTCTTCGTGCGGCTCTGCTTTGCCGCTAAGCCAAGCAGTTAACGCCTGTTGCGACACGCCCATCAGCCTCGCCAAGTGTTCCTGCACCCAACCGCTAGTTTCTAATATTTTTGTTAATTTTTCTGAGTAATTCATGTTGCTATTATAACATTGGTAAGACGAGAGTCATGAGAATTCCATTCTCATGACCGAGGCGACCCAATGTTACATTAATTCGATATAATGATATATAATATAAGGGTTCGAAAATCCCCAACATTTCCCCCTCCCCCAACAAATTATACACAACCACAATTTTAGTATAAGACTCTTGACAATTACCATAAGGTGTGATACAATGGTATTAGAATCAAAACTAAGTAATTAGTAACGATTCGTACAGATATTAGACGATTAAGTTTAATAAATAAGTAATATGTAATAAAGTAATAAATCACGGTGGGTGTGAACAGTGTAAATTGTTTGCTCCATCTAGATGGAGTTTTTTGTTTTCACAAAAAACTCAGTAAACATACTTAATACGTCTATTAAAAAAAAGATTATGAATTAGGGTGGGCAACCTACTTACAAAAGTAACCAGGTTTGAGTTAGGGTTGACTTCTTTTGGAAACAACTAGGTTTAAGTCATGGTTGACTTCTTTTGGAAGTAACCAGATTCGAGTCATGGTGAGTAGCCTACTTCTAGAAACAACCGGAACTTAATCACGGTTAGCTATTTATGGAAGTGAATAGAATTCTGGAAGCGAACAGATTTCTGGAAGTGAACAGAACCAAATCATGGTGGGCTATTTCTAGAAATTCTGGAAACAACTAGGTTTCTAGAAACAACTAGGTTTGAGTTAGGGTGAGCAACTATGTAGGGTTACACTACTCGCTTAGCGGGGAGTTATCTACTCTCACCCTGATGGATGGTTCCATAGTTGCATTCATGAGCTAATCTATGGTCCCTCTCGGGATATCAGGGCTAAACCCTAAGATCCCGACCAATAGTTTACGGAACTTAAATCCGTTATATATCTGATGGATACTCATATCCATACAGATCGTACGTTAAAAGTTAGA
>JAIRRY010000005.1 GCA_031255735.1 Candidatus Nomurabacteria bacterium | reverse complement strand
GAATCAAAACTAAGTAATTAGTAACGATTCAGAATAATAGACAATTAAGCTTTTATATATAAGTAATATCAAGATGGTAATTGATTTAAAGATCGCTCCATCTAGATGGAGTTTTTTGTTTCACAAAAAACTCCAATAATAAACTTATTTGCCAAGGTTATTCAATGTCTAGTACATTTATAATTTACAACTCCTACCTTTAAAAACCTAAAGCCATTCTATGGTTCGTAGTGATTGTGAAAATCATAGTTACTACGAACCATAGAGACGTCTTGGTTTGACTATCTGAGGTTTCCTCAGAAGTTATTTTACGCCGACGGGTAATAGGAGGATATACGATGAAAGGTAATTTTTGCATCTTATCACCCGGGGATTCGTTTTTGTATGACCCTAGCGAAGACGACCCCGTTCTCAGAGAACTTTATTTCTCCGACTTCATCAAGCCCGATTACGGGTACTATGAATATGGAGATGGACAATGGGACGTCAGAGAGGCCCGCCTTGACAAGGGTGTGAAATATCTAAAGTTGGCCTGGAGAAGTATCAATGGGCCATTAGAATGGGTCGACCAGGAGCTCGACCCGGAAAGATATAGATACGGATGCAAATACGACATCAATGTATTTGATGACGTATCTATAGAAATCGGACTCCTTCACAACTGTTTAAGTGGTGAAAGAAGACTCGTTTTAAGCGTCACACAGGGTCGTAGAGACCCTTGGACGCACGGTACAGATAGGGTGTTTATTCTATCTGCATTAAACGAGTGGGCTCTTCGTAGCCACAGACCCAATGACTATCTCGCGCTCGTAGAGATAGTCTTTTATACCTATTTCTACAACACAGACCGTGGATTCAAGTTCTTTGTTCCATCGGTTTGGTTGGAACAGCTGAGAAGTGGTGATACAGAGTCATCACTGTTCTCAGAATTCTTTCCAGGAGAAACTTTGTCGGAGGACATGTTCGTTACCGCCGACAAAGATGGGCACACCTCATGGATACTCCCCTATGATCGTTCAGAGATAATCTATTACGACGATAGATTTGAGGAGTATAGTGAATATGATGAGTACAAAAAAAGTTATATATACTATGATTCTGACAAGTACTATGATGAATATAAGTATTATAAATACTTTAAGCCAAAAAACCGACAAGTAAAGAGGAAGGAGTGGTAAATCAGACCCCCAGCTTCTGCTGTACTATGGCAGAGCTGGGGTTTTTACGTATCTATCGGCAGTTCTATGCTAAGAGTATTTACAACTGATCGGCTAGCCTGTATAATTGGCGCCAAGCGTTGTGGGGTATTTTGCGTATGCTAACTGTCCACACGAAATAATATAATTAAATAAAGGAGACCATAATACATGGCAAACTTTGATCGAAGCAAGCCACACGTAAATGTTGGTACTATGGGTCACGTTGACCACGGTAAAACCACACTTACGGCTGCTATCACCGCCGTTTTGGCGAAAAAGCTTCCTAGCGAAGTCAATAAACCTGTAGCGTACGATCAGATCGACAACGCTCCAGAAGAGAAAGCTCGTGGTATCACGATTGCCACTTCTCACCAAGAATATGAAAGCGAAAAAAGGCACTATGCCCACGTGGATATGCCTGGTCACGCCGATTATGTCAAGAACATGATTACTGGTGCTGCTCAGATTGACGGTGCTATTTTGGTGGTGGCTGCTAACGACGGCCCGCTGCCACAAACCCGTGAGCACGTGCTGCTAGCTCACCAGGTGAACGTGCCTAAGATTGTTGTGTTCTTAAATAAGATGGACCTAGCCGACCCAGAGTTGGTTGAGCTGGTTGAAATGGATGTTCGTGAGCTACTGAACAAGTACGGTTACGACGGCGACAACGCGCCTATTATCAAGGGCTCGGCAACTAAGGCTCTTGAGGGCGACGCTGCTAATGAAGATGCTATCATGGAGCTGGTTAAAGCTCTGGATGATTTCATTGAAGAGCCAGTCCGCGACCTAGACAAGCCATTCTTGATGCCAATTGAAGACGTATTCTCGATTAAAGGCCGTGGTACAGTTGCTACTGGTCGTATTGAGCAAGGCATTGTGAAGATAAACGACGAAGTTGAAATTGTGGGTATTAAAGACACTCAAAAATCGGTTGTAACTGGCATTGAGGCCTTTAAGAAAACCCTTGACGAAGGCCGCGCTGGCGACAACGCTGGGCTTTTGCTTCGTGGTATTGAGCGCGATCAAATTGAGCGTGGCCAGGTGATTGCCAAGCCAGGTTCAATTACGCCTCACACCGAGTTCGAGGCCGAGGTTTACATCTTGAAGAAAGAGGAAGGTGGTCGCCACACTCCATTTAGTAAGGGCTACAAGCCTCAGTTCTACTTCCGCACCACCGATGTTACTGGTGAGGTGGAACTACCAGCCGACAAAGAAATTGTTATGCCTGGCGACACTGTAAGCTTTAAGGTTAAACTTCTAGCTCCAATCGCCATGAACGACAACGACCGCTTCGCTATCCGCGAAGGTGGCCGCACAGTTGGTTCGGGTGTTATCACTAAGATTGTTAAATAGTTTTAGCTTCAGATAACCGCAATTGAAACCCCGTGAGGGTTTCTTTTGTTTGTAAAATACGATTGCCTATGTTATTATATTAGCTTCAGGGTGGTTCGTTCTTTAATAGAAAACGTGCCGCTGTGTTTTAGTCCGATATTATTCGTATAATTCACATTTTAGAGATGAGAGCTGCGAGAGTTCATTCTCGTGATCGAATCGACCTAATAATTTAATAGCACGCAGTATTTTATTCTGCGTGGAAAGGACGGATGATTATGGAAAGGTGTCATGCGTACCGAAGCTCTAATGGGAGGGAGTGGTGCTCTCTCCTAAGTGCAATGATTTGCAGGAACGGGCCATGTAGTTTCTGCGAAACTAGGGAGAGCTTTGAAGAACGCCGCGCCAAAGCGGCGGAGAAAGTTCTTCAGAGAGGGGCATACCCTCCAGAGCATATAGAGGGAAAAGAGCTTTATAAGCTCTACCCTCTAAAAGATTAGGTAAATTTAAAAGGGGACGAACGTGTCCTCTTTTACTTATCTAGGGTATGTTGACTTTTTAGAACAAATTGAGTATAAGTTAGAATATATAAACTAATCACTTCTGAAAAACTTGTTAACGCCATGCGGCATTCAAGGTTACAGAAGTAGCACAAGGAGAAACCCAAATGGCAGAAACAACAGCTAAAGACGAAGGCCTGCGTATTCGCATTCGCTTGAAAGCGTATGATCACCGTGTGATTGATCAATCAGCTCGCCAAATTATCGACACCGCCCTGCGCACAGGTGCTAAGGTGAGTGGCCCAGTGCCGCTGCCTACTCGTCGCAGCAGCTTTACGGTGGTGAAAAGCCCACATGTTTATAAAACGGGCGGTGAGGCTTTTGAGATGAAAGTTCATAAGCGCTTGATCGACATTACCAACGCTACTCCAAAAACTATTGATAGTTTGCAAAATCTATCGCTGCCTAGCGGTGTTGATGCTGAAATTAGGATGTAGATAGGCTAGTGGGTGGGCAAAGCTAAAAAACGTAACTATGCGCGCAATCGTACACAACTAAGCCGTAGGGGTTTTGAGAAAAACCCTGAAGCCGACGGTGTATTTATTCTGAAGTTAGTCTTAACAGTACTACTGGGCTCTTTTTGGATAAAAATGAACGTGCCAGCCACGATTGCTGGCGTTCCAGCTGCTGGTGTGCCCATTGGGCTGCTAGTTGGCCTGGCGCTCATCCACTTTACCGAGAAACGCCCATACAACCGCCGCACATTTTATGCGGTTATTGTGATGGTGGGCATTATCAGCTACTTTTTACCCAGCGGGATTGTGATTTAGCGGTAAAACTGTTGACCTCAAGAATAACCTGTGGTAAAATACGCAGGTAACTTATAAAGTTCTATAAACTATATCTTGGTAAGCATGCAGGTCTTGTCAAAAGAGATACCGCACGATACCAAGATTTAAATGTGCTTTAAGTGGCATAAAATATAACAAATTTAAGGAGTAAGGTGATGAAAGCACTTCTCGGTACCAAAATTGGTATGACCCAGATCATCGGCGAAGACGGCGTCGTAACACCTGTTACGCTTGTTCAAGCTGGCCCAGTGACTGTGACTCAGGTTAAAACCGCCGAAACCGACGGTTATAACGCAGTCCAGGTGGCATATGGTATGGGTAAGAACCTGAGCAAGGCCGTAGCTGGGCATGTGAAACCAGCTGGTGTAACACCTAAGGCGCTACGCGAGTTCCGCTGTGAGGAGTTACCAACAGATATTAAAGTAGGCGATCAAATGACGGTCGCTAATTTCGTGCTTGGCGACAAAACCAGCGTAACGGGTACTAGCAAGGGCAAAGGCTTTGCTGGAACAATCAAACGCTGGAATTTTAACCGCCAACGCAAAACTCACGGTGGCAAGGGCGATACCCGCAAAGTCGGTTCAATCGGCTCTATGTACCCACAAAAAGTTTACAAAGGTCGCAAGATGCCTGGCAACATGGGCGGCGACCGCGTAACCGTGAAAAACTTGGTTGTGTCTTTCATTGATACCGAAAGTAACCTAATTGGGCTAAAAGGCGCGGTGCCTGGCCCACGCAAAGGTTTAGTAGTAATTGAAGGGGAGGAGAAGTAAGATGGCTGAAACTAAAACTGCAACCCCGAAACTAAATAAAGACGTGTTCAACGTTGAGGTGAAGAATCACGAGCTACTGAAGTTAGCCTACGATTCTTACCTAGCAGCAGCACGTGGCGCTGATGCGACAACCTTGCAGCGCGGTGAAGTACGCGGTGGTGGCCGCAAGCCATGGCGTCAAAAAGGCACTGGCCGAGCACGTTTCGGCTCAAGCCGTAACCCAATCTGGCGCGGTGGTGGTGTAGTGTTTGGCCCACGCGGCAACGAAAACTACACTAAAAATATCAGCAAAACCAGTAAGAAGGTGGCTGTAAGGCAGGCCTTAAGCCTAGCTAACGCCGACAAGAAGATTATCGTGATTGATAGCTTCAAGACTACTGGTAAAACCAAAGAAGCTGTGGCGATTTTAGACAAGAATAAAGTAACGGATAAAGACGCTGTGCTACTGGTGGTGGCTGAAAAAACCGACCAACTAATTCGCGCAACCAGCAATATTAACAATCTTTACGTTCTGCGTTCTTGCTACTTGAATGTGTTCGACATTCTAAATTCTGACAAAATTTTGATTACCGCCGAAGCTTTGCCGCAAATTGAAGCTTGGCTGATTGGGGAGGAGAAGTAATATGAAGTTAATAAGCATCATCCCAATTACCACTGAGAAAGCTTATGGCACAATGCTGAAAAACACTTACGCTTTCAAAGTACCCATGAGCGCTAGCAAGCAATTGATTGCCGAGAATGTTGAAAATCAGTTTAACGTGGCCGTTACAGGTGTTACAACCTTAGTGCAAAAAGGTAAGAGCATTCGTTTCTCTCGCGGCCGTAGGGCTCGCCCAGGCGAAACTACGCGCACCGACTTTAAGAAAGCTTACGTTACACTGAAAGACGGCGACAAGATTAAGGTGTTCGACGAAGAGCAAATTGATGCCGCTCAGCCCGACGAAACCAAAGAAACTCCTAAAGAGAAAGAGAACGTAACTCGTGTTAAGGCTGAAACTAAGAAAGCATCGCTACTAACTCGCCGACGTACCGGTAGTAGAGGAGATAAGTAATGGCTATTTCTAAATATAAACCAACTACCCCAGCTCGCCGTGGCATGACTAGTGAAGATTACAGCGAAATCACCACCAAAAAACCTTTGAAGAGCTTGCTGAAGAATAAAAAACAAAATGCTGGCCGCAATAACTCTGGTCGAATTACTGTGCGTCACCGCGGCGGCGGCGTGAAGCGTCACTACCGATTAGTAAGCCATAATCTACCAGAGGGCTTAAAGCTAACTATCGAAGAGATCGAGTACGATCCAAACCGCAGCGCCCGCATTGCTCGCGTTAAAGACGAAACCGGCACGTACTATTATGTGGTAGCTGACACACAGATGACAAAAGGTAAAACCTTTACGATTGGTAAAGATGCGGCTGTTGAAAGCAGTAATCGCCTAGCATTAGCCGACATCCCAGTGGGTACATATATTTATGCTATTGAGCTAACACCTGGTCGCGGCGCGCAAATTGTGCGTTCGGCTGGCACTGGCGCGCAGTTGATGGCCAAAGAGAACAACTACGCACAGGTGCGTTTGCCCTCTGGTGAAGTGCGCAAGATCCGCCTAGAAGCTAAGGCTTCAATCGGCACAGTAGGAAACGTTCAGCATCAGAATATCAAGATTGGTTCAGCTGGCCGCAAGCGTCGTAAAGGTATCCGCCCAACGGTGCGTGGTGTAGTAATGAACGCGACTGATCACCCACACGGTGGTGGTGATGGTGGTCGCCATGGCTCTGGTAAAGCGCCTCGAACGCCTTGGGGTCAATTAACACTCGGTTATCGCACTCGTAAAAATAAGAGTACGAGTAAACTAATAGTAAGAAGCCGTCATCAGGCTAAGAGGAGAAGGTAAAGATGAGTAGAAGTCTGAAAAAAGGCCCATTCGTCGACGCCAAACTTGCCAAAAAAGTGGCGGCGCTCGGGCCAGAAGACCGAACTATGATTAAAACTTGGGCTCGCTCAAGCACTATCACACCAGAAATGGTTGGTAAAACCATCGCCGTGCACAACGGTCGCATGCATGTTCCTGTATATGTTTCAGAGAACATGGTTGGCCACAAGCTTGGCGAATTTAGCCCAACCCGCAAATTCCGCAAGCACGGTGGAAAGGATAAGAAGTAATGGCTACCGTAGAAAAACGTGCATATATTAAAGGTGTAGAGCTTGCACCACGCAAGGTGTCAATTGTAGCCAGCCTAGTTAGGGGTCGCTCAGTGGCCGATGCGTTGGTTATTCTTGATCACACACCACGCCGTGCAGCGCTACCAGTGAAAAAAGCAATCGAAAGTGCGAAGGCGAACCTACTCGACACCAACAGTGTTGACGTGAAGACTATCGCTATCAAGACGATTTCAGTAACAACAGGCACGCGCATGCGTCGCTACAAGCCCGCCAGCAGAGGCCGTGCTTTACCGTTCGAGAAGAAATCTAGCAATATTTTGGTTGTCGTAACTGGCGAAGAAAAGGTTAAGAAGGCTGAGAAGCCAGCCAAGAAAGAGGAGAAGTAAGATGGGACAGAAGGTTAATCCGATAAGTTACCGCTTGCAAGTCAACAAGAACTGGCGCTCTAATTGGTTTGCTAGGAAAGCCGACTACCGCAAGTGGCTAATTGAAGACATTAGAATTCGCGAGCTGATTGAAGAACGTTTCAAGGCTCGCCCAACAATCGATAATATCCAAATTGAGCGCTCGCCTAACTTGATAACCATCAATATTCGCACCGCTAAAGCTGGAGCTGTGATTGGTAAGGGTGGCTCGGGCATCAACGAAATGAAGGCATCGATAGAAAAAGTTACCGATCAGCCAGTACGCATCAACATTGACGAAGTTAAAAAACCTGAGCTTTCAGCAAAATTAGTTGGCGAGAATATCGCTCACCAGTTGGAAAAGCGCATGAATTTCCGTCGCGCCGTTAAGATGGCACTAGCAAGCACTATGCAAGCTGGGGCTAAAGGTGTACGCATTGAGGTATCGGGGCGCTTAAACGGTGCAGAAATGAGTCGCCGCGAAAAGTTCATTGAAGGTTCAGTGCCGCTACATACATTGCGCGCTGACGTTGACTTTAACGTAGCACGTTCACACACTCAGGCTGGCATCATTGGCGTGAAAGTTTGGATCTACAAGGGAGAAAGGGGCTAATATGGCGGTACTACTACCTAAGAAAACCAGATATCGTAAAACTATGAAGGGTAAAAATGACGGCAACGCTACTCGCTGCAATACTGTGGCGTTCGGTGATTACGGCTTAATGAGCCTAGATAACAAAGACGTAACTAGCCGCCAAATTGAATCTGCTCGCCAGGCGATGACCCGTTATGTGAAGCGTGGCGGTAAAATCTGGATTCGCATTTTCCCGCACACTCCAATTACCCGCAAGCCTCAAGACGTGAAGATGGGCGGTGGTAAAGGTGACCCACAATTCTTTGCTGCTAAGGTAAAAGCTGGCACTATGATGTTTGAAATCGCAGGTGTTACAGATGATATAGCCAAAGAGGCTATGCGTCTTGCTGGCCACAAGCTGCCAGTGCGAACTAAAATCGTAAAGGCAGAGGAGGTCTAAGATGGCAGACAAAAAAACCACTAAGGCCGAGATGAAGAAAACCGAGCTAAGCCTACCCGAGCAATTGGCAGAAAAGCGCCGAGAGTTGATTGAAGCTAAGCGAGGTCACTCTGCTGGCGAGCTACAGAACCCACGTGCGCTTGGCAAGATCCGTAAAGATATAGCAAGACTTATGACTGAGATTAACGCTAAAAAGAAAGGAAACGAGTAATGGCTAACACATTAACTGGCATTGTCACTAGCGACGTGCGAGATAAAACTATTACGGTCAGCGTCATTAGCCGTGAAACTCATCCGCTTTATAGAAAGCAGTTCACGGTAACGCGTAAATATGCGGCGCACGACGAGAAGAATGAAGCTAAGCTTGGCGATAAAGTTTTAATTACCGAGTCGCGCCCAATTAGCAAAACTAAAACCTGGAAGCTCGAGAAAGTTGTCGAGAAAGCTCGCGGCACCGTGAAGCTGAAAGAAGGCGCTTTAGAAGCCGAAGTTCCTGAAAAGGAAGTTAAGGCTAACGTGAAGAAGACTGAGGTCGCTAATGAAGAAGCCGCCGAGGAGGAATCGAAATGATAACTCAAGAAAGTAGGCTAAAAGTGACCGACAACAGCGGCGCTAAAGAAATCCTATGTATCCGCGTGCTAGGTGGCACTCGCCGCCGTTATGCCCGCGTAGGCGACGTGATTGTGGCAACCGTAAAAGACGCCAGCCCAACTGGCAACGTTAAGAAAAAATCGGTGGTTCGTGCTGTAGTGGTACGCACTGTTGATCGGATCCGTCGCAAGGATGGTAGCACCATCAGCTTCGACGACAACGCTGCGGTTATCATCAACGACGACAAAACACCTAAAGCTACTCGCGTGTTCGGCCCAGTACCCAGAGAGCTGCGCGAGCTAGGCTACGCTAAGATTATCAGCTTAGCCCCGGAGGTACTATAAAATGAACCGAATTATAACAGGCGACACTATTAAGATCATCATAGGTGCAGACAAAGGCAAGACTGGCAAGGTTTTGAAAGTTCTACCTAAGGAAAGTTCGGCTTTGGTGGAAGGTATTGGTGTAAAAGAACGCCACATTAAGCCAAACCGCGCTAACCCCAAAGGTGGCAAGAAACAGATTCATGTACCAATCAGCCTAAGTAAACTAGCGTTGGTTGTTGATGAAAAAACTGGTAAAACCACTCGCGTTGGTTACGCCAAGAACGCCGACGGCAAAACAGTTCGTTTGGCACGTAAATTAAATAACAGGGAGGTCAAATAATGGCTAACAAGACTACAGCTACGCAGCCTCGCCTGAAGGCTCTGTATAACGACAAGATCGTTGCCGAGCTAGAAAAAGAGCTAGGCGTAGCAAATGTAAATGAAGTACCTAGGCTAGCTAAGATTGTAGTTAGCAGCGGCATCGGTAAGAAAAAAGACGACAAGCGTTTTCACGACATAGTTGAGAACACTATCACCAAGATTACGGGGCAAGCACCCGTTGATCGCTTGGCGAAGCGTTCAGTGGCTACGTTCAAGATCCGCAAAGGTATGGGCGCGCCAATCGGCGTAGTGGTCACCTTGCGCGGCGCAAAGATGTACGAATTTCTCGACAGGCTGGTAAACGTTGCTTTACCGCGCGTGCGTGATTTCCATGGCGTGAGCGCTAAAGCTTTCGACAAAAGCGGCAATTACAATCTAGGCATCGGCGAGCAGTCGATTTTCGCAGAGCTAAGCTTTGAGGAAACCCAAGTGCTACACGGCCTAGAAGTAACATTCGTTATCAAGAACGGTTCGGCCGAGGGTAGCAAGTTGCTACTGGAAAAATTTGGCATGCCGTTTGAACGAAAGGGGGATAAGTAGATGGCTAAAAAATCTGCAGTCGCACGCGATAAGAAACGCCAAGAAATGTTTGATAAATATGCTGCGAAGCGCGCTGAGCTAAAGCAAATGGGCGACCAAGAAGGCTTACAGAAGCTTCCACGCAACTCGAGCCCAACTCGCCTCAAGAACCGCGATAGCCTAACTGGCCGCCCACGTTCTTACATGCGTCGTTTCGGGCTAGATCGTATCAATTTCCGCGAAAAAGCAAGCAAGGGCGAAATCCCTGGTGTAACAAAGAGCAGCTGGTAGGAGAAAGGAGTAGATATGTCATTACATTCAACAGATGCAATAGCCGACGTTATTACCCGCATTCGTAACGCGATAATGGTTGGCAAAAACGAAATTCGCGCTCCTCACAGCAAGCTTAAACAAGCCGTTTTGGAGCAGCTAAAACAAGCGGGCTATATCGCCGACGTGGAAGTTGAGGCTGGCAAGCCACGAGATGTTTTGCACGTTACCATCAACAACCCAGGCGAAAAGGCCGTAATCACCGAGATTGCTCGCGTGTCGAGCCCTGGCCGTCGTGTGTATGTTGGTGCTGATGAGATCCCTAAGATTAAATCAGGGCGTGGAATAGTACTAATTAGCACATCTAAGGGCGTTGTAACTGGTGGTGAAGCCAAGAAACAACGCTTAGGTGGTGAGCTACTAATAAAGGTTTATTAATAGGAGTAATATGAGTCGAATCGGAAAACTACCAATTACGATTCCCGCAGGTGTGACAATAACGGTCGGCGACGAAATCGTGATAGCTGGCCCAAAGGGCGAGCTAAAAGTGCCTCATCTGATTAAAGTAAAAGTTAAGCAAGAGGGCGATCAACTGATCGTCAGCCGTAAAGACGATGAACCAGTTAGCCGCGCTAATCACGGTTTGCAACGTGCACTGCTAAATAACGCTGTTATTGGCGTTACGCAGGGCTTCGAGAAGAAACTCGAGATTAATGGCGTTGGTTTTCGCTTGAGCGGTGGCCCACAAGAGATTGAGATGAGCCTAGGTTTTAGTCATCCAGTTAAATATAAGGCGCCAGCTGGCATTACTTTAACTACTAATAAAATGGAAATTACCGTTAGTGGTATAGATAAACAGGCCGTTGGCCAGGTTGCAGCTGAAATCCGCGCGTTTAAAAAGCCGGA
Organism: Candidatus Nomurabacteria bacterium; assembly: GCA_031255735.1. Taxonomy (GTDB): domain Bacteria; phylum Patescibacteriota; class Saccharimonadia; order Saccharimonadales; family Saccharimonadaceae; genus JAIROX01. The sequence continues at coordinate 12,468 of JAIRRY010000005.1, read as the reverse complement.
GCCTTATAAAGGTAAGGGTATTAAATATGCCGACGAAGTGATACTCCGTAAGGCAGGAAAGGCAGGTAAATAATGAGCGAGTTTGACCGCAAAACCCATAACAAGAACCAGCGCCGCAACCGCGTTCGCGCCAAAGTGTCTGGCACACCTGAACGCCCGCGCTTAAGTGTTAAAATCAGTAACTTACATGTTAATGCGCAGATTATTGACGACACCAAGCATCACACGCTAGCTTCGGCTACCACAGTTGGTAAAAAGCTAACTGGCACAAAAACCGAAAAAGCTGCTGCCATTGGTAAAGAAATCGCTGAAGCTGCTAAAAAAGCTAAGGTGAAGACTGTGGTATTAGATCGCAATAGTCGTAAATATGCAGGCAGGTTAATCGCACTAGCTGATACTGCACGCAAGGAAGGATTGGAGTTCTAAAATGGCTGAAGAGCAAACCACAAAACAATCTGCTCGCGCTCCACGTGCACCTCGCGAAGGTCGCGAGCGCAGGCGCGAACAACAAGATGTAAAAACTGATGGCTTTGAAGAGTTAACTATCAATATTGATCGCGTAGCCCGCGTAGTTAAGGGCGGCCGCCGCTTCCGCTTTAAAGCATTAGTGGCCGTTGGTAATAAAAAAGGTAAGATTGGCGTAGGGGTCGCTAAAGGCCAAGATGTAACTACGGCCATAACCAAAGCTGGTGAAGTTGCCCGCAAGCATCTCATTACCGTTCCGCTAAACGATACTACAATTCCTCATGAGGTAGAGGTTAAGCATACGGGCGCACGCGTGCTACTTAAGCCTGCGGCTCCAGGTACTGGTATTATTGCTGGTGGCGTGGTGCGCAGCGTAGTTGAACTAGCTGGCGTAACTAACCTAATTTCAAAGTCACTTGGATCTACTAATAAGGTAAACATTGCCTATGCCACCATCGACGCTTTGAAGAGCTTAGTACCTCGTGATAAGTGGGTTACAACCAAAAATGCTCCTAAAAAAGTTGCGAAGGAGACTAGGTAATGAAATACAACGAATTAAATGTGACAGCTAACAAGAACCGCAAGCGCGTTGGTCGTGGCATTAGTGCTGGTGGCGGTATGACGGCTGGCCGTGGTACAAAAGGCCAAAAAGCTCGCACTGGTAAAAAGCTACGTGCTACTTTCTCTGGCGGCCAAAAATCGCTCGTGCAAGCCATCCCTAAGTTGAAGGGCTTCAAGAGTAAGCGCGCTAAGGCTGAAGTGGTTTACTTAGATCACTTAAATAGCATGAAGGGTGACATAGATAATTTCTACCTGTTTGAAAACAATTATATTAGCTCACCATATGTTAAGGTTAAGGTGATTATGCGCGGTGAACTAACAAGCGCCGTAAACCTTAAAACTCAAGCTGCCTCAAAGTCAGCTATCGCGGCTATCGAGAAAGCTGGTGGCAGTTTTATGAATACTCCAGTGCCACAACAACAAAAAACTACAGAATAAACACTACATCTAGCGTACACACGCTATATATGGTGTGTACGCACTAGAAGTGTGTGCTAAAATAGGATTACATATATGCATTTAAAAACAATCTTTAAGTCGTTCAAGAACCGCGATATGCAGAAGCGTCTGCTTATTATTGTTGGTATTATCGCAATCTATCGTTTCTTAGCACATATTCCAGTGCCGCTAGCCGAGCCAACCAAGTTCAAAGAAATTGTCGAAAACGTTATTAACAGCACCGATTTTGGTGGCTTTATGAACCTAATTTCGGGCGGTGCACTAACGAGTTTCTCAATTATAATGGTAGGGCTTAGCCCATATATTACCGCTTCAATCTTCACGCAGCTACTTACTAAGGCAATCCCAAGGCTAGAAGAACTACATAACGATGGCGAGTCTGGCCGCCGCAAGATTAACCAGTGGACACGCATTATCACCATCCCGCTGGCCATTTTGCAATCTATCGCCTATATATTCATCTTGCGTCAAACGGTATTAGCTGGTAACGCAACTGCCTTACCAGACGCCACTATGTCGGGCTGGGTTGTGGCGGTTGCCGCTATGACGGCGGGCTCGGTGGTGCTAATGTGGCTGGGTGAGCTTATTACCGAACAGGGCATCGGCAACGGTATTTCTATGTTGATTTTCGCCAGTATCATTAGCCAGTTACCACAAACGGTTAGCACTTTAGCTGTTTCTATTGGTGATACGTCAGCTGGCGCCCTTAGCTTCTTCGGAATGTTCGATATGCCAATCAACCCAACCGTATTAGCTATCTGCGTTGCAATGGTGTTTGCGAGCGTGATTATTTTATACCTGCTAGTTAAGATTAACGAAGGGCAACGTATTATTACAGTTAACTATGCTAAGCGCGTGCATGGCAATAGCAGCTATGGCGGGGTTAAAAGCATTCTGCCAATGAAATTAATCGCAGCAGGCGTTATCCCAGTTATTTTCGCTATAGCGTTTTTAAGCTTGCCAGCTTTTGTGGGGCAAATATTAAAGAGCGCAAACACGGCTCCTGAGCTTGCTAATAACCTATCTACTTGGTTTCAGGCGCCCAATGCCGGTTCATTTACGGGTGAAACCTGGCAGGCCTTTATTTACCCCGTAACTTATTTTGCACTAGTGGTAGCCTTTACATATTTTTACACCAGTATTGTTTTTAACTCTAAGGAAATTAGCGAAAATCTCCAGAAACAAGGCGGTTTTATAGAAGGCGTGCGCCCAGGCCACGCTACAGAGGTTTACCTTACGAAAACCGTAAATAGGCTCAACTTATTTGGTTCAGTTTCACTTGGCTTAATTGCCATGCTGCCGTTCGTAGCTGATTATCTATTTTATACTTTCGCGGGCGTTCAAAACAGCAATTTATCTATTGGTGGTACGGGCTTACTCATCGTGGTAACAGTAGCTCTTGAGAGTTTGCGACAGCTCAACTCTCGCGCCCTTATGGTAACCTACGATGAATACGAATAAATGGCTCTAAAAGTTAAAAGAGTCACGCAGCGTGTTATTCAGTCTGCGTTAGCAGTAGTTCTGTTAGTACTGGTGGCCTGTATCGGTATCGTAACTTATAACGAGTGGCAGATGTCGCAAAATCGCCCCGAACGAAAGAAAATCATTAATAATTCGGCTACTGCCAGCCAACAAGAAATTGACGAAACCGTACCAACCGAGCAAGAAGTGGTTGAGTATGTTGTGCCGGCCGAAAAACCTCGCTACCTGTCTGTAACTAGCTTGGGGATAACCAATGCTAGAGTGCGCGAAATAGGCATAGACGAAAATGGTAAATTAGGTGCGCCAACCAATATCTTTGATGTAGCCTGGTATCGCGGTAGTGCATTACCCGGTAGTGGAAGTGGCGCACTACTTATTGATGGGCATAATGGCGGGCCAACACTCGACGGCGTATTTAAGAAACTCAACCAACTGTCTGAGGGTGCGATTATCACCATTGAGCGCGGTGACGGCGCAAGATTTAGCTACCGCGTGGCTGAAAAACACATCATGACGGTGGCTGAAACCGACGCATATATGGCCGTTATGCTAACTTCGATTAGCGCTAGTAAAGAGGGGTTAAATCTCATAACCTGCACTGGTAATTGGGTGCAAGCGCAGCAAACTTACGACCAACGAGTGGTGATTCGCGCCGTTCGTGAATAATTTTGTAAAAAAGTATTTACATCTGGTGAAAACTGCTGTATAATTTACACGATATTTATGGCTAATCAGAAAGAAGTGATTAAACTCGCTGGTAAGGTTGTCGAGGCTCTGCCTAACACCCAATTTCGAGTTGAGCTTCAGAATGGCCATACAATAATCGCTCACATCAGCGGCAAGATGCGCAAGCATTATATCCGCTTGGTACCAGGCGATAAGGTGGAAGTTGAGTTGACCCCCTACGATCTTACGAAGGGCAGAATCAGCTTTCGCTTGAAAGATTAATTTAACTACAGGGTGTAGGGAGAACACTATGAAAGTACGCGCTAGCGTAAAAAAGATTAGTCCTGATGATATCCTGGTCCGCCGTAAAGGTAGGCTGCGTATTATCAACAAGAAAAAACCTAAGAATAAGCAGAGGCAAGGGTAGATATGGCACGTGTAGCACAAGTAGTAATACCAGCCGATAAGCAGATCGGCGTGGCCTTAACGTACGTTTACGGTATTGGCCCAAAAATATCACAGCTTATTTTAAACGAAGCTAAAGTTAACCCAGCCAAACGGGTTAAAGATTTGACCGCCGCCGAAGAACAGAAAATCAATGAAGTAGTTGACAGTAAATACCTGGTAGAGGGTAATTTACAGCGCGTTGTTACAGGCAACATTAAGCGTGTCAAAGATATTAACAGCTATCGCGGTTTACGCCACAAGGCAGGCTTGCCAACTCGTGGCCAGCGCACCCGCACCAACGCACGAACCCGCAAGGGGCGTGCTGTTGCAGTTGGTGGTGCACAACCTAAAGCAGCGAGTAAGACATAGGAAGGAGCAGATATGGCAGAAAAGAAAACCAAGAAGAAATCCGTTCCAGCTGGTCAGGCGCACATTCAGGCTACTTTTAATAACACTATCATCACTTTCAGCGACAAAAAAGGCAATTCGATAGCAGCTTGTAGTGCAGGCGCGTGCGGTTTTCGTGGTAGCAAGAAGGGTACGGCTTATGCCGCTCAGGTAGCTACCGAAAAAGCCGCCGGGATCGCTAAGGGCGATTACGGCATGAGCAACGTAGACGTGTTCGTTAAGGGTATTGGCCTTGGCCGTGATGCAGCTGTGCGAGCAATCGCATCGTTTGGAATGGTTATTAATAGCATAAAAGACGTAACGAGCATCCCACACGGCGGTGTAAGGCCTAAGAGAGCGAGGAAACCATAATGGCTAAAGACATTTCACCAATCGTAAAACAAAGCCGTCGTGAAGGTTATGCCCTGCACCCTAAGGCGCATAAAATCATGGCGCGCAAAAGTGCCGTGCCAGGCCAACACGGCCGTGGCCGCCAGGGTAAACCAAGCACTTACGCCATTCAGCTACGAGAAAAGCAGAAAGTTCGCCGTATTTATGGCTTACTTGAAAAGCAGTTCGCTAATCTCGTTAAAGAAGCTAGTCGTAAAGAAGGCTCAACAGGCGAAAACTTGCTAGTTTTTCTTGAGCAACGCCTAGATAACGTAGTTTATCGCGCTGGTTTTGCCGTGTCACGACGCGCAGCTCGCCAACTCGTGAGCCACGGGCACTTCATATTGAACGATCGCCGCGTCGATATTCCATCGATCCGCCTGAAAGTTGGCGACAAACTAGTAGTTCGCCCGAAAGCTAAAGGCAACGAATATTTCAAAAATATTGATGGTATAGACGGCCAAACCGCGCCAGTTAGCTGGCTAAAGGCCGACCCAAAAAAACTCACTATTGATATTACGAGCTTACCAAAGCGCGAAGAAGCTGAGGTGGGAATTGATGAGCAACTAATCGTTGAGTATTACTCACGCTAAAAAGGAGAAAAAATGACAAAAGTTATTCACAATCCAGCATTAGACAAGATTGAGGATCACAGCGCCACAAGCGCCACGTTCACGATTAAGCCGCTGCATTATGGCTACGGAAATACGCTAGGCAATAGCCTACGCCGCGTGCTCCTTTCGAGCATCAAAGGTGCCGCTATCGTATCTTTCAAGATTGAAGGTGTAACACACGAATTTACCACCGTGCCAGGCGTTAAGGAAGATGTAGTAGACATCATGCTTAATCTGAAAAATATTCACATTAAGTCGCACTCCGACGGGCCAGTGGAGCTGCGCCTCGAGAAAAATGGCGCTGGCGTGATTACTGCTAAAGATATCAAGGCAACCAGTAACATCGAAATTGCCAACCCCGAGCAAGAAATTGCCACCATCGACGATCCGAAAGCCGGCCTTGTTATTGATCTAGTTGTAGACAACGGCCGAGGTTACCTAACTATTGAAGACAGTAGTGAAAGCCGTGTGCACGGTGATTACATCGCAGTTGACGCTATGTTTAGCCCAGTGCTGCGTGTGCGCTACAAGGTGAGCAACACTCGTGTTGGCCAAGACACCAACCTGCAACAGCTAGAGTTAACTATTGACACCGATGGCACCATCACTCCGCGTGACGCTTTTGAAGAAGCCGCCGCTATTCTTATAAACCAATACACCGCGTTAGCTGGCGAAACTCGTGTTGAGGCAGCTGCCGCGCTTGGTAGCGATGACGACGACAACGACGCCTATCTTGCCACACCAATTGAAGATCTCAACTTAACTGCTCGCACTGCCAACGCGCTATTGAATAACAATATCAAAACCGTTCGCGACCTAGTAACTATCAGTGAGCAAGATCTAAAAGAACTTAAGGGTTTTGGTAGCAAAGCTTTCGATGAAGTTAAAGATAAACTTACGGAGCTAGATATATAATGCACAGACACGGATACAAAGGGCGAAAATTCGGGCGGGAAAAAGATCAAAGAAAAGCTTTGATACGTGGTTTGATGTGCTCGCTCGTCGTCCATCAGAGCATCACGACCACTCTGGCAAAGGCTAAGGAAATCCGCCGTCCAATGGAAAAGCTAGTTACACTAGCGAAAAAAGGTGATCTTGCTAGCCGCCGCTTGGTAATCGCTCGCTTGAACGATATTACTGTAGCCAACCAACTGGTTGACGCTATAGCACCGCAAATTAAGCGCAGTAGCGGTTATCTTCGCATTGAACGCGCTGGTTTGCGCCGCGGCGACAACGCCGAAATGGGTAAAATCAGTTTCGTAGACGATATCAAAGTGAGTACAAAGGTTGAAAAAGCTGAAACTAAGCCAATTAAAGCTCCTGCTAAGAAGGAGGATAAATAATGACTAAAATGTTTAAAACCTATAGCCAAAAACCCGCTGAGGTAGAGCGCAGTTGGTATCTAATTGACGCCAGCGAAGCGCCACTCGGCCGCCTGGCTGTAGCTATTGCCGACAAACTCATGGGCAAAAGCAAAGTAACCTACACCCCGCACACCGATAATGGCGACTTCGTAGTTGTTATCAACGCTGCCAAAACGGTTGTAACTGGCAATAAAGAAGAGCAAAAAAAGTACTATCGTCACAGTGGCTATATGGGCGGCTTAACGGAAACTACGCTCGGTAAGATGCGCAAAGAAACCCCTGAGCGAATTATCATCTCGGCGGTTTATGGCATGTTGCCTAAAAACAAGCTCCAAGCCGATCGCCTGCAACGCCTGAAGATATTTCCAGGTGCAGAACACGCTCATGCGGCCCAAAAACCACAGAAAGTAGAGGTAAAATAATATGGCTACTGCAAAATACACTTATGGCCTAGGTAGGCGCAAAAGTGCCACAGCTCGTGCTAGGCTCTTTAAGGGCAAAGGTGAAGTGACTATTAACGATAAACCTATTGAAGAATACTTCAGTGGCAGTAAAGCGTTGGTAGCTGAAATTACCGACCCACTCGCGCTTATTAACAAGCAGAAAGATTTTGATGTTTCAATAAAAGTGAGCGGCGGCGGCCTTAGCGGCCAGGTAGATGCTATCAAGCTAGCTATTAGTAAAGCCATCACCACCGATGCTAGCGACCTCAGGCCCGTACTAAAGAAAGCTGGCTTTTTAAAGCGCGACCCACGCGAAAAAGAACGCAAAAAGTATGGCCTGCGTAGCGCCCGCAAGAGAGAACAATTCAGTAAGCGTTAAAAACTTGTTAAAGTTTCTACTAAAAATACCCCTGTTACGCTGGGGTATTTTTGTACAATTATTTTCGCGGTTTTCTACTCGCCGAGTAGACAGTTTCAATATCTATGCCGTGTTTATGGCAATACGTCGCGTATTTTTCGCCCCAAATTTTTAGTTCATCTAGAATCGGTACGCCACTATTACCTATATCAGTTAGTTCATACTCGACCCTAGGTGGCACTTCGGCGTAAGCTGTGCGCTCTACCACGCCAGCGGCCTCCATAATCCGTAGGTTATCTGTAAGCACCTTCTGGCTAATGCCGGGTATGCCAATCTTTAGGTCGGTAAACCGGGCTTTGCCCTGCGATAGATACTTGGCGATACAAAGCCGCCATTTATTGCCAATCAGCCAAATGGCCAACGTTGATGTAACAGCTGGTAACTCGCGATTATCAGCGTTCAATTTTATATTTTTCTGATCAGAACGCATAGTTTTACTCATATTATTACAATAATATCACATATATTTATAAATGTAAGTAACATCGCAACTAGCCTAGGCGCTAAGGTTGATATATAATTGGAATAAGGGGCATTAGCTCAGCTGGCTAGAGCGCTACATTCGCATTGTAGAGGTCGGCGGTTCAATTCCGCCATGCTCCACCATATTGACTTTTTAAGCTACGTATGATATAATGAAAGGATAAGGCCGTGGTAAAAGAAACAATTTTAACTGGTATACGTGTCAACGGCGAGCTAACACTGGGTAATTACCTAGGAGCATTGCTACCTATGGTGCGCCTTACTAATAAATATTCGGCGTACGCCAAAGCTAATGTTTTTGTGCCCGACCTACACGCAATTATTACCGACATTGATGGTAGTTTGAAAGCAAATCTGCTAAAAAGCATTAAATATTATTTAGCAGCTGGTTTGGTGATAACACCCAATGTGAGTATTTACCGCCAAAGCTATATTCCCGCTCATAGCGAATTAACCTGGATCTTAAACTGTTTTGCCAACATGGGCGAGGTGTCGCGCATGATTCAATATAAAGAAAAAGGCGATGGTAAAGACAGCGCCAACGTGGGTATTTTCGATTACCCAATACTTATGGCTGCCGACATTTTACTCTACGATGCGGTTTATGTGCCGGTGGGTAAAGATCAATTTCAGCATCTTGAACTTACCCGTAACTTGGCTGAGCGTTTTAACCACCGTATAGGGCGTGATGTATTTACACTACCCGTCGCTACAGCTGAACAAGCTAAATTTATGGGTGTAAAAGACGGCATTTGCATTCGCGACTTGCAAAATCCTGAAAAGAAAATGAGTAAATCTACCGCTGCCGAGAATAGTAAAATAATGCTCAGCGACGCGCCCGAAGCTGCGGCCAAGAAGATCATGAGCGCCACCACCGACAATGTTAGCAAAGTGCAGTTTGATATGTTTAACCAGCCTGGTATTAGTAATCTGTTGCAGATTTTAGCATTTATTCGTAACCAACCGCTTAGCGAAGTGGCTGCTGGATGGGCTGGAGTTACGCAGTACGGAGAGTTTAAGACCGCCGTAGCCGAAGAAGTTAAAGGTTTTCTTATCGATTTTCAGGCCAGAGTGGCCGAAATCAGCGACGAAGAAGTGCTTAGTGCGCTCGAAAACGGCGAAAAAAAGGCTAGTAAAGTGGCCGAAACTAAGTTATACGAGGTACAACGAGCCGTTGGGCTAAGATGATAAGCGTGGTAAAATAGGCCTATGGATGATAAACAGTTTGATAAATTACTAAAAAAAATGCGAACAGTGGTGCGTGAAGAGGTTAAAGAGGCCACAAAAGACATACGTGACAGTATGGCGACTAAAGAAGACGTAAGTGGTATTTATAACATGCTCGACTCTATAAGCGACCGGCTCGACACCGACGAAGGCGAGCGAGCCGCCATTATATCACAGGTTGATCGTGATTCAAGGCGCATAGACAGCCTGAACGACCGAGTAACCAAGCTGGAACAAGCTGCTGTTTAGGGCATTTTCTTTAGCATGAAACCAGGCAAAAAGTTCACCAAACCAAACCTTTCTCGAGTGATTAATGGCGACATTGCCCCAAAAACTGAGGCCGAAAACGCACCAGTTCCAAAAAAGATCCGCCTAGATGCGGCAATCGCTGAGCGTTTTGCAGCCATAAACCGCTCCCAGGCGGCTAAGTTAGTTGTGGACGGTAAAGTGCAAGTTAACGGCGTGCAGGCCAGCAAAGCCAGCCTGCAAGTGGCCGACAGCGACTATATTGAGGCAGATCTGCCCCAAAAAGCTACTAAAACACCAGTGGAGCTACCCGTTCTATATGAAGATGACGACGTGGTTGTGATAAATAAGCCCGCAGGGGTGCTTAGCCATACTAAAGGCGATAGCTGCAGCGAATTTACCGTTGCAGATTTCTTGCGCCCGCTCAATCAAGACCAAGCAGAGAACAACCGCACAGGCATCGTACACCGCCTCGACCGCGACACTAGCGGCGTGATGATTGGCGCAAAAAACGAGAAAGCTCGTGCTAAATTGCAGGCTCAGTTTAGTCAGCGTAAAGTCAATAAGACGTACTACGCCGTTATAGATGGCCATCTCAAAAACGATCAAGCACTTATTAACTTGCCAATTCGTCGCAATGCAAAGCGCCCCACCACGTTTCTGGTGAAAGCTGGCGGGCGCGAGGCCGTAACGGCGTATCAAGTGAAAGAAATGAACAATAGGTATTCTTTGGTCGAGTTAAAGCCACAAACTGGGCGCACACATCAGCTGCGTGTGCACTTGGCTCACCTCGGGCATCCTATCTTGGGCGATAGAGTATATGGCACAGAAGCCGACAGGCTGTATCTACACGCCGCAGAGCTTGAAATTACGCTACCAAACGGCGAACGAAAAGTTTTTAAAAGCCCCGTGCCGCCAGAATTCAAGGTGAAAGTTCAATGAATTTAGATGGTCTAGAGCAGTTACCTAAAATTACGGCAAAAACTCACTTCGCCATCTTTGTTTTGCCACGCAGATACGGAATAAATGAAGTACGCGCCGTCTTGGCTGCCAAAAACACTTTGTTTTTAGAGCCAAAAGTGCACGAAAAGCAGAAAACCGCCATCATAAATGTAGACGACATCGCCGAGCTAGAACGAGTTACGCGCACTAAGCAAAAAAACAGTTTGAGCATTGTGCTTCTATCTACCGAAACTATGGGCGAAGCTCCGCAAAATAAATTTCTCAAGCTGCTTGAAGAGCCAGGTAGCAACATTCATTTCGTATTTATAACCGAAAACCCCAGCAACCTGTTGCCAACTGTGCTGTCGCGCGGGCAGGTTTATCATATTAAAAAGCTCAGCCGTGCGGATTCTTTAAAGCTAGCAAAAAACCTAAACCCCAAACTTGAAACATTAGCTTTGCAGCAGATCATGTTTTTAGCTAGCGGGCTACCGGGCGAAATCAAAAAACTCGCCACCAACGATAAATATCTAGCCGAGCGCGCCGAGCTTGTGGCGCATGCTAAAACATTATTGCAAGGTGGCGATGAAGACATACTGCTACTAGCTAATCAACTAAAAGACCACCGCGTGCAAGCCATAGAGATTATCGACCTAGCGGTGGTGATTGCTAAAGAAATCCTAAAGAAAAACCCTGGCTTTCTAGAAAAATTAAGCGCGCTAGAAACTACGTACGAACAACTCAGCTCGAACGCCAATATACGCCTGGCCGTAGCTGCTAATTTACTTCAAAATGTGGTAGAATAGAGGCCGTATGACAGGTATTTTGCTAGTTTTAACGATTGCAGTCTTTATTGTTTTATATACACCTAAAGAAGGTGAGGAAGATATTAAGCTGCCGCCGAAACTCGCCGAACAGCTCGATAAGATGTGGGATATTGCCCAAAAAGCTTTCACCGACCGCAAGTTTCTGCGTGCTGAAAAGGCTCTTCTAACTATTTTGAGGTTTGACGAAACTAACGCCACAGCCTACAATCGCCTGGGTATTCTTTATGCTCGTCAAAAGCAGTATAAAGAGGCTATTGAATGTTTCGAGATTGCCCAAAGCTTAGATAGTAACGCGAATAGCTTGCATAACGCAGGGTTAATCTACCTCGAGACAGGTGAGAATGAGAAGGCCGCCATGGCTTTTGAGCAAGCCCTAGCGCTTGAAGATAACCTACCAACGCGCTATATTGCTTATTCTAAAGCGCTCGAGGGCATAGGCGAGTATCGCAAGGCTATTAGCGCACTTGAAGCGTCGCTAGAACTGAATAAATCTGTGCAAGTTTACCGCCAGCTGGCTCATCTCTACGAAGAAGCTGGCGATGAAGAGGTTGCCAAAAAGATCAATAAAACCATTGAGAAAATTGCCGAAAAACGCGCTGCATCTACACTTAAGAAGGCTCCACTACTAAAACGTGATAGTAAAAACAAGCGCAAAGTTGTAATGTAGGCTGCAAGCCAGAGGTAGCGAGGGTTTACAACCGATAATCGTATTTGATAGAATAAGTTGACGCCGCGTTAGCTCAGTTAGTAGAGCAGCCGCCTTGTAAGCGGCAGGTCGTCGGGGCAGAGCCGACACGCGGCTCCATTTTAACAATTGCTGGGATAGTGAAGCGGTCAAACACAACAGACTGTAAATCTGTCGGCATTCGCCTTCGTAGGTTCGAATCCTACTCCCAGCACCAAGTTTTGCCGTTGTAGCTCAGTTGGTAGAGCGATTTCATGGAACTTTCCATAGTAGAGCGCTACCGTTGAACTAAACCGACAGTTTGTATTAACAATTTGCCGTTGTAGCTCAGTTGGTAGAGCGACGCCATGGTAAGGCGTAGG
>JAIRRY010000028.1 GCA_031255735.1 Candidatus Nomurabacteria bacterium | reverse complement strand
TACACAGAGTTTAAAGATTTCCGTGAACACCTTGTCACTTATGTAATTGATTTCTCAATTACACTATCACTCTATCACAAAAATGATGGAAATCAATGGATTGGTGGGCGAAAAAATATGGAACAGCTAAGTAAGAGCGTGAAAGGAGGCTAGGCTTAAATATTAAAATAGAATATAGAAAATCCAAAACAATATTTTATCGATACGTTCTTTGCATTGAGAGTTAATCTTGGAAATGGTAAGATATACCTTAAGAAGCCGTAATTATACCAAAAATGTTATGATAATATGGTTTATATCTGTTACTACCCTATCCCTGCGATTTCAAGTATCTATGTGTAGCCAGCACCGACGACACCACGCCAATCAGTGAACCGACGGCTATCATGGCCAGCAACACCAACCACGCGAAAGTTACCATAAAGTTAAGCGTGGGTTGAACGGCAACTCCGTAACTCTCGAGCTTATCAACGGCCGTAAACAGGATACTGTACACAATTCCCGTTGCAAAAAGTGCGGCAACCACGCCAGTTACCACAGCCTCTACCACGAATGGCCCGCGGATGAAGCCCTTGTCGGCGCCAATCAGGCGCATCATATAAATCTCCTCGCGACGGTTGTGAATCGACATGCGAATGGTGTTAAAGATCATTAGCGCAGCGATAGCCACAAAAACCACAGCGGCTATTAGCCCCACTTTTTCGGCAAAGCTCACCGTGTGAGCGATGTTGTCTATGGCCGCTTTCCTGTCAGTGGCAAACGACGGCTTGTAGCGCTCGCTAATCGCCTTTTTCACCGTAGTGTTAGTTTTAACAAAATTCTCGAGTTCGCTCGTATCGTCAATGTCAATTATCTTAATATTAAACGTGCCCTGGAAGTTATTTTTTGCCTTGCTTAGCACGGTTGAAGTGTTGGCATCGTGCACGTTTTCGCGTGCATATTCTTCTTTAGCCTCATCAGGCGAAATATATTTTACAGACTTCACGGTACTAAGGCCTTGGAGGTCGGTCTTGATTTTCGCAATATCTTTTTCGCTAGTTTCGGGCTTCACGTAAATCGACATATCAATTTTGTCGCGAATATCCGCCACAGTTCCCATCATCACATCACGCGCCACTAACGACAGGCAGATGATTAACAGCGTAACTAGCATAACAGCCAGCGATGCCACGCTTAACCAAGCGTTGCGCGAGAAGCTCGAAAAACCGTATTTCAAGATGCGCATAAACGTGATAAAACGATGGCGACGCTTTGGCTCTAGGGCTTTGGCGCTAGCCTGAGATGTGCCACCTAGCATCTTTACGGGGCGTCTTGCTTCTTTTTTGGCCATCATCATTGTTTATAACCCCCTTCTGCTTGGTCGGATGTTATTTTACCGTGTTCAAGCAAAATTACGCGGCGTTTTAACTTGTTTACAATCTCGGCGCTGTGCGTAGCCAGCAGCACTGTAGTGCCATAGCTGTTGATTTTTTCAAGCAGGCGGATAATTTCCCAGCTGGTTTTTGGGTCGAGGTTGGCGGTTGGCTCATCGGCCATCAAAATCTTGGGCTGCCTAGCCACGGCACGAGCAATCGCCACACGTTGGCGCTCGCCGCCGCTTAATTCGCCTGGAAAATTCTTTTCTTTACCTTTCAAACCTACTAGCTCAATCACCTTCGGCACTGTATTGCGGATTTCACGGTTCGGCATGCCTACGATTTCTAACGCAAAAGCCACATTCTCAAACACCGTGCGAGTTGGCAACAGCTTAAAGTCTTGAAACGCCACACCGAGTTTTTGGCGCAGGTACGGAATTTGCTTATCTCTTAAATCGTCGTAATCTATGCCGCCTACAATAATCTTGCCGCTGTCGGGCTTTTCTTCGCGAGTTAGCATTTTGAGCAATGTGCTTTTACCTGCCCCGCTAGCACCCACTAAAATTACGAACTCACGCGGCTCAACATGCAAACTAATGCGGCTGATGGCAGGTTTGGTTTTCTTATCATAACTTTTGGTAATGCGGTCGAGTAAAATCATATGGGCTTATTGTACCATAGGCATTAGCTAATTTGCGAGTTTAGGTAGGCTTCAATGAAGCCGTCAATTGCACCGTCTAAAACTTTTTTGGGGTCTTTTTCTTCATACTTAGTGCGCGTATCTTTCACTAAACTATACGGGTGCAACACATAATTGCGGATTTGTGCGCCCCAAGCCGCCGATTCGCCAGCACGCAGCTCACTTAGGTTTTCTACATGCTGCTCATCTTTTAACTGTTGTAATTTCGACAACATTATATTCATAGCCACCTCTTTATTCTGGGTTTGGCTACGCTCGTTTTGTATGGCTACAGAAAGCCCCGTTGGCAAGTGCGTGATGCGCACAGCCGAATCAGTAGTATTCACCGACTGCCCGCCGTGGCCGCCCGCGCGGTAAACATCGATTTTCAAATCTTTCGGGTCGATTTCGGCCTTACTCGCTTCAATTTTGGGCAAAACCTCAATCAGCGCAAAGCTCGTCTGGCGTAAGTTGTCGGCATTAAACGGGCTAAGCCGCACCAAGCGATGCACGCCGTTTTCGCTCTTTAGCTTGCCGTAGGCGTAAGCTCCGTTAAACTCAACCACGCTAGTTTTAACGCCAGCCTCTTCACCTGCTTGACGTTCTAATATCGAGGGCTTTATCCCCTCTTTTCCCGCCCAACGTAGATACATGCGCTCTAGCATCTCCGTCCAATCTTGCGCGTCTGTGCCACCCACGCCAGCTGTTAGGCGCACAATCGCCGCGCCGCTGTCGTATTCGCCCGTAAAAAGTAGCTGCTTTTTTAGCTCGTGAAAAGTGGTTTCAATGGCGTCAAGTTGCACAGTTAATTCGGCTTGTAAATCATCGTCATCACCGCTTAAAGCAAGTAGTTCGTCGATATCGCTAAGTTGCACTTTAAGCGTGCGCCACGGCGCTACCAGCTCATTCATACGCGCCAGTTGTTCGTTTTTTGAACGCGCCAGCTCTGGATTATTCCACAACTCAGGGACGGCAGTTTCAGCCTCCAGTTTTTCGAGTTCAGCCAGTTTACCATCTATGCTCAACTTAGCATAAACATCATCAAAATCTTGCCGCAAAGCTTCTAGGCGTTTTTTAAGTGGTTGCATAGTTTAAATATACCACACCCGTGCCGCTTAAACGTATCAGCCCTCTTTCAAATCTTTAGAAACGTTTTTAGACACCATCTTGTCAGAAGTTAGCACAATACTTATCGTACCAGCAACAAAGACAGTTAGAACTATAAACAAACACCTAAAGTCAACACCCATCAAGTAAACTCCGTGCGCTGAACTGGATAGCCCATATAGCTCTTTTGCACCCAACGTTAGGGTTCTAGAATAAACCAAGTGCGCTAGCAACGCACCCGCGCTCCCAAGCACCAACGCAAAAACCGAGATAGTAGCAGATAATATCATGGAATACGTGAAGTAAATCTTTCTAACGGCTGATTTTGATGCGCCTACGGCACGATATATAGCCGTAAGCTGCTTTTCGTCTGAAATTATACGAGTTAATGTACCCGCCATAGTGGCAACAGCTATCACCATCAAAAATATCCCAATGTAGGTAATAACTATGTTTGTTGCTTCCGTCAAGCTGTATAAAGCCGTCCGTCTAGTTACAAACTCGCCAACATAAATGCTACTACAGTTGTTATCGGGGTTCTTGCAGTCGTTGTCGTCCATAAAACGCCTCGCATCAGCTGGGCTGTTAAATTGCACCATAAAATCAACACCACCAGATACCGATATACTACTCTTACCATAGCGCTCAGTGATATAGCTGTTCATATAGCTGCTCGGTAAAATCATGTCATAGGTGCTCACGCTCGCCAATGATGACAAAAATATGCTCAGTGGGTCAACCGCTATGCTACCAGTCTTAAAATACCCACCGCTCGGAACAACTCCAATGACTTGGAATTGAGTACTCTTTACATCTGTACTATCTACGGATACTATGTTGCCTTTAAAAACTGTTCTTGGCGCATCTTTATAAATGCGTTGTAGACGGTCTTTCTTGGCCCGCAAGGACGCTCCGTCTGGCAGAGGCTCAAGCCCCGCTAACTTCTCAGCGTAGTTGCTGGACACTATAACGGGTACAGACTCAGTATCGGGCTTAGCTCTAACCAAATTTTTTAACACGCTATCATCAATAGTGATTATCCGCTCGCCAAAGCCGTTTGAGTTATCGCCGATGGCATCAATCACCATACGACCCGACTTAAGCCTGAGCTCCTCAATTTTTGATTCTAGCTCCCCGCCATATCTACGCACTAAATTGCCTATCTCGTTTTCTGCTTTGCTAGATTCCTCAGCCACAAAAACATCAATGGCGGCTTTGGCAAACTCGTTAGTAACGTCTAGGTATGGCTCTGTAGTGTTCCCCGCCGAGTCAACCGTAATTATTGGGTATCTTTTGGTTGATTCTTGGCTAGCGTTATATAAATCTAGAGCCGCCTTCAGAGTCGCAGTGTTGTTGTACCCGCGCATATCTTTGGTCACAATCATGCGGACTTTGCCATCAAAGAGCTCCCCGCTCATGATATCAAGGCTTTTGGTGAGGCTGCCTGAACAAATCAATATCATAGTGACCACACCAAATAACAGGCTGATTGTTAGAGCAAGCACCGCAGTTTGAAGTTTACGCATCTTAAATTTTGCGCTCGCTAGTGTAAATAAATCTCTAATCCTCATGACGCGATATGTCTTTCATGGCTAAACATCTATCAGCGTAGCCATCCGCCAAACTATCGTGTGTTGCTAGCACTACGGTGGCCTTTAGCTCTTGGTTTATTTTTTTCAGTAATTCTAACACTGCTAGACTATTCTTTTTATCCAGGTTACCGGTCGGCTCATCGGCCAGTATAATTGACGGACGGTTATAAACCGCGCGCAAAATTGCCGCCCGCTGAATCTGCCCGCCAGACAGCTCGCTTGGTAGATGACTCAATCTTTTGCCTAATCCTAGAAAAACAGCCAATGAGTCGGTATTTTTATACCTTTCGCTTAATGATACCCCAGCAAACATTGCTGGAAGTTCAATATTCTGGCGTAAAGTTAGGTATGGGTGCAAGTGAAAACCCTGGAACACAAAACCAATCGTGCTGCCCCGAAAAGCAGAGAGCCTGTTGTCATTGAGCTTAGGTATATCTTCTCCGTTAACCAGGACTTGACCACTCGTTGGAGCTTCGAGACCACCGATTATGCTTAGTAGGGTACTCTTGCCGCTACCACTTTCGCCCTTGATAACCAGAAACTCACCTTCGTCTACCGTCAAATCTATACCGCTTAGAGCCCTTACAACCTCTTTTTTCTTTTTATATGTCTTGGTTACATTAGCAACGACTATCGTACTCATGCAACCCATATTAGCACAAAAGAGTCTTGTTTTTTCATGTGTTAAGAGATTATAATTTAGCTAACGTTAATGAAAGTGAGGTACAAAATGACAACTGCTAAAACTAAAGCTACGTTAAGCGCTGCAATTGTAGCTTCAGCGTTATCCGTCAGCGTGATTATCCCGACACAGGTAGATGCGTATGTTAGTGGGTGCACCACTGGCAATAGTTCTTTGGGTTGGTACGCTACGTGTAGCTTTAGCTCATCTGGCAAAGTTCGAGCTAAGGTGCTCTGTCAAAACATAATAACTGGTAATTCTTACGACAAATATGGTCCGTCTGTATCCACTGGCCAAGCTTCAGTTATTACTGGGTGTGGAGCACTTGAGCGTGTGTATAACAACGCAGTATACGCCGTAGAGGGATAGACTATATCAGCACAGGCCAATTGCGCATTATCTTTACACGACTTATAATTTACTTATGAAAATCGGTATTTTTGATTCTGGCATTGGCGGTCGCAATGTTCTAAGTGTTTTACAGCAGGCTCTACCAGGGCACAGTTTTATCTATGCCTGCGACAGCTTAAATGTTCCCTATGGCACAAAATCTCCCGAACAGATTATAGAACTAACCCGCCATGCCATCCAACCACTACTACAAAGCTGTCAAATAATCGTGATTGCTTGCAATACGGTTACGTCCTACGCTATCCGAACCTTACGCCGCGAAAACCCTAACGTGCAATTTATTGGGCTCGAACCAGCTATTAAATTAGCTACTCAACTCACCAAAACTAACACTGTGGCCGTTTGTGCCACTCCAGCTACTTTACGTAGCCCGAATTATCTGCGACTAAAAAACCTTTATACTAAGCATCTGAAGCAAGTTATCGAGCCCGAATGTACAGATTGGGCTAGGTTAATTGAATATGGCCAAGCCAATCGTGTTAAGCTTAACCAACTATCAGCCAGACTATTAAACCAGAATTGTGATGTTGTGGTACTTGGCTGTACTCATTACCACGAGCTCAAGCCGCGTTTTTTAAAACACATGCCTAACGCCACTATCCTAGAGCCTTCCGACGCCGTTCTGAAACGAGTCAAACGCTATCTATAGCTTCTCAACTGCCGCTATAAACTGATCGCCACGATCAATATAGCTTTTAAACATATCAAGGCTAGCGCAAGCTGGGCTCAACATTACCACATCACCAGGCTCAGCGCTATCTGCCGCCCAACGTACCACATCTGTCATAGTAGTATCTTGACCCAAATTCACAAAGTTTTTTAAACCAGCTGCAACCAAAAGGTCCTCTAACTTAGCCGCTTCCTCGCCCAGTAAAATCATCTGGCGAATCTCGGCCTGCTCTATCTCTGGTATCAGTTCCGAAAATTCCACACCTTTACTCGAACCACCCAAGATTAATATTTTCGGTTGAATAAAAGCCTTGATAGCCGCTATAGTACTGCCCTCTGTAGTTGAAATACTATCATCATAATAGCTTACACCACCCACCTCACGCACGAATTTCAAACGATGTGGTAAGCCGCTGAAGCTACTGAGACCTTTTTCAATAACCTGTGGCGTTACTTTTGGCAAGTGCCAAACCGCCGAAATGGCTGCCAAAGCGTTTTCTAGGTTATGCACTCCAGGCAGTTTAATGGCGTCTATTGAACAAATTTTTTGTTCAGAAAATAACAGATCATTTCCGCTAATTCTTGCTCCTTTTTCTGATGGATAAGCCAGCCTCTTACCAAGCGACATTTGCGCAATTTTAACCGATATCTCATTCTTCGCGTAGTAAACCACTAAGTCGCCTGCTTGTTGATGCGAAGCAATATTTTCTTTAGCCGCTATATAGTCACTAAAATCTTCGTGTATATCCAAGTGATCGGGTTCTATTTGCAACACCACCGCAGTGCTCGGCGACTTCTGCAGATCCCACAGTTGAAAACTACTCATTTCGTAAACCACTATGTCATTAGGTTTTATATTCGGCAGCTCATCAAGCGCAGGCGTGCCAATATTACCCACTAAGTGCACCGTGTAGTCAGCTGCACGTAAGATACTGGCGATAAAACTGCACGTTGTGCCCTTACCCTTCGTACCTGTCACACCAATAATTGGCGCTGGGCATCTATCAAGAAATTCTATTGTTCCTGAACTAACTTTCCTTGCTTTTATCTTGCTCGGTACATTTGACGGCGACCGAACCACGAGATCAAAATCGTCTAAATTATCGCCGCTATACTTTTCAAAAACAGTCACCTCATTACCAAGGCTCTCGAAATACCGCGCCGCGCTTGTGCCTTCTACACCGCAACCTAAAACCGCTACTTTCATATTCTACTCACTCCCTCTGGATATAATTTTACCAGCTTTTCATTCAACTCCACTAGGTCTTGTTTGGCGCAGCTGCCTACAGCCGCTAGCGTCCAGGTGTTAGCCGCAAAAAACTCACGCGCCATATTCACGATGCCGTCAATTGATACTCGTTTTATCATGTCGGGCACCCTAGTATAATCGTCGATTATGCCTTCCATAAAGTATTTACCAGAGTAAAAATTACTAATTTGCCCCACAGTTTGTGCCCCCATTTGATAACGCCCCAAAGCATATTGCTTAGCGGCGTCTACGTCTTCGGCACCCACATTACCCTTCAAAACTTCTTTAATTTCATGCGCCATAAGGTCGAATAAAGCACTCGCTGTATCATAATTCACACTGCCACCAAAATCCCAAGACGCTTCTTGCGGGCCATTCGATACATCGGAAAAAACACCGTAAACCAAGCCGCGTTTTCTGGCCTTACCAAGCACCTTACTATATAGTGTACCCGTTAAAATATGGTTTAAGCAGCCCATGGCGTCGTTTTCAGAATCTTCCAATTTACGTGGCAAAATTGACGACCAACCAAAAGTTAAATTAGTAGCATCTTTGCGGCGAATTAACGTAGGCGCAGACCTCTCGTAGGTATCGCGTGGCATTTCAAACCGCTCACCAGGCGCCAAATGCCAATTCTCAAGCATATCTTTAATCTGAGTTCTACGCCCGCGTAATTTACCCGCCACAATAAACCGCATATTGCCAGCTGTATGAGTGCGCGCGTAATGCTCTTTTATATCTGCTAACGTGATGTCGTTCACAGTTTTAGCGCGTTGGCTAAAAAGTAAGGTATCTTCACCTAAAGATTGCTGTACTTTTGGCCAAATCAAGCGATTATAGTCATTTTGCATATCGGTGAGCTCGTTGCGAACGTTACCCTTTTCGCTTTCTAGTTCGGTGTTATTAAACCGCGGTTCAGCAATCGCTAGCTCCTGTAGCTCTAAAATGCGTTGCCACTCAAAATCGGCGCAGTTAGCCACATAGGTCATCGAAATATCACCCGTTGAAGCGTTGTGATAAGCCCCGTTTTTAGTAAACTCTGCCTCGTAAGTGTGCTCATCTTTAAACTGACTATTTGCTCCAAAAGCCATATGTTCCATCAGGTGTGCTGTTTCGTACCGGTCATGCGAACGGGTATAACGGTTGCCCGCCCGAAAATTAAATTGATAACTCATTACAGTAGCCGTTGGAATATTGATGAATAAGCCCACCGCCCCATTCTTCAGACGGACTTCTTCGACGCCGTGCCTCATCGCTACTTACGACCCTTTTTACGATTCTGACGTTTAGTTTTCTTCTTTTTACGGGCTTCTTTCTTTTTGCGACTAGCAGCGGCGGCAGCAGCTCCAGCAGTTTCAGCCTTAAATTCATCGTCGAGGTTTTCTTCGCCGGCCGAAATCTCATTTACGCCCTTTTCAACAGCACTCTCGGCCATTTTGGTTAGCTCGGTTTCGTAATCGTCGTCTCCCAAACTGGCAATCTCTTGGCGAGAAACGTTATAGAGCATTTTTAGAACTTCCTCGCGCAAGGTGTTCTGGAAACTCGTGAACAATTTTTGCGACTCACTACGATATTCCACTAACGGATCGCGTTGGCCAACGCTGCGCAAGTGAATGCCATCACGAAGATGCTGCATATTCTCCAGGTGTTGCATCCATAGCGTATCTAGCACTTGCAGGTAAACTTCACGTTCAATTTTACGCATGATTTCTTCGCCGAAATCGTCTTCTTTTTCAGCATAAAGATCAAAAGCCAGTTTCTCGGCTAATTTCAGGCGTGATTTATCGTTCTTAGTTTCACCAACTATATCAATATCATCGTCGCTAAGCGGAATTAAAGCCTTGAACTCTTCGGCAAATTTCTTATTATTCTTAGCTGGCAACTCTGTTAAAATACGCGCAGACTCTTTAACCAATGTGTCAATCTCGGGCTTAATGTCGCCACCTTCCAAAATTTTGCGTCGCATAATGTAAACCACGCGGCGGTGACGGTTGATTACGTTATCATATTGCACAACATTTTTGCGCGAATCGAAGTTGAACCCTTCTACGCGTTTTTGGGCATTTTCAAGAGTTTTGCTTACCATACGGTTCTGGATTGGTGTGTCATCGGGCACTTTCAGCCTGTCCATCAAGCCCGAAATGCGTTCGCCTTGGAAAATACGCATCAAATCGTCTTCGGTGCTCACATAAAACTGCGTTTCGCCTGGGTCGCCCTGACGCCCAGAACGACCGCGCAGCTGATTATCGATACGACGGCTCTCGTGGCGCTCAGAACCAATTACCACCAAACCACCCTTTTCAACCACACCTTTACCCAGCTTGATGTCTGTACCGCGACCAGCCATATTAGTTGAAAGCGTAATTGCACCTTTTTCACCCGCCTTGGCAACAATCGCCGCCTCGCGCTCGTTGTTCTTGGCGTTCAAGATCTCATATTTTATACCTTCGTTGTCTAGGTAGCGCGCAATCTGCTCGTTTTTAACAACCGATGCCGAACCAACCAGTACTGGGCGGCCAGCCTTATGATGCTCCTTAATGGCACTTGCTACGGCCTTCAACTTGGCAGCCTCGGTTTTGAAAATCAAGTCATCTTTATCAACACGAACCAGCGGCTTGTTCGGTGGAATCTGCACCACATCTAGGCTGTAGATCTGCTGAAATTCCTCAGCTTCCGTGAATGCCGTACCTGTCATACCGCTCAGCTTGTTGTAAAGGCGGAAATAGTTTTGAAAAGAAATAGTCGCTAGCGTAGTGCTTTCTTCGCGCACCTGCACACCCTCTTTCGCCTCAATAGCCTGGTGAAGCCCTTCATTATAGCGCCTACCATGCATTAAGCGACCAGTGTGCTCGTCCACTATGATAACCTCGCCGCTGTTGGTAACCACATAGTCTTTGTCGCGCTTGAAAATTGTTTCGGCACGCAAAGCTTGATCCATATGATAAACCAAGCGAATGTGATCTGGCGAGTAGAGATTATCCACACCCAAAATCTTCTGTACTTTATCCATACCTTCATCAGTTAACGATACGTTGCGGCGTTTTTCATCAAGTATATAATCGTTCTCACCCAATTTTGCAGCAATTTTAGCAAACTGATAATAGCTTTCGGGGTTGTCGGCAGCAGGCGCACTAATAATTAGCGGTGTGCGAGCCTCATCAATCAAGATTGAGTCCACTTCGTCTACGATTGCAAAGTTTAACTCGCGCTGGCGCAAAAGTTCAACCTCGTTCACCATGTTGTCGCGCAAGTAATCGAACCCAAACTCGTTATTCGTACCATAAGTTACATCAGCGGCGTAGGCTTCTTTGCGCGTGCAAGGCTTGAGTTTGCGCATGCCAGCATCAGCGTGAGCTTCGTTGTCGTGGTTTTTATCATAAATAAAACTGGCCTCGTTAATAATAACACCTACCGAAAGCCCTAAAAAGTCGTAAACTGCGCCCATCCAGCCAGCGTCGCGTTGTGCCAAGTAATCGTTAACCGTCACTACATGTACGCCCTTACCTTCCAGCGCGTTTAGGTAAACTGGCAGCGTGGCTACCAAAGTTTTACCTTCACCAGTTTTCATTTCGGCCACGTTGCCTTCATGCAGCACCATGCCGCCAATTAGCTGTACGTCGAACGGGCGCATGCTAACCTCGCGGTCGGCCACCTCGCGCACCAGCGCAAAAGCGTCGGGCAAGATAGTGTCGAGCGTAGTGCCTTTCTTGTTTAATTTCTTCTTCAGTACAGTGGTTTGGCCTTGCAGCTGTTTTTTGGTCATCTTGCTGTATTTTTTAGCCAGTGCGTTCACATCAAGCACTCGCTTATCAAGCCGTTTTAGAGTTTTCTTTTGTGCGTCACCAAAAACTTTTTGTAAAACCTTAGTGCGCACCGAACGATCGGCTAGTTTATCGGTTGGTTTCTTTGTACGTTTAACTTTTTTAACAGGTTCTGTAACTTTTTTTTGCACCATTAATCCTCACTTGTGGCAGTAACACCTTCAATTTCTCTATTAATTATAAGATATTTCAGATGGTTTTGAAAGCGATTTTCTACTTTTTAGCAACTTTACCAGGCAAACGTTTAATACGCGCCAAGAAGCGATGCTTACCAACGTGTGGCGTAACTTCAGCCTTGTAGCGGCTAATCTGGCTGGCTAACTTAACTTCTAGAATATCAATTGCCGCCAATACATTACTAGATTCATCCTTGGCCGTAATCACTTTATTCGGCACCGTTAGCACGGCGTCAACGCTATATTTATTACCGTGCGATTTATTAACTTGCTTAATTGTAACCTTCGCCGTGGCCGTTTTACGCGTTTGGCGCGGCAAAAACCTATCCAACCTACCAATGCGCTTTTCTATGTATTTATCTGTTACCTCATCTATATTGTAATTTATACCGACTTTTTCGGTTTTTATGGCCATGTTCCTCCTTTAAATTTCTTCTTTACCAAGATATTCTTGTAAAATTTTCGGCAATCTTACCTTGCCGTCTTGGGTTTGCCCGTTTTCGATCACCGCAATCATAGTGCGGCCTAACGCAAACGCTGTGGCGTCGTTGGTGTGCACTAGCTCAATATCGCCCGTTTCACGGCGCACGCGCGTTTTGAGCCTGCGCGATTGGTAATCTGTCATGTAATCTGCGGTGTGCGTTTCACGGTACTTGTCTTGCCCAGGTAACCAAGCTTCCATATCAACACCGCGCGCATTCGGCTTTCCGATATCCGCTGTACATTTTAGCACCACGCGATATGGAATTTCTAAAAGCTCCAACAGATGGCGCTGGATAGCTACAAACAGCAAGTGTTCCTCCATGCCAGCCTCGGCTGTAGTGAAACTTTCCATTTCTAGCTTGTCGAACTGATGCACCCGAAGGATACCCTCCATGTCTTTTCCGTAAGTGCCTGCTTCTTTGCGGAAGCTAGTAGCAAAACCCAACATACGTAGCGGCAACTCGCTTTCGTTTAAGATTTCGTCGGCGTACATGCT
This sequence comes from Candidatus Nomurabacteria bacterium, assembly GCA_031255735.1. GTDB lineage: Bacteria > Patescibacteriota > Saccharimonadia > Saccharimonadales > Saccharimonadaceae > JAIROX01. Next base: position 5,701 of record JAIRRY010000028.1, on the reverse strand, counting down.
GCCTAGCACATGCTCGGCGCTGCCTTGCAGCCATAGGTCTTCATCTTCCAACTTATAGCGATCATCTTGCGGCTGCAGCCTATCCATCGCATCATAAAGCTCGGTTTTTATCATCAACGGTGGCAAAATCGGCATAAATGGCTTAGTAGACACATTCTTTAGCCCCGCCTTACTAGCGATCTCTTTAATTTTCGCCTCGTCGCTCAATATATCAGTTGCTAAACGAATAATGGCAAATTCTAGCTTTACCATATCGTTTTTAATGTAAGCAAAACGGCTACCCGCTACTTTGGCGGCGCGCTCTTTGTCTATCCAGTCGCGTTGCTGGCCGATTTCCCAGTGATTGAGTGGTGTGAAATCGAAATCTGGCTTTTCGCCCACATATTCCGTAACTACGTTCTCGTCTTCGCTTGAGCCCACAGGCACATCTTCAGCTGGTATATTCGGGATTGTTTTCAAAACCCTGTAGAACTCGCGTTCTATAAAATCTAGCTCTTCTTCTAGTCCACTTAGCTCTTCTTTAATGCGTTTGCCGCGCTCAACCAGCTCGCCAGATGGCTTGCCTGGCCTATTACCAGCTTCGTCAGCAATTTGGTTGCGTTGCCCACGCAGGCGATCAATGGCCTGTTGTAGATTTTTACGGCGGTCGTCTAGGTCGACTACTTCGTCAACATTAACCTTATAGCCTTTCTGCTTACTAAATTCTTTAACACGAGCTACATTATCTCGTACATAACTAATATCTAACATATTACATATTTTAGCATGCGTAGGCTAAACTCAACCTAATTTTCACAGACTCCAAAACACCAACCACCTTCACTACGTTGGATATTATCGTCTACGAACTGTCTAGCAGTACTCTCCACACCATCACGCCCAACACTTAAAGTCCAGTTAGCAGCCAGTGACGCAGCAGCGGTTGTCAGCAGCACAATAGCCACCACGAGCGCCAATACACCGCGTTTGCAGCCTTTTGAGAACTTCCCGACTATCATAGCTATCGACATTACAAAGCCCAATATTATAGCCACAGATACGAAGGCAATTGTTAAAGCGACTGTCACAATCAGTAGTAGTTTTTGCGCCACATCTGCACCAGATAACCAGAATAATGCTTGATGACCACCAACCACCAAGCCGAATAGAAGTGATGCCGAAATCAACAGGCCGATCACGCCGCAAAATGCTAAAATTAGGCGACCGATTACGTTACCAATGCGCGGCGCCTGTTTACCGATTCTTTTACCAGCTTCACCAACCTTCGCCGCCATCTCATGCCCCGCTTTTTCGGCTTGTTCACTCATTTTACGCGCCGATTCTTTGATGGTTTCTAAGTTCACCTGCTCACCGCGCATCTCCATTTTTTTGCTAACCGACTTAGCTTCAGGAGCCACAACCCACACCACTATATATAAAATGATTAACCAACCCCAACCAATTGGCGTGATCGCTAGTATCACTGCCAAAATACGTAGCAGCGTAACGTCCCAACCTGTGTAGGCCGATACGCCAGCGACCACACCACCTAATACCGCATTTTCTGGGTCGCGGTAATATTTTTTTGTAGCGCTAGGTAGCACATCTGCTGCTACTTCGTCGTCTGCAGCATAATTTTTGGGTTCGCCCAGCTGTTCAATAACCGCCTTAATGTCGCTTTCTGTCACTACGCTATCCTGTACTACGCCGCGTTCAGCCAAAATTTCCGTCATGCGAATCTCAATATCTTCCATCGCGTCGGTTTCTTTGCCCAAGCTGCGTCGCACAGCGCTCAAGTATTTCTCTAACTCTTTTTTAGCTGCCACATCAATATCGTATGACACGCGAGCTAAGTGAATACGCGATATCTCGTTCATGGTTTATTCCTCTCTAGTGTTTTTATAGCACTATTTAATACTCTTACGTTATTTGCCATAACCTTACGCACTGCCCGCCCATAATCTGTAACTGCATAGTATTTGCGCGGCGGCCCCTGATAAGACTCGCGCCATCTATGTTCTAAAAGCCCATCTTTTTGTAATCTAGCTAGCAACGGATACACCGTGCCTTCTGCCACATCAAGTTCAGCTAGGTTTAGCTGGCTAATTACCTCTGAGGTATACGTTGGTTTTTCACAAGCTAACAATACACAATAGCTCAGCAAACCTTTCTTGAGTTGCGTAGTTAACTGCCCAGCATAAATATCGGCATGCAGCTGCCTATTCTCACTACTATCTACAATACCGTCTGAATCGCTATCTTTGTTTTGCATAGTACTATGTTATATATAGTACTTGGTATTGTCAAGTATGTATCTTACAATTGCTTATGTTATAATCCGCTTATGGATAAAAAACTTAAAGCGCACCATAATTACATCAAAGAAAAAATCGAATTTTTGCGGAAAACGCCAGATACAAAATTATTAGAATCTACCATTGCCTACCACGAAAATATGGTTAAGAATTTCCAACACGAGCGGTTAGTCCATCTGACTGTCACTTTGTTTTTCGTGTCTTTAACACTAGCTTTATTAGCTTTTTGGTGGCTATTACTTGTTAACGACCGCGATAACATTTTGTTGATACCAATTAACTGCTTGGGTGTAATTGTAGCAATTCTAGCCATAACCGATGTATTTTACGTGCGGCATTACTACCGTTTAGAAAACGGCACCGAAAAACTCTACAATTTAACCAAAGAATTATATAAGCTAAAAGGTGTTTAGCGGCCTGCACCGCCATAAATGCCACTAAAGTACGGCAGGTAAAAAACCTCTTTATATAAAAAATTATATCACTGTTTTAATGGCGCTCTTAATAACTTCTGCTGAAACATCAAACTGCTTTTGCTCTTTAGCGTTCAAACCAATATAAACACGTTTTTTAACGCCAGTACGCCCAATGGTGGCTGGCGAACCAATAAATACGCCTGCTTGCTCGTTATAGTTACTTACAGGTAAAACTAGGTCGGCGTCGCCCAAAATCGCCTCTGTTATATGCGCCATACACATACCTATGCCATAATGCGTTGCGCCTTTTTTAGCAATAATATCATAGGCGGCGTTTTTCACACCATCTTCAATAGCCGCGCGGCGTTTGGCATCCACTAGGCTCGTAATCTTGCCCATGCTAAAATTGGCGCTACTCCAGGCTACAAACTCACTGTCGCCGTGTTCACCCACTACATAGGCATGGATGTTTTTAGGGTTGGTTTTTAGCTCATCACCTAGGGCATAGCGCAAACGTGCCGTATCTAGCACTGTGCCACTACCAATCACTTTGTGTTTTGGCAGTTTTGAAGTGTGCCAAGCCACGTAAGTCATTACATCGAGTGGGTTCGTTACCATAAGAATAATGCCACCAAAGCCCGAGCTCATAACGTTTTTAGTAATTTCCTTAATAATAGCGGCATTTTTTTGTACCAGGCTCATGCGTGTTTCGCTTGGCGCTTGGTTCGCGCCAGCCGTAATAGCCACTAGTGCGGCGTCTTTGCAATCCCTGTAAGTGCCCCTACGTACCCTTAAACTAGTGGGCGCAAACGGCAAAGCGTCTTCAAGGTCGAGCGCTTCGCCTTCGGCGTCTTTGATGTTACGATCTATTAGCACCAGCTCATTTACGAAAACCTGCTGGTTCAAAACAGCGTAAGCATAACTCATACCCACATTGCCAGTTCCAATAATTACAACTTTGTTTTGCACCTTTACCCCCTAGGCTTATCTTTAAAGCATTGTAACATACCTGGCATGAATCTGGTAGCAGCCAGCCTATAGCAGAGCAGACCTTTACTTTTGATTGAGTATAGGGTTGCCATAGTGCTAGAAAGTACTTAACGATACTCGAAAACCTGTGTCGTTGACGTCAGCTCCAGCACCATATAATGAAGCGAATATTCCATCAGCTTGGCCAGCCGGCTTATTACCTCGTACAGTCCAATAGGAGTACGTACCGTCAGTGTGTAGGCCTGGCATATTGGAAGCATCATTGTTCCATAAACTCTTACTATTATTATACATAGACTGGACGATAGAAACCTCATAAAGAGCATGGCCACCACAAGTAGCCCAGGTGCAAACATCAAAGTTATAAAACCGTCCATCGTTTGCGCCGTTCCACGACCAAGCTGGTCTGGTATTAAAACCAGCGGAAGTTCGGTAAGCATCGTAGTAAGCGCTACTATCAATAGGAGTTGCTAATTGGCTACTGGAAGTAGTAGTTTGAGTATTGGAAGTAGTAACGTTGCCCATCACGTATTCCTCTACACCCCCAGCCATATCGTAAATACCGTAAATATTACCAGTGGTGCTAGCTAGCTGGCCAATAGCGGTGTGGTATTGGTTTACGTTGGTGTTGTATCCACCATCATTATAACCTGGGCTGTCGTTTTTAGGGCCAGCCCCAGTAACATAGCCGCAATTCGTAGCTACGCCTGAGCTTGAAACAGTGCAAGGTTTATTTGATTTCACAGTACCATCAGCGTAACCATTGCTATAAACCCTAGGCTGAACAGCCGAAGCACCATACTGGCTAGTGCTAAGGTAAGCTACCGCACCCCACTCGCTGTTTTTGAGCACCTTAGTGACACTACTAGAACTTAGATTCATAGTATTAATGACATTATTTATATCAGGTACAGTAGTATTATTGATAGTATTACCACCAGTGACAGATGCAGCATTAGGGCTCATGTTTTTAGCTATAGTAAACATGGTGCCGATTTTTTTAAGAACCATCGGAGATTTATTAGGCTTAATAACTACACCACCAGCGTCTGCGCCAGGAGCGGTATTACCACCACAAGATACTGGTTTAGAAGCAGTAACATTGTAACAAAAGAAATCCGTACCAGTTTCAAACTTACCAATCCATAGGCCACTAAGCTCTTCACCAGGGTCGTTATAGTCGCCGTCGCCGTTTTTATCTACAGAGAAGGCTGGGTGCGTAGCCCAAGTGGTGCCCTCAGGATCACCATAGTTGCGGTTAACGCCGCATTCAGTGCGGTAGTTGAAGCCGGTATTGTAGCTGTCGGCGGCTACTCGACTAGCTGGCGGAGTAGCACAAATAGTATCACCTGGGCTAGGTATCTTCTTAGGGTCAGTAGCTTTCTCAAAGTGAATATTAAAGCGTGATTGGTAACTGTCATGATAATGATCAGCGCAGTCAACATCAGCGTAAGTGTCAGCGGCGTAGTAACCCCCTCCAAACCCACCATTGCCACAAACTGGTTTACCCCATGAATAGTAACGTTGAACTTCGTAAGCATATCTCGGAACATAAACCCAGTAGCCTAGAACGTCAGCTTCGTCAATAGGTTCACCAAAATTGAGTGAGCCATCATCGTTTTTGTACTTATATTCATTTATAGCGTCTCGGGTAACTGTAACGGCGTTAGCCCACACTTGAGTCTCATAGTCGTACCAATGGCCATTAATATAGTTATTAGCCACATACCACGTAGAGTCAGTGCTGCCGCTATGGACAATAGGTATCATGCAGCCGTCTATGTCTACATTGAAAGAGTCATCATTTATCCAACCCTCAGATTGCACATTGGGGAAAGGACAAGCCCATTTATATGTGTACCCCCCCCCAGAGGTCACCGTACCACCAGATATGGTGGTAACTTTAACGTCTTTAGTTCCTTCTGTATTCTCGGGAGTAACGCAGGTAATGGTGCTAGTGCTTACTACAGTGTAGCTGGTGCAGTCTGTACCACCAATGGT
>JAIRRY010000029.1 GCA_031255735.1 Candidatus Nomurabacteria bacterium | reverse complement strand
AATATTAGTAAAATCTGCGCCACGCCAGCTGTAAATACTTTGCCAATCATCGCCCACAACACAAATATTGCGCTCTTTATTCACTAACAGCTTTACTAATTGGTACTGCACGGCGTTAGTATCTTGGTATTCGTCTATCAAAATATGCTTGAAACGTTCCTGCCAGCGTTGGCGAATTTCGGAGTGGTTTTTAAACATATTGACAGTTTCAAGAAGTAAGTCGTCAAAATCGAGTGCACCAGCCTCACGCCGTGCCCCCTCATAGCGACGGTAAATTTCGGCTACGGCCTTCTGCGTTGGATTGTGGGCGGCAGCTGCAAAATCATCAAGGCCAATGCAATCATTCTTGGCCTTACTTATCATACTGCTTACCGCCCGCGGCTTGAGTTGTTTGTCATCTATACTAAGTTCTTTTGAAGCACGTTTTATAAGGGCTTGGCGGTCATCATCGTCGTAAATAACGAAATTTTTACTAACCCGCGATAAGTTATCAGCCTCCATCCTCAAAATTCGCACACAAATGCTGTGAAAAGTGCCCAGAAATGGAAAAAAGTTTCTCGACGAGACATTTTGGCGCATGCCGCTCAAAGGAGCGCTCAAGGCCGCCAGGCCAAGGTTACTCCCTTGCACAGCATCGCCTTCAATGCCCTGCATCAACCCAAATAAACGTTCACGCATTTCGCCCGCAGCTTTATTGGTGAATGTCACGGCTAAAATTTCGCCAGGATGTACTCCGTGATTAACCACTAGATTAGCAATGCGATGTGTTAAAGTTTTAGTCTTGCCACTACCTGCACCCGCCAAAATCAGAAGAGGCCCACTGGTGGTTTCGACTGCCTCACACTGAGCATCATTAAGGTTACTTAAGACATCCATTTATATAATTTTACCAGAAACTTACTTAGAAAACAGAAGCAACCAAGCTAGATAACCGCCGCCACCGCCAACAATCACTAAGCCCAGCAAAATAAATAACCATATCAGACCGCCACCTTTTTTAGCTGTTACGGGTGGCTCAGTGGGTGCGCCATCAGGAGCGTAAATTGACTGCGTGGCGCCATCTGTAACAACTGGCGCTGGTGCGTTAGTATCGGTGCTTTCCACAGTATCAACCGGCGCAGGTGCACCACCAAGCGGACGTTTCTCAACTTGAGCATCTGGGATAAACGGCGAGCCTAACGGTTCTTCGTCGGTGCTAGCTTCAGCTGAGTCACCAGCGTCTCCATCTACCTCTGGTGTGGGCGTATCTTCAACTCTAAAATCATCAGGTACAGGGTCGACCGCAATGTCGGTGTTAATTGGCGCAGAAGGGGTATCTTCGTCGCCAGATTGCTCTGTGGGCGCTTCTGAGCCACCTGTGGCCTCTTTCGATGCCGTTTCAATACCTCCCTCAGGTTGCGAAAAATCTATCGAACCGATGGCGTTAGCGAGTTCGTCATCTGGTGAGCCGCTCGTGTGAGCTTCTGTAGTAGGTTCGTTATCTGTATTAATTGGCGATACATCTGCAGCTTCGCGCGAGGTAGTCTCACTTGGTGGCACCTGAGCCGATGATGGTGGTACCGATGATGGCCTAGTTACCGTCATGTCTGAACTATGGTGCACCATATCCATAAAACGCCCCTGTGAGCGCGCTGCAGCCCCTTGGTCGCCTTCAACCCCGCCAGTGGTACTAGACACCGTTTCAGCGTTTTCGTCAACCACAGGTGATTCTGAGGCCTCTGTTGAACTAACTGCTTCTGCAGCCGCAGCTTGTAGGTTTTTCAGTGGGTCAAGATCGGCTTGGTTTAAACCCGCGGGCTCAGCCGTTTCTTCAGATGGAGTTTCAACCTCGGCTGACACTGCTGGTTCTGCCTCTACGGGTGTATCTGTGACGGTAGTATCTGCATCAGACGCTGTTGTATTTTTGGCCGAAGCCGCAGGAGCCGCATCTGGTGCCGTCACACTATCATCCGTGCTAGGTGCCACGTCACCCGAGCCACCGATAGCTTTGTCTAATTCGTCAAAGTCTAAATCGTTCACTTTCCACCTCTCGTAGTTCTAGTTAGTTTATTGCTTATGTCTATAATCTCACAAAAGTGTTTAGTATTCAAGCTGGCACCACCTACCAACAAACCGTCAACGCCAGTTATCTTGAGGTAAGGTTCAGCCGTAGAACTATCAATACTACCACCGTAGACCACACGGACTGCCTCAGCAGCCTTTTTACCGTAAAGATGTTCGATATGCTTGCGAATAAGCTTAACCATATTAGCGATTTCATCTGGAATGGGCAACTTGGCTTCTTTCGCCCAGATTGGCTCGTAAGCAATCACTACATTCACAATATCTTCACTAGTGACTTCTCTGAGGCCACCCAGTAGTTGGTCGTAAATCACGTCATTTGTTTCACCGCGCGATTTCTCACTCTCGGTTTCGCCGATACATAAAATTGGCTTAACACCCGACCGCAGAGCCGCCGCCACTTTCAGCCGCGTGTCATCTGTAGTTTCATCAAAAATATAACGCCGTTCACTGTGACCAACCAAGGCATAATCTACAAAACCCCTCAGTTGTGCAATCGACGTCTCACCTGTAAACGCTCCAAAATCTCGATGATAAAAGTTCTGAGCGGCCAGTTTAAACTGTTTACGATTAACCTGTAAACTTAAAGACTGGATAGAAAACAGGGCTGGCGCAAGCACCACTTCAACATTAGTAGTTGGCTTAGCTACCAAAGCCAACTTGTGCAAGAAATGACTAGCTTCGTCTACTGTAAAGTTCATTTTCCAGTTGCCAATAATCAGTTTTTGCGCGTTTGCCATGATTTTATCCCACTTATGATTATATTCTATCATCTATCTTGTAAGCCCGCCAGCCCCGGCAGTGGCTTACTTGCTATGAAGTCGAGAGTTACGCCGCCACCGGTAGAAATCAACGAATAATCAAGGTTGCGATTGCTGAGCATCAAGCTGCGCACAAAGCCTGCTGTGTCGCCGCCACCGATAATAGTAAGGCCGTTTCGCTTGTAGCCAATGGCTTCTGCTACGGCTCGTGAACCGCTTGAAAACTGCGCATACTCCGTTATGCCCAGCGTGCCGTTCCAAAATATCGTATTAGCCTCGTGAATCATACTCGTAAACAGTTCAGCCGTACGTGGGCCAATATCCACAATGATATCGTGGCTACCTACCGCGGAAACAGATTTTATATCCACCTTAGCGTTAGGGGCGATTTCTCTTACAACCGCCACGTCTTTCGGCACTAGTAGCTGCACATTTCGAGCGGTTTTAGCCGCATAAATTGCGTTCAAAGTTGCTCCCTGCCCAAGTTCCACCTTGCTCGCGCCCACATTAAGGCCGCTGTACTGCAAGAAGGTGTTAGCCATAGCGCCACCAATCAACATACCTTCTGACACTTCCATTAATTTCTCAAGAACCCCGATTTTATCGCTAATTTTCGCGCCGCCATTTATGGATAAAAATGGCCGCACAGGGTTATAAATGGCTTGCTGGAGAGCTGACACCTCTCGAATAACTAATAAACCCGCCACGCTCGGTAAAAGCCGTGTGATGGCGTTTGTGGTGGCTGATTCGCGGTGTAATACCGCAAAACCATCCTGTACGAATATATCCGCACCCGTTACTTGCACTAAGCTACGAGCGAACTCTTCACTGTTTTGTTCTTCGCCAGGGTTAAAACGCAAGTTTTCTAGCATCACCACGCTACCAACAGGAGTAGCCGTCATATTAGCCAGAAATTCTGAACCATCGCCCATCACTCCTGGTAAGAAATTTGCGAAAACAACATTCACGCTCGGCAGCTCATTTTTCAACACTGCCGCCACTGGCGCTAAAGATAAACGGCTGTTGATACGCCCTTCTGGCCTTCCCAAGTGGCTTACAATCACCACTTTTTGCGCACCATGGCTTAACAGATATTGAATGGTGGGCACTGAGCGCGTCACACGGAATGCATCGGTAATACGCCCCGCAGCGTCTATCGGCACGTTGTAATCGGTGCGAAGCAGCACCACTTTACCGTGCACTTCTACGTCTTCAACTGTTTTCTTGTTAAACCCCACCCCTTACACCTTTATTTAATTTTTCGCACCTGAATTGTATCTGTTCCGCCCACTACGTTTTTATGCCTGCCCGACACAATCACCACGGTTGGCTCTAGAACATCAAACTTATTCCCGTTATTCTTTAGCTCTTTAGCTAAGTCGTAGCCATAAGTGTCGCTATAGGGGCGCACATAAGACGAATTAGCGTAAGTGAGCGCCAACTGCTGCGCCACGCGGGCATTGCTAGTTACGCTATAAATAGGGATGTTTGGCCTGTTGGCAGAAATCGCCCAAGCTGTGAGGCCCGTTTTCGTTTCGCAAACAATAGCGTCTGCTTTAATACGCTCGGCAATATCTACCGCAGCTTCACTCAAAGCGTCGTATTTAATACCACTTTTATTTTCCACCTCTACCTCTAAACAAGCATCAACTTCGCAATTTTCTTGAGTGTAAAGAATAACTTTGCGCATGGCCATCACCGTTTCTATAGGATATTTACCAACCGTAGACTCATCAGATAGCATGACAGCATCAGCACCTTGAATTACAGCGGTCGCCACATCATTCACTTCGCTGCGAGTTGGCACAGGACTGTCTACCATGCTAGCCATCATCTGCGTAGCGATAATACACAACTTACCATGTTTGCGGCAAAGTGACACCAGCTTGCGTTGCACCACTGGCACAACCTCTAAGCCAACCTCGTAAGCCATGTCGCCGCGCGCCACCATAATACCGTCGGCCGCTTTCACGATTTCTTCCATCGTTTCATACGTCTCTACAGCCTTTTTGGTTTCGATTTTAGCAATTATTTGCGCTTCTGAACCGTAAGACAGTAGCGCTTGGCGCACCCGCTCCACGTCATCAGCACTCTGGATAAAGCTAATCGCCACATAATCGAAATCGCGCGTTGCGCCAAATTCTATATCAGTAAGATCTTTCGGCGTTAAGATGTCGCCGCCCATGTCGGTATCAGGCAGATTAATGCCTTTTTTACTCATAAGGAAACCGTCGTTCATCACCTTAACTTTGATGGCTGTAGCGCTAGTGACACCTATCACTTCGGTGCGCACCTTACCGTCAAAAATAAACAACGGCTCGCCAGGTTTTACTTTTTCAGCCAAGTTGTACTGCACGGGCAAGGTTTTGCCACCATCGTGTTGTTTCAGGGTGAAATCGAGCACCAGCTCGTCGCCTTGCTTAACATCAAGGTGATCATCTTTAATTTCGCCCAGGCGGATTTTCGGCCCTTGCAGATCTTGCACGATGGCTACCGAACGCCCGATTTTTTTACTGGCGCTGCGAATCCAGCCAATCTGTTCGTCTTTTTCTTCGTGACTACCGTGGCTAAAGTTCATGCGGCAGCCGTTTACACCAGCCTTCAAGAGTTTTTCAATCATTTCGCTCGAAAACACCGACGGCCCGATAGTTGCTAAAATTTTGGTTCTTTTGAATTTTTTACTCATACCCACCCAGACTACGCTTCTACACCATCCAAGTCAACTTCCAGAATATTAGAAATCTTGCCAAAATAGCGCTCGTGACGATCAACTTGAGCTTCTAGCGCATCAACATTCGACACTTTTTCGTCAACATCTTTGATAATTGAATCTAACGCGCCTTCAACGCGTTCAAACCTTTCGTCCATTTCTAATTTAAGCTCAGAAATATCGCCCTTAAGATCGGCGTGCATTTCTTGCACGTATTTAAATAATTCCGCAAACTCGTCTTTCTTTACCATATATGCCCTTTCTGTATGGTGATCCCGAGGGGAATCGAACCCCTGTTGCCAGGATGAAAACCTGGTGTCCTAACCGTTAGACGACGGGACCATGTAAATTTATACTAACAAGTTTTTTCTAATCTGTAAACCAAACCCCGCCGATTAAAGCTTAACCATTTTATTGCATTAATGCATAAAATGCGCAAGAGCTATTGACATCTCTTATATTTTATGCTAGTGTGGATATAGTCTGAGATGCGCAGGTGTTATAAGAAACTGTAGCATCAGGACGATCATTAACAAATCGGATTATTGCAGAAAGATTCGTCTATCTGCAAAATTCGTGACATATCAGTTTATTTTTCTTGGTTAACCTGGATAGCTTTGTGTGGACTTTTTAGCCCATACTAAGCTATCCGGGTATGATCATCTCAAACGCGGCCCGCGATAGCTCGTGATGCGCCGTGGAGGCGCTGCGACACTGGTGTAAATAATGAAAGGAGGTATTCACAATGAATACTCAAAACACCAACACCGCGGTCGCCAACACGGCACCGCAAACTAAGCTGTCCGGGCTTGACAGCTTAGACCAGAGCATGGGCATTTTTGCCCAGACGTTAGGACAGTGCCAGGCGCAGGCGACCAACCCTGCCACAGCGCCTGAACAGCTGGCTCGCGTATCCACGCAAGTCGGTGTCATGGGCGCCATAATTGGCATTGCCAACTACAGGGTCGCCCGTGAGACCCACGAGATTATTCGTAATCTCGACCGAACGGCTAGCCAGGCGTGGCACTGGGTCGTCAGCGCTGCCATCGGGGCAGCTGCTTTCGGGCTGTGTTTCTTTGCACCAGGAACCGCACTAACCCATAACTTATTGGGTTTAGTTGTAGGTTTCATGGTGTTCAGTGTCGCTGCTGTGGTCTTCAAATGGCCACGCGGCACGGCACACCAAAACTACAGCATCATCGCAGAAGATGCTGTAGTTATCGATCCCGAACCGGAGCCTAAAGATGAGCCCGAGCCCGAACCGGAGCCTGAGCCTAAGGATGAAACTCCAAAGGCAAAGGTAAAGAAACCGGAGCCAAAGCCGGAGCCGGCGAAGCGCAATGAGCGCAAGAAGCCGGCGACAGGGGGACAGAAACCGGCGCGCCGAACTAGCGCGGCGGATGATTAGAAAGGAGAGATTGATGACCAAGAGAGTATTCGTAATCGTCGTCGCGTCCTTGGTTGTCTTACTTGTCATTACGGCAGGTAGGGCCATAGTAGCGACGACAGAGGTGACACCAGATCAGGGCGAGCAATTGCCCGAGGGTGTCACAATCGACGGCACCACAGGGGTGCCCGTGGCCGATGTTGACGCCATCCAGGCCCACTCGTTGGACTGGATGGAACCGACATGGGAGTGGTCGAAGCTCTCAATGCCTCAGTCAAATGAGGCGAGAGTAGAGGCCGCATCCGCGGCGGCAGGGACGGAAATTGACGACCCCGTCAGCTTTCCGTTAATTACAGACGCTGGTGAGCAGTTGGAGTTGGAACGTGATCTTTACGTTCCGCTGCTTACGACACCGGAGCTACTGGATGACCACCTGCAAGGGTGGGTCGCAGTTGCCGACGACAACGTAGACGTAAAGGGCGCTAAGCTCGATGCGAACACGGTAACGATGGTGAAAGCCATTGTCGCGGCAAACCCATGGATGAGGGAAGCCCTCGCCAAAGTTGACCAGTCAATGGTCAAGGATGGCCCAGGGTGGTCGTCATTTATGGAGTGGCGTAAATACGACGCCACAGGTGACTTCGTCACCACCCCCACACGCGAAGACGCGCTCGTCCTTGACGGCAAAGTGGTGTTTGTGAACACCGAGTACAGAAAATACGCTACGGCGTATATATACGTGCTCGACTGTTTCGACATCGCCGAAACGTCCGCCAAAGAGGCGGTCAACTGGAATATGTTACCGCAAGGTAGCATCCAGTACCACCGAAGTGGCGTGAACGATAAAACCGAGAGCCTCACGGCTATTTGGTTCAAAGTCGTTCACAAGGACGGGCGCTCTGGGCTGTTCGGAGTCAACCTCTTTGACAAGAGGATTGAATTCCCCGTTAAGTCCACACGCCCCGCCGAAACCACAACCACCACGCCTGGTGGCGGTGAAGGTGGCGGTGGCGGCCTCCTGAAAGACCCGACGAAGAGTTCTAATAACTCTCCGAATACGGGTCGCGGTGGTGGCACCACTGACGGAAGTGCACCAAACGGTGGCAAGGATCAGAAATATACTGAACCAAGCCCACCAGCGGTGTATGCACCACCGTCAGCACCACCCGCTGCAGATCCACCTCACGTGGTGGACCAGCCGGGTCAGGGCTCTACTATGCCCGATAACCCGGCGCCGCGGGATGAAGGTGCCACTAATAGCAGTGGCAGTGCAAACACAGGCGTACTGCCAGAGCCAGATTAAGATCTGGCAGTACGCCTAGGAGATGTCACGAAGCACATTGTACCCTCGGGGCCCGCTCTTCACTGAGCGGCGCCCCGGGGGCACTCCATAGCTTCTAGAATGTTTCGCAATAATCCGATTTGTTATGATATCCCGAATCAGACGTCCATTAACAATTTGGCGTCTATGTAAAGTTGACGGCAGTCTTTGTGATTTGCTCGTTGATACTTTTGATTTTTCATTTAATTTCATCTATAATGCAACCATAAGAGAAGGGTTTGAGCTGAAACTTATATCCTCCGATAGGTGGGGGCATTTTATATAATTATCAAATATAAGACATTTGGAAGGAGTGTTTTATGAACAAGTTTTTAACCGCTGTGAAGCGGGCACCTAAGCGTTTTATCGCTTTAGCGATTGCACTAGCTGCAATCGTGGTGCCAGCTACTCTGGTGGCCATGGATACAACCGGCCGACCCGAGTACACCATAGCAGAAATCAACAGTGGTGTTTTAGGTGACAAGATCGTACTAAACTCCATTAAAGACAACCCAATTGGCCATGAGTTCAACTTCGTTAACGCCCGCGTCGACGATGGTAACCGTGGCAAACAGAACGTCTGGCACGACGAAATTACCGTCGAAAAAGGCAAGACATATCTGGTGCGCATGTATGTGCACAATAATAACCCTAAGGGCGAGGGTGCAATCGCTCGTAACGTAACCTCGATGTTTGAAGTGCCAACCACAACTGGTAAGTCAATTAACGTGACCGGTGCGCTAACTTCGAGCAACGCCACTCCTCAGAAAATCTGGGACGGCGTGACATTCAAGAGTAATCAAGACTTTAACTTAGCGTATGTGCCAGGCTCGGCCTTGTACGAAAACAATCTTGGTAAATTCAGTCTTAAAGATACTATTGTAACTAGTACTGGCGTCAGATTAGGCTACAAAACCATGAATGGTGATATTCCTGGCTGTTTCCAGTACGACGGCTTCGTAACATTTGCCGTTAAACCGCAGTTTGCGCCTACTCCAGACTTAAGTGTAAGCAAAAAAGTCCGTATCAAGGACGATGCCGACAAAACTTGGAAAGAAAGTGTTAACGCCAAGGCTGGCCAAGAAGTAGAGTTCCAAATTGAGTACAAGAACACTGGTGAAATAGAAGCTCAGGACGTAACCATCCGCGACTTTCTACCTACTGAAGGCCTAACGTTCGTACGCGGCACAACAACTCTGTACAACACCACTAACCCTAACGGTTATAAGATGCAGTACGGCAATGATGTCGTAACCAACACCGGTGTAAATATCGGTAATTACGCTGTAGGTAGCAACGCCTATGTACGCTTCACCACCAAGGTGGCTGAGGCTAAAGACCTAGCGTGTAACACCAACACCTTGCGCAATATCGGCCGCGCTAGCGACCGCTATACTGCCAAGGAAGATTCAGCCGATGTGATTGTCGAAAAAGATTGTCCTAAAGAACCGGTTTATACCTGTGATAACTTAGGTATCAAGAAGATCAACCGCACGAAGTTTGAATTTAGTAACAACTACACCGCTAAAGATGGTGCTACTTATGTAAAAACTGTATACATCGTGAAGGATGCAAACGGTAAGACTGTCCAAAGCAGCGAAAAGAACATCTTTGAAAGCAATACTGTTGGTAAATATACAGTCGAAGCTAGAGTTACCTTTAAGGTAAACGGTAGCAATAAAACTGTTACCAGCACCGCTTGTAAAGGTTCACTCGATGTTCTGCCAGAAGATAAACCTAACTGCCCAATTCCTGGTAAAGAGCACTTAGCTCCAGATGACCCTGAGTGTAAAGAGGATGTGCCTGTCACCCCAGTTACTCCTCCACCTGCACCTACGGATAAGCTGCCTGTCACAGGGCCTGGTGAAGCTTTCATGACTGTTGCCGGTATCGGCACACTCACCACAGCTATCACCTACTACATAGCCAGCCGTCGCCAAATTGCGTAAGAGTTTGACCGCTCCTAGTTTAAGAGCGATCTGCTCAAACAAATAGAAAATCACCCTCAGGAAACTGGGGGTGATTTTCGTTGCAGGGCTATTTCGGTAACCAGAAACCGAACACACTACCTTTGCCTTCTTCACTTTGCACGAACACGTCACCACCGTGCTCTTTGACTATGCGTTTTACAAGGAAAAGACCAATTCCCGTGCCGTCTGGGCGGCGCTTGCGAGCGTTGCCAGCGCGCTGAAACTTGGTGAATAAATTAGGTAGTTCAGCCTTGGGTACGCCGATGCCGCTATCCGCTACTCGGAAGTATATCTTATCATTTTCCAAGCTTAGGCTAACCGTTATAAGCCCACCTTTATCAGAATAATGAATAGCGTTATCTATTAAATTATCAACTATCTGGCGAATTTTAAGAGCATCGGCATTGGTGGCGTAATCACCTTCCTCAATATTGAGTGCTACTTTCTGACCATATGCCGCCGCGGTGTCAACCATTGAGCCAGCTTCAGTTTGCACTAGCTCGGCCATATCAATATTGGTTTTATCAAGCATAAACTTACCCGTTTGAATACGCGACACGCTGAGTAGATCGTTGATGATGCGCACCATGTCGTTGCTGCTTTGGAAAGCCTCTTGTAGAAAATGACGCTGCACAGCACTAATACGGCCCGCGTCACCCTCTAGTACCATACTTAAATAACCCTTGATGCTGGTGAGCGGCGTGCGCAACTGGTGCGAGGCCATAGAGAGAAAATCATCCTTTGCTTCGTCGAGCTTGTGCAGTTTACGGTTGCTATGCCGCAGCCGAGCCGTAGCCACGGCGATTTCTTGGCGTAAGTTTTCGTTGAAACTGCGCACCTGCTGATAATAATTGGCGTTTTCAATTGCCAGCGCCATTAGACCCGACACCGCGTTAAGCAGCTCAATGTCACGTTGCACGAAACTTCTTGATCGAGCCTTGTAGCCAATAGCCATATACCCCACCAAATCGTCACCGGCATCAAGCTGATACTTAATCTGCGCTAATACCGCTATATGATGACGTTGCGCGATGGCCGCCCCCTTACCATCTGCTAATGAACTCGGAAATATTACGATATCATCACTTTGCCTTACTAAGCGCGCCAACTCGTCTGCCTCCTCTATATTTAATGATCGCGGTGGCGACCCAGAAACCAAAATACGCCTTGGTTGACGCATAATCACAAAGCTAACAAACCGAGTTTGTAACGCACGATTAACCAACTTAGCACTACTAGCTAACAAACGTGCCGTATCATGGTTTTTGATGATCGCCCTGTTAAGCTGCTGAATAATGTGATCGATGTGATAGCTGTTCGGATAAAACAGCCTAGTTAAACGTCTATTTAGGTTATGAATGAACGGCATTAATGCAACCATAACGACGATCACCATAATGCTTAACATGTGAACTCGCGAATTAGCTTGTTTTACGTCGAATATCAAGCTATATAACGGCCAAAGCGCAAATAGATAAACTACTATAGCAATCAACGCAGCCACTACGTAAGCCATCATATTGATCACGAACTCTCTAAAATCGAATAACCTGTAACGAATAACCGCCCAATATAACATAACAGCCATCACCAAGATATTAATAGGCCCAACCCAAATAAGGCTGTAGATACCTATCCACGGCAGATACAGGTTGAATGTAGCGCCAATAATAAAGTCGATCACGTAAACTACAAGTATGTACTTGATCTGCTGGCGAAGGGTGGCGTCATGAGTAGAACGTGCTTCCAGCCAAAAGAAGTATAGTCCCATCAAGCTGAAGGCAGTGAAATAAACCACGTATATCAGATAGCCGATAGGGTCTAGGGTTACTGAATTGTGCTGATCGCTTATATGGACAGAAGATATGATACTGGTTGGCCGCAAAGCTATCATCAAGACGACATACACTAACGGTATTGCTGTGACGATAACGGGAAACAAAACACCCTTGCGCGGCTTGAAGAACACATAAGTTGCCGATACTAAAGCCCAAACAATTAAGGCAGCTGCGATATAGAACACTTGAGCCGACGTTTGCAGTACTTCTGGGTTATCGGTGTCTAAGAAAACCGCAATGCTAGCCGCCCAGACGGCACAAGCCATGTTTGATATGAAAAACAGTACTCGGCGAGCTAAGCTACCGCGTTGAGCCAGCGTTAACAAACTAACAATTACTGCCACTATAACAGCAATCAACAGCACTGAACGCCCCACCCACATCATCTGATTTAATTGTACTACATTTAGGCTTTTTTATAAAAAACGTAAATACTAAAGAAGCCTGTAGAGTCGTGACGCTCAATCTTCACGGCGTCCACACCAGCACGCTTAGCTAAGTCTAGAACCTGTTCCGTACTACGCTGATACATTTCGCGCCAACCTATGGTTTGAATTGTATCAAGCTGCAGGTCGACATGATTGTTTGGGCTACCATGATTGATAGCATCCACCATCATAATGCCACCTGGCTTAACGTGACGCCACAACGATCGATAAAACTCAACCACACCAGCTTTCTTAACAGTAGTGCGCCCTAGTACTTTACGAGGCAAGGTTAGATCCCATACGCTGTCGGGGATATACATGCTCATCCCTATACTGCTAACTACACCGTAGTGACCGTGTCGAATGGTAGTTGGCGTATCAAGAGGCCACTTACCAGTGGCTAGACGCCGCAACAGCCTAACTTCGGCCCGCTGGCGGCAAAACCCCTTAAGATCCAGTATGTCGCGGTCTACCAAGCTGACGGCTGGATAAACACAGTCGTAAGCCAGCCCTTGTATCTGGTGCAGGGCGATTGAGTCAATATCGACAAAAGTAATGTGTGGCCCACAATGTCCAGCTATTTTTGCTTTTGCTGCAGCCGTCAATGGATAACGACCGCGCCCAGCCGCAACCACTAGCCAATCGGTCTGGTCAATATAGTTATAGTAAATCTGCTGCTCGATTTTAGCGCGCGCTCGAAGCGCCACACATAGTGGCTTGTTGGCAAGCCAAACCGTCGACTTAGGGTCTACCGTATGTACCGAACTTATAAAGCCTGGCACAGGCATATAAAAAGGGTCAAGCGCTAATGAAGACGAAATTTTGGACGATTGCAGCCAACGCGCTATACCTGGCGCTACCGACAGTATATAACCAAGGCCTGGATTATTGTCGGGAGTTACCTGATAACCACTGTCTACGAAATCACGATTTAAGCCAACCGCTATCTGCATATCTTTAATAACCCGAGCGGTATCACCAGGGGCGGCATACTCGTCTGGTAAGTCGTGTTTAATAATGTCTAGTTTATAATCACGCGCTACAAGTGCACTCAAACCGCCCTTCCGTTTCTCGACCATAAAATCCTCCACCTTGAGTATAACACATAAGACAGTGACACATAGGTGTTCAATAAAACTTTACTTAAGTGTAAATATGGCGTATATTTAAGAGGAAATGGGCAAACAAATAAAAATCGCTATTATCGAAGACGATCCAACGATATCTCAGATGTACCGCATGAAGTTTGAGGCCGACGGTTTCGACGTGGAACTTGCCACCGACGGCAGAGCTGGTATTGATATGGTTCGCAATCTTTTACCTGATATCATCTTACTAGACCTACAGATGCCTGGCATGAACGGTGACGAAGTACTAACAGAAATCCGCGCTAACGACTGGGGTAAAGATATTCCAGTAATCATTCTCACCAATACATCTAAAGAGGAGTCGCCAAAAATGCTAGATGAGCTAGATGTGCTGGGCTATATTTTGAAAGCCGAATTAACACCACGCCAGGTGGTAGAACGTGTCAAGAATGCCATCAGCGTTGAAAGCTCTGAAAGTTAGCCTTTAACACTTTGGCTGGCCGCCTGAATAACGTGATCAAACAAAACTGCGACAGTTAACGGGCCAACCCCGCCAACTTTTGGCGTGATGATAATATCACGGCGAGCACGTAGCTCGTCGCTGGCATCGCCCTTAATCACGCCGATTTCACTGGCCGTGCCAGCATCTACCACCACAGCTCCGCTCTTCACCATTTCAGGCTTTAGTAACCCTGGTTGGCCAGTAGCAGAAATTATCACATCGTAGTTTGGCAGTTCAGCAGGCAACTTTTCGGCATCGTTAATATCAAAACCGATTACCTTATAACCGCTCGCTCGCCAGAGATTCAGTAACGGCGCACCAACTAACCGCCCCTGCCCCACAATAGCGATATTCTTACCTAACAACTCAATATTATAACTTGTTAGTAGCCAATCAATCGCCGTAGCCGTAGCAGATACAAACATCGGCAGCTCTACAGTTTTTTCAGTTTTTGCAGGTACCGTACCTGCAAGGAGTGGCCGACTGTTTTGGTCGCTTTGCAGGTACCGTACCTGCAAAATAGAGTGTGGATTAAGCCCGTCTACGTCTTTTTCGGGCGCAATCTTACTTAAAATATCATCTAGTTTTTCCAAGGCAGTATCTTGCAAAGGAAGCTGTACAATAACACCGTGAATACTTGAATCACCGTTCGCCCGTTCAATTTCTTCTTGCAGGTACGGTACCTGCAAAACTTTTTCTTCAACTTCCACTAAAATATCTTCGCCGTAGCATTTTTTAAGCTCAACATATTTGCTGATTGCCGCGGCGTCGTTGTCGCGCAAGATTAGCAACTTCGGCACTACACCGTACACTTGACGCAACCCGCGCACTTGACGCAGCTGCCGCTCCTTAATAAAACCAACTAATTCAGCACCCGATAACTCTTTCACGCAATCTCCACTGGCTCTTGCTCAAGCGTGAAGCCGAACTTTTCACGCACCGCATTGATAATTTCTTGCCGCGCCGCTGCCAGATCAGCATAACTTTTCGCCGATTCATTGATCAAAATTAAGGCCGCCTTATCGCTAACTCGCATGCCGTGCAATTCCTTACCCTTTAGCCCAGCCTGCTCAACCAGCCAACCGCTCGGGATAACATTTTTACCGTTTTCCTGCCAGATCCGAATACCCTTAGCCTTTAGCTCGGCTACTTTAGCACTCGGCACAACTACATTCTTGAAAAACGACCCCGAACTCGCAATTTCTTTAGGGTTAGGCAGCTTACCTGCTCGCACCGCACTAACCGCATGGCGAATCGACAGCGGGCTAAAATCAGTAAGCCCCTCGCGCTCCACAAAAGCCTGCAAAGACACATAAAACGGCGGTTTCAGCTGGCCTTTTCGCACCTTTACGGTGATAGAAGTGATAAAATAACGCCCAAACTCGGTGGTATTAAAGATACTACTACGATAACCAAGCCCGCAATCCTCTGCCCTAATTTGCAGGTGCCGTACCTGCAAAGAGTCGTAAACCCCCACTTCAACTAGCACGTCTTTGATTTCCTGCCCATAAGCCCCCACGTTTTGCACAGGCGCCGCGCCACAAGTGCCAGGAATGGCGCTCATGGCCTCCATGCCAGTATAACCGCGGCTGGCAGTATATTCACAGAAGTCGTCTAGCATCTCACCAGCGCTAGCACGCACCACCAGCTCATCGCTAGTTTCGCTAACAGTTTCAAAGCCCTTCAGTTTGTTCACCAAAACTAGGCCGCTGAAACCTTCGTCGTGGCCAATCACGTTGCTGCCTTGGCCTAGTACATAAACTGGTAGCTGATTTTTCTGCGCAAACCCGTAAGCCTCATCTACTTGTTCTAGCGCCGTAATCTCTTGCACGTATTTAGCCGCTCCGCCCAGGCGCATTGTGGTCAATTTAGATATCAAAACGTTTTCTTGCATGCTCTTCATTATACCACTTTAATCTGTTATAATTAACCTTGATGCGCCTGTAGCTCAGCGGATTAGAGTACTTGGCTTCGAACCAAGGGGTCGCAGGTTCGAATCCTGCCGGGCGTACCAGAAACTGGATTTTTTGAATTAATCAGTCTTATTTTATTGCGAATGGTATGAAATATTATAAAAGTATTGACTTTTTTGGGTACTTGTGCTACAATGGGTAGACACTTGAGTCTGGCTCATCGCACATTCAAATCCAACGTAAAGAAATTGTCCGGTAGCTCTTGATTTAAGAAGCGGGATAATTGCGCGTGAACCCGGGTTTATGCGCAGCTACCCCGCTTTGCGAAAAAAGAGTTTTGCTGGGGCGGTACTGGGACTGACTCCCTGATTTCGGGGCCTTGCCCCATATTCTGAAAGGAGGTAGCATTATGAACGCTACCATTATCAATCTCACTCCCCACGCCGTTAGCATCATCGCCGAGGACGGCACCGTGAAAGCGGCATTCCCGTCCAAAGGCGTCGCCCGTGCGACGCAGGCTCAGGAGGTAGTCGGAGATCTGGACGGCATCGAGCTCGTCCGTATGTCCTTCGGCTCCACCGAAGATCTGCCCGCGCCCGCGGCTGACACGTTCTACGTGGTGTCCATCATCACGGCGAACGCCGCCGCCGCCGAGGGGCGCACGACGGACGATCTCGTCATCACCGCCGACCCCGTCCGCGACGGGGAGGGCAAAATCATCGGTTGCAAGAGGTTCGCCCTCGTGTAACCGATGATCGGGCATCTCGCAAAAACGAGTCAAGCTGCCGCTGTGAAACACATGCGGAAAACAAATACTGACTCAGTTTTATGCGGGATGCCCAAAAGACAATTGAATATCGTTGGGGATAGCCCGGCCGTAAAACGCCGGGCTATACCTTTATCTTGAAGGTTTATCTGTTGGCAAGCACTAGCCAGAAATAAGTTTTTGAGGTAGAATATTGGTACTGAAGAGATTAAATTATGAAAGAGGGATTGGAGTCGACATCACGACTGCCGGAAGCGGAAGAAGCAGCCCAATCGGTAGAAATGCCGCCAGTAGAGACGCTGCCTAGCAATGAAGTGTCGACTGAGACAAAATATATATATTCTGGTTTATTTCTCGATGAGGAGAGTCGCGATAGGCTTATCTCGTCCGTTAGGCAATTAGTAGAGATACCAGATTCTTGGACTATTATAGCCCATCATATGACAACACATCATTTTACCCAAGACGCCCAAGATGTTGGACAATTTAACAAATCACATCTTGGTGAACAATTCGATATTGTTGCTACATCACTAGGAATTAGTGATAAAGCCATTGCGGTTGGCATTGAAACGGAGGTCCCGTCCACCAAAGATCAAAAGCATGTCACGATTGCTATAGCTGAGGGCGCTAGACCTGTAGACTCAGACGATATTAAGAATTGGCACTCAATTCAGGCCATCCCATTGCGTACGACACTAGATGAATACATTGTCCCCATTGACCCTTCAGAAGAAAAGGTTACGTAGTGCACAAAGACGAGTTACCGAAAGTATTATCTGGTGTAGATACACCATTTGTAGTAATGAGCATAGGAGTGCCGGGCTCTGGCAAGTCTACTGTTTTGTCGGAGCTGTCGGAGGTTACAGGGATAGCACGAATAAGCACTGATCAAATTAGAGAGGAATTGACTGGAGCGGAGGCAGACCAAAGTAAAAATAAAGAGGTTTGGGAGGAAATTTACCGCCGAGTTCAAGATAGTTTGGCGATAGGCGAATCTGTTATTGTAGACGCAACTCATGCAGAGGCTTTTCGACGCCACGATGCTGTCAAGATGTATCGAGATATGGGAGCAAAGACGGTTTTGGCGGTCAATTTTAAGGTTGGTTTGGAAACAGCAAAAGAGAGAAATAAGGGGCGCCAAAGAATAGTTCCAGATCACGCTATCGAGAGAATGCACAAATCTTTGGCAAAGAACCCGGCTTCAACAAAGGAGGGGTTTGACGAAGTTATAGATATTGACGAAATACAAAGATAAGCATAAATCTATTGACTTTTTTGAGTAAGTGTGATACAATGTAGGCGTGGGATGTTGGGTTATTGATAGCCCAATGCCCTTTTATAATTCAAACGGTTTAGAGTTGCTTTGCACACTCGAACTTGGGGACTTCCTTCCCAGATGCCGCTGCGGCGGAAGACGTGTTAATTCGCGCCACTATGGGAGGAACATCAAGAATACATTCTTGATGGGCTTGATATCAAGCCGCCCGAGTGAGGAGATGATTATGAAGAATATCGTAAAGCAAGAACTCCCGATCGCTAGCTACCGCGACAATATTGTCGAAGCCGTGAAGAGCCACAATGTGGTTATCATTACGGCAGAGACCGGAGCTGGCAAGTCCACCCAAGTGCCACAATACCTGCTGGAGGCTGGTTATGACATGGTCGTGACACAGCCCAGGAGATTGACGGCACGGACGGTGGCGGCCCGCGTGGCAGAAGAAGTTGGCGAAGAGCTTGGCATGACTGTGGGCTACCGCACTGCGGTGGATCGGCAAGACAGCCCCGCAACTCGCTGCTTATTTTGCACCGACGGGTTAGCGCTCGTAAGAGAGCTGATTGGCGCGAACAAGGGCATCCTGATTCTTGATGAAGTCCACGAGTGGAACGAGAACATGGAGGTCTTGGTCGCATGGGCGAAAAAGCAGGTCAGACTCGGGTGCAACTTCAAAGTTGTCATCATGAGTGCGACGCTCGAAGCTGAAGAGCTGGCGAAGTTTTTTGACGGAGCTCCAGTGATTTCAGTTCCGGGCAGACTCTTCACAGTTGAAGAACGTCAGCCGGGTCGGAGTATTGAAGATGATGTGGCTAAGTTCGTAAGCGAAGGCCACAACATCCTCGTGATCCAGCCTGGAAAGGCTGATATCAATGAGACGATTAAAACCCTGAGAAGGATGGAGATTGACTCGGAGATTCTGCCGTTGCACGGCGATCTAACACCAGATGAGCAGGCGGCCAGTTTTAGGCATTATGACTCGAAGGTAGTAGTGTCAACTAATGTGGTTGAAACCGGCGCCACAATTGATGACATCGACGTTGTCATCGACTCAGGCCTGGAGCGACGCATCGAGCTCAGGGACAACATTGAAGGCTTGTATATCAGGCCAATCTCGTTGACCAATAGGACGCAGCGCAAAGGCCGTGCCGGACGGACGAAGGAAGGTATCTATATCGACCATTGCCCAGTTCCAAAAGCCGATCGGGACGAGTTTCCAGTCGCAGAGATCCTGCGCAGGAGGCTCGATCAGACAGTTTTACGGCTCGCGATTGCCGGGTTTGATATGGAAGAGCTTGAGTTTTTCCATCAGCCTTCCCTAAAGCGGATCCAAAAGGCCAAAGAGTCCTTAATCAGGCTCGGCTGCATGAATCCAGATGGGACAGTAACACCGATGGGGCGCCAGATCAACAAACTGCCGGTTTCTATAAACAATGGCAGAATGCTGATCGAGGCCAATAAGCGTGGGGTTTTAGACGATATTATCACCGCTGCTGCTATTATGGAGCAAGATGGTGGGATTGTCGTTCCGACACCGTCACGCAAAAACCCCTATAATCCCGACTGGCGCGAAATGGTGTCTGATGGTCACGAATCAGACATAATCGGCCAGCTAGAGGTGTGGGAGTTGGCAAAAAGTATGAACAAAGACGAAATGCGGAGGAAGGGAGTTTCTTCAAATGCCTATTATAAGGCCAAAGAGATTCGGCAACGGCTAATAAAGGTAGTTTGCCGTAACAAAAGGTTCGAGTTAGGCACTACCGGAAACCGTGAAGACATCATAAAGTCAATAGCGGCCGGTATGGTGGATCACCTGTACCACCGTATCGACTACTCCGGTGAATACCGAAATGGCGACGAAGTAGATCGTCAGCTCGGCCAAAGCTCGCTCGTGCGTAGCGCTAGGTGGCTGATCGGTAAACCGCTTGATCTCGAAATCACGACGAGACGTGGCAAAATAACGTTATACCTCATCGAGATGGCGAGTAAGGTTGACCCAATGTGGCTGGCCGAGATCGCCCCTCAGCTCGTGGAGCTCAAAACTGGCCTCAACCCGCGTTATGACTCCGAGAAGGATGTGGTGGTTTCGACTACCGAAACATACTTCAACGGAGCCAAAATCAAGGAAGAGGCTGTCGATGACCCCAAGCATGAGGACGCCGGAAAGGTGTTTGCTCAGTGGCTAAGTAGCCATTCGGAGCTTCCGAACACCGCGCTCAATGAAGTCTTGAAGGCTAATTCGGCGCGGCAAGCTAAGGCCAAGGAGCTCAATATGCGGACTTGCGAGGAAACCTTCAGGGTGTACTCGCCGAACGAAATATATGAGCTCTATAGTAACGCTCTTCTTGGTGCGCGGAGAGTGGCAGAAATTCAGGATGTTAGCGCACTTCAGTTGCCGGCTCTTGACGAGGATCTTGTAAAATCGTCCGTTGAGTCGAACCCTGGCGCCATTGTAACTCTGGGCAAGGAGTTCCCGATTCGGTATTCCTCACATAACCCCATAGTCGAGATTGACTTCTACGAAGAAAAAGGGCTTGACTGGAGAGAGCTACCAGATGCAGGAATATTCCTGCCAGATGGTCGCGAAATTATCGTAGATGCCTATCTCCAGTCAATGGTGAGCGACAATCTCAAGCGGCCAATAGAAGCACTAAGCTCATGTTTCAAGGCTAAAGTTCGTATGACACTTAATAGAGAGCAGTGGGACAGGTGCAAAGATACAAAAATTGTCCTCATCACGCCCGAGTCGGATGAGGCCGATATTCCGTTCAAGGAGGTGATTTACGGTAGGGATGCGCTAACCGGCGAAGAGCTTGTTGGCTATGGAACGAATGAGGTCAACGAACGTGGTTGGTCAGGCGCTCCCTACTTCAACGTGTTCTGGACGCAGAACAAGGCCGAAGCTGAGTCTATTTACAATAAAGCAAAGAGGAGACTCGCTTATCTTAAGGCCTAAGTGAAAAAGCTATCAACGCACGGCCCCCGACTCCCATACATCCAGTATGGACAAGATCGGGGGTTTTCGATATGCCTTTTAAGCTTTACTAAGCACTCTGCCGCCTGGCGTAACTAATTATTACTAACATATCAACTAGATACTAGTCTTATATTTCGTCTTTTTTGCTTGATATGAAGATATTCCAACGACGAATAGCGCGTAAAATATCTTTCATTGGTAGCTCTACGAACAGATCAAGCATGTTTGAAACGAGGTTAATTTTGGCGTATTTCTCGCTCACCCACTGGCCGATGGTCACAAACGGCATATAGAGAAAATCGCGCAAACTTTGCCAGAATGATTGGTTACTATCGTCGCGCGCTTCAATTTCGCGCACCAAGCGGCTCAAGCGGAAACACAAGAATGAAGCGGTAGAAACGAATATAAAGAAAATAATAAACGACGCGACATTAAAATGTAACTGCGTCAGCAACAGCCACGACACACCTGCCACAATAGCCAAGAAAAATACGCCATACATGGAATTAAATATTGTGGCGTGACTAGTGGCCGCAAGCAAGTTATCAGTACTTTTAGTTTTATTAAGCACTAGCTTGTCTTGCTTTTCTTCTTCAAACAAAACGGCTTCGATTTTACGCTCCAAAAGCTTAGTATTGTAATCGCTAGGCGTGCCAAGAGTTAGGCTAAGCAGCAACATATAAAGTGGCGGAAACGCCAAGTTGATGATAAGCGGCGCAAAGCGCACCGCACCTTCGGCCAGCAGGTCGTACGGCACTTCAACTGCCACACCAATAATGGTTTTAGTGATAATCAAGAACACAATACTCTTAGTGACGCCAGAGCGAATGGCTTTACTGGTGTTTTCGTAAACTTCCTTGATAGTCCAGTTGCACTCGGTGAGAAATTTGTCTTGATTGTTTTTAATGTCGCTAATATCGCCCGACTTTTCTACCTGGCGAACTACCACGCGGAATGGTGCGCAGCGGTTAGAAACCTTACGTTCAATACGCCTAGTGGTGCGATCGCGGAAAATCTCATCAAGCTCGCGGTTCATGGCTAAATAATCAGTTTCGTTCTTAATAGACACTCGGTAGCGCGATAAAATGTCGTTGCGAATTGCCCCCTCGGTGGGCTTTAAAAGCGCCTTAGCGGTAGCAATCAGCAAAGTTAGATGCATACGGCGCTTATTAAGCGTGCGATCAAGCTCGTAGCCATATTTTTTGGCGAGATATTCGTAAGCAAACTGCACCACCGTAAAACCTTTACTGTGTGGAAATAGCACATCTTCAATGCGGGCGGCCAAAGGCGCTATAACATAAGCTTTAAGGTCGATATTTTTACTGCGCTGTTTTCTGTGGTAAAACTCGTAGTAGTCGCGAATAAGATGTTTAATGGCGTTCATCTTTTTCTCGGTAACGGTGTCGTTTTCGATGTAGCCGGCTAGCGTAAGCTCCACTATCAGGTCGGTAGCCAGGCTATCAACGCGGTGCTCAGGTAAACCCGCAAAGTTACGCTGGAAAAAACGCCCCATAGCACGCTGAAATAGCGTGTGGCTCTCGGTATACTCTGCCGCATTACGCAGTGACTCATAACCCGACACGATGGCCTTGCCTAGGCCATCAACATGAAAAGTGGTTTCGTTTTCACGATCCATGATGTCACGCTGTCTAAGCTGTTCAAGCGCATTCACACGCCTAATCAGCTCATCCGTCGACACGGTAGTTTTACGTTCGTTCGTTGTCATTTTTACTGCATTATTTTATCATATTTTCCTGCAATCTTGCTAAATAAAATAAAAATCACCCACAAGGAGTGACTTTCAATCTGGAGGGCCAGGAGGGACTTGAACCCTCGACACCCTGCTTAAGAGGCAGGTGCTCTAACCAGCTGAGCTACTGGCCCGTGCAATTTATAGTACTACTCAAACAAGGGTTTGGCAACCCACAGATACAGTGTAGCATAATCTATGAGAAAAGTCAAGCGCCGACTAAAAATAGTCGGCTCGTTTCTCTAGCTGCCACGTTAGAGCTAGAGAATCGTCACCTTGTAACGAGTAGACGTAAAACCCGTTAGTGTGACTCTTCGACTTCGGCAGCCATAACTTCCGCATCCACGAATACGGTATGTGGATTTGCTTCCAGCTGGTCACGGTGGTGCGCAGAGCCAACTTCCTAATGGAAGCCGTTGTGCGCTCGGGCTTAGATATAATTATCGCCTCAAAATTTTTGGCGAAATATATATAAACCTCCTTTACTCCATCGCGCCAGCCTTCGGGAAGCTCAAACCTGTCTTTGCGCTGATGCATCGGCACAAAGCAACCAGGTTCGCTGAGTATAACCCGCGTGGCTCTCGGCGTAGGTTCTCCCAATCTTATCACCACCTTTCTGTATTAGATAGATTTAGGTAGACATATTATAACACTTATGGCACATTTATACTAGGTTACCTTGCTGAACCAAAGTTATTATGCTAAAGTTATGCCCATGGATCGCGAAAATAATAATACAAACTCTGTTTCGGGTATAAACGGAAACAGGCCACACGGTCGCGTAATACAACCACTAAATCCGATAGCTTACCCCTCTGCTGATCCAGAGCCAGCTCAACCTGCAGCTACTGCAGCTGCGCCTGATCCACCAAGTGTTCAGCCAGCCGTAGAACCAGTGGCCACGCAAGCTGCCGAAGCGGTAGCAGCGCCACCAGTTGAAGAAACGCCAACTACTATATCGATTGGTATTCCAAAAAGTGTTTGGGTAACAGCAGTTTTGATGATAGTGCTGCCACTGTTGGTAGCAGTGTTTCGCAACATTCTTTACGAATCGTCTATCAACGGCAACCAGTTTGCATTCAGTCAAACTATTGGCGACACATTCGTAATTATAGACATAATGGTGCAGTCAACGTTATTGTCGTTCGCTGCACCGAATATATTTGACATGCACAGTTTTGCACTTGAGGGTTTTATGCATAATCAGTGGTTTGTTTGGGCGGTTATAGGGCTTTGTGTTGTAACTAGCGTTTATATGATTACGCGGTTGAAATTTGCGCGCATTGCGGGCATCATTGGCTGTTGGGTCGCTTCGGCTTTCAACTTTTTTATTGCGATCAGAACAATTGTTCTGCTGATGCAAACTACACCCGCCGAAACAACATTAACTACCAACGGATTCGTGGGCTACTGCTTGGGCTACGCAACAGTATTCGCCGTCATCGGCCTGGTCTTATTCGCTCGTGCGGCAAGACTAAGCGAATCGTCCACCAAGGCGGCACTCGACCAAAAAGTGGTTAAGGTTTAAGCTAGTTACTTATCGCTGGGCAGCGGAAATTGACGGGCAAACTTGGTGACCTCAACCTTTAGCCTAGCGAGTTCGGTTTCGTTACCGCGAGCTTCTACGGCCTGTTTCATCCAATTGGCTATTTGTGGCATATGAACCTCGGTGAGGCCGCGCGTAGTCATCGCAGGTGTACCCAGGCGAATTCCAGATGGTTTAAATGGCGGCAGATCGTCATCTGGCACGGCATTGGCGTTAAGAGTAAGACCAATCTTATCTAACGCCACTTCAACCTCTTTACCGTCTATGCTGAAACTTTTGTAAACGTCGGCTAATATGAGGTGATTCGATGTGCCGCCCGTTACCAACTTAAAGCCGTGTTTTTTAAGTTCGTCTGCGAGCACGGCAGCGTTTTTAATCACTTGTTGAGCGTAAGTGCGAAATTCGGGCTGTAATGCCTCGTCAAACGCCACAGCTTTAGCTGCAATGACGTGCATCAAAGGCCCGCCCTGTGTACCAGGGAAAACAGCGCGATCAATCAAAGTTGGGATATTTTCAAGCGTGTGCTCGGGTTTCTTCAGCGGGTTGCTCACCTTACCGCGGCTAAGAATAAGCCCGCCACGTGGGCCGCGCAAAGTTTTATGCGTTGTTGTAGTAATAACGTGAAAACCGTGTTGCAGTGGGTTTGGCAACGCATCAGCTGCAATTAACCCCGCAATATGCGCCATATCGGCCAGCATCAACGCACCAACACGAGCGCCAATTTCCGCCATGCGAGCGTAATCTAGCTCGCGCGGATAAGCGCTAAAGCCCGCCAAGATCAACTTTGGCTTGTGATGTAGCGCTAAACGCTCTAGCTCGTCGTGGTCAATCTCTCCCGTTTCAATATCTTTCATCTTATAGCCGATGAAGTTGTAAATCTGCGCAGCCTGGGTAACAGGCGCGCCGTGAGTTAAGTGGCCACCGTGGCCCAAGTTCATACCTAGCACGGTGTCGCCAGGCTTCAGCCAAGCGTGGTATACTGCATTATTAGCCTGCGCACCACTGTGAGGCTGCACGTTAGCATGATCAGCGCCGAACAGCTTTTTGGCGCGCTCTATAGCCAAACGCTCCACTTGATCGGTATTCTCTTGGCCGCCATAGTAACGTTTACCTGGATAGCCTTCGCTATATTTATTAGTAAACACCGAACCCATGGCATTAAGAACCGCGCGGCTTACATAGTTTTCGCTCGGAATTAATTCCAGGCCATCACGCTGGCGCCGCTCCTCGGCTTTAATCAAGTCAAAAATTTCATCCATAATTAGGATTATAACATGGCTAATCCGAGTAAGCTGAACGTAAATATTTATTCCTGAAATTATGAAGTACTTATCAACTTGATTGAATTACTTTATTACTTAAATCTATTGTGTTTTTATATCACATGTGATATATTTCTTTACACCACCGTAGATCGAACTGGCGGTGTATTTTTATGGAGTATTTATAACAATGGAACCCGAAAATTATAAGTCAGAAATCGGTGATCTTATCCAGGAAATTCGCCTGGAACGTGGCTTAACGCAAGCCGAACTAGCAGGTAAGTTAGGTACTTCACAGAGCGCTATTAACCGTATAGAAAAAGGCAAACAAAATATCAGCCTTGATATGATAGCTAAACTTAGTGACGTACTAGATAGCTCAATTTTATCTATCAACGAAGCTGGTACAGCTAACTTCCAGGTTAACGGTGGCCGCGAACTGCACGGTTCAATCAATGTAAACACCAGTAAAAACGCTGCGGTTGGCCTACTTTGTGCATCGCTGCTTAACCGTGGCAAAACTGTGCTGCGCCGCGTAGCCAAAATTGAAGAAGTATATCGCGTTATTGAAGTACTAGAGAGTATTGGGGTGAAAATTCGCTGGATCGGCAAAGACGATAAAGATCTTGAGATTATCCCACCTAAGCGCCTACAACTTAACAAGCTTGACACCGAAGCAGCTATGCGCACTCGTACTGTCATTATGCTGATGGGGCCGCTGGTTCACCTAGCGCGTAATTTTAATATCCCACACGCTGGCGGTTGTCATCTGGGCAAGCGCACCGTCGAGCCACATCTGCAGGGACTTAGGCATTATGGCCTCAGCCTTAACCCGCACTGTGGCGACTATTACGGTTGCAAAGTTAAACCCGTCGAGCCTGGCGACATCAGCTTCGTGCTCAGCGAACGCGGCGATACCGTCACCGAGAACGTACTAATGGCGGCCGCCCTGCACGACGGCATCACCACCATTCGCGGAGCCAGTAGTAATTACATGGTGCAAGACGTATGTTTCTACCTAGAAAAACTCGGGGTTAGAGTTGAAGGCATTGGCACTACCACTCTTAAAGTGCACGGTAGGCCACTTATCAACAAAAATATTGAATATTGGCCAAGTGAAGATCCAATTGAGGCTATGAGTTTTATCGCAGCCGGTATTGTAACACATTCAGAAATCACCGTTAAGCGCGCGCCAATTGAATTTTTAGAAATTGAGCTAGAAACTTTACGTGGCATGGGCCAGCAATTTGAGGTGTCGGATGAATATATAGCTAACAACAAGCGTTCGCGTCTAGTTGACGTAACCGTTAAAAAAAGTAGCTTATCTGCGCCCAAAGACAAAATCGCACCCATGCCCTTCCCTGGTCTCAACATCGATAACTTGCCATTTTTCGCCGTTATAGCCGCCTCAGCCGAAGGTATGACATTAATCCACGACTGGGTATTTGAAAACCGATCTATTTACTTAACTGAACTATCCAAGTTAAACGCCAATGTACAGCTGCTCGATGCCCACCGTGTGCTAATAACCGGCCCCACCACATGGAAGCCAGCCGAAATTATCACGCCACCCGCATTGAGACCCGCCGTAGTTATAATGCTAGGCATGTTAGCCGCTCGCGGCCAATCAATTTTGCGTAACGTTTACTCTATCAACCGCGGCTACGAAGATTTCGCCAACCGCTTAAATTCGCTTGGTGCGCACATTGAAACCCTAACTGGTATTTAAGGTTTTTTATCTGGTAGTGGCGGCCAATAAATGATCGTTTCATTGAAACCAAAAGCACGATTCAATTCGCGTTTGATCTTCATCATTTCGTTTTTAAATTCTTTAGTTTCGGGGTCGGCCGCCAAGTGCACTTTAGCTAGTAAAATTCTGGCTTCAGGGCCATAATCATGTAAGTCGAGATCGGTGGCGTATTCTACAATAGCGAAGCTAGCTAAAATTTCACGAATTTCACG
The DNA here is from genome assembly GCA_031255735.1 of Candidatus Nomurabacteria bacterium. Taxonomy (GTDB): domain Bacteria; phylum Patescibacteriota; class Saccharimonadia; order Saccharimonadales; family Saccharimonadaceae; genus JAIROX01. Next base: position 23,821 of record JAIRRY010000029.1, on the reverse strand, counting down.
CATCTCTTTAGCACTCAAGCCCTTTCCCAAAACCAGCTCCAAGTTATCCCAGAATGATTTAGCACCTGAATATAAAATAAAGACCGCCACAACCATGCCCAGCAAACCGTCTAGCGGAAAGTCGGTGTGAGGCGCTAATACCAGTGACAGCAAAGCAATAAAAGTTGCTAACGCGTCCGACAAGCGATCTCGCGCCATGGCATTCAAAGTTTGCGATTTCACACGTTTACTTGCGTGCTTCTCAAAAAAGAATAGGCCAATTTTTATGGCGATTGCCGCTATACATACTACAATCGGTATGATAGTAGTATTCACTTCTTCTGGATTAAGTAGCCTGTCTACTGCAGCCTCGCCTACGCTGACAGCCGTCATCATAATAATAATTGACACTACCATGCCCGAAACGTATTCTATACGACCATGCCCGAATGGATGGTTGCGATCACGCCGCGCTGCATACCTAAAGCCTAATATTCCGACTAGCGACGAAACACAGTCGGCTAAGTTATTGAACGCATCTGCCATCACAGCGATACTGTTACTAACTAACCCAACTGAAAGTTTACCTACAAATAGTAACAGATTTGTAAGTAAACTAATAAAGCCGATCTTTTGCCCAGCCTTTTGCCGCTGGGAAGCTTCTTTACGTTCTGTCATGTATTACTCACTAGTATGTCAAAATTTGGTGCTTACCACAAGCTTATATAAATTGAGCTGCAGCCCTAACTAAGTAGCTACCCAACATTAACCTATTTCCAATTCGGATGCAGGCTACCTAAGTCGGAAACACTTGTATCGCGAAATGTATAGATATCTCCTCGTGGGACAAAACCACCTAATTTGTCGTCGATAAAGGTTTGAGCGGTACCGACAAGTGATTTCATACCCCTAAAAGTGAGTTCAAACATACTAGCATGCAATGAGTCTAGAGCCTCACTACTAAAGGTGATACCAGCCCAAATATCATTGATGTCAGTATCTGGCGTGCCATCATTGGCTTTATTGGCACTGGCGAAATATTCAAAAGCACTACAAAATATTCCGTATCTATCGCCAGTGGCTATCGGCCGTAGGAGCTTAAGGGATTTAAATAAGCCAGTTGGAACAGTAGCAATGGTAGAGCTTTTACTAAACTGCCAAAAAGTGCGTTCAAACATTCTCGTAAAAACGACGCCACGTTCAGTATTGATACTATCAAATAAGCCTTCTGGGATACTAGCTACAAGTGAATGAGTGCCAAAATAGCCGAATGTCTTAAAGAACATACGATCGAAGTGCGTACCCTTACTAGTGTCGAGTGCTGCAAACAGACCAGCCGGAATGGTTATTGCAGTAGAATTGTAACCAAACATCAAGAAAGTAGCCTCAAACATTCTAGTAAAGTTGTAGGTAGATGTTTCAATATACGAGAATAATTCCTCTGGGAGCGAGGTAGCGTTTTTAAGTTCTGTAAACATATATGCAAAACGTCTTTCAGCACCGTGAGTACGCATATTATTGGTAAGCGGCGTATCAATCGACTTAACTTTAAGGTTAGTTGCCTTATCATAAAACTGAAATCCAAAAGCATTCATCCAACCCATTGAGCCAGTTCCGTTAGGCTTAATGGTAATCTGATACTCACCTGGCTCTGGGTAGCTACAAGGTATGCCAGAATCTTTAGTCGAACCACTAATAACTTGGTCGGCCTGACCGCCACCGCAGTTTACTATCCAATCATAAACGTGTTGGCTAAACACAGTTCCAACTGTACCATCAACTGGTATTACAAAGGACGTAGATGTATCACTGTAATGGTTGGGATCAGTATCCTTCGTATCGGTCATACGCGTGTCTATGGTAAACTTAAACTCTTCTGGCGGATCATAGGTAAAACTGGATGTTTTCATAGCCTCTCCGCCGCGTGCAATCACCGCCACGTCGTAGTGACCGTATTTTTGAGCACTTGGCACCGTGCATGAAAGATGAGTGTCTGAGATAACAGCTAGATTAGCACAAGTTTCATTCGGGCCAGCCGCGTTATATTGGCCATTCCTGTTAAGGTCTATGTAAGCAGTCGACGCTGCGGCAAGATTTTCGCCTATTATGTCTATGGTGACACCACCCTCCAAAGCTCCTTTAGCTGGGTTAGTTGTGCCAGTTAAGAAAACGTTGGTTATCACTGGTGGTTTATGAGCCACCACCTCATATTCAACTTGCGCCGTGTAATCGCCCGCTGGTAAATCGTTAGGCACGGTGGCTACCAAATCGCTTTCCACCTTATCGCCACTTGGTGCACTTATGGTCGTGCTAGTTAGGTTTTGGTTGGCCTCATTGAGGTCGACAGCTTGCCCGTTGTCCTTTTTTAAAGACAGATGAATAGCATCATTAGATATGCCAGCTAGTTTAACATTTAGGTCGTAGCCTTTCGCAAGATCAGTTACTACTGTCACCTCAGTCGACGTAGCAGCCGACGTAGTGCCCGATGGATCAACTATAGCGGCAGGGCTTCGGGCTAAGTTAATAGTTGGGTCGGGTGTACTAGTAGTAATAGACAGCACCTGGCTAGCCATCGTTTTACTATGTGCGAATGTCGCAGCTGCCATGACACCAGCTATCACTAATGGCACGGCAACCATTAATATCTGAGCCGCCCTAATAAGCTTCGGTGGCCGACAGGTTTTAGCTAAAGCTCTCCTAAACCTACGCTGAAAGACCAGCCTAATAGTTACTGCTAATGATAAAGTTATTATGATTGCAGCTGTCAAGCCTATGCCAATCAATGGCTGGTTCAAAATTTCACCAAACAAACCTGTATCGGGTACACCTGGTGTAGCAGGCTTATCAGAAATAACTAAGTGAATGTTTTGAGTTAATGATTCAGAAAACAATATTTACACCCTTTCTTTCTCTCAGATTAGTTTTCTGCGCCTCAACTATAACCTCGCACATTGAGATGCTACACTCTACAATATGTGACAGTATACATTGCTAAAAAATAAAAAGCAAGCAAAATATGCCCGCTAATAAAAAATACGGATTTTGGGTTGGCTACTCTACAGACGTTACCAGATGTGACACTGAGCTGAACCACTCACGCTATATCTGTTATATTTGGCAGCCGTAAATTGTTAGTTACGGAGTAAACCTTGCATATTTCAGCATCCAAGCAAAAATATTGGATAGGTACTCCATAGTACTCATATTACCAACTCCTGCTGCTCAATGCAATAGCTTTTAGCATGAGTTTAATACTACTTAACTTAATTAACAGTAGTGTCACCACAAATAAAATAGTCGGTCACAGATTAGTCACGAAATGGCATTAATGCCAGTAATGAGTTTGCAAGCTAGCTATGCGCGGCACATCTTGCCACGCCCGTAACATTTTTTTTGAAGAGATTAAACCAGCAGTAAAATATTTACTGCTACTAAATAGTGCCTTTCTTTAACTTAGCACGAACTTACTTTAGCGTAAAATCTTAAATACATAAAATTGCTGCGCAATTTTCCGGCGGGTCGCCCCCGACCCGCCGGAAATCTCATTTCTCGGATTTGGTGCGGGTGACCGGAATCGAACCGGTAGCGCCTGCTTGGAAGGCAGGAATATTAGCCGTTATACGACACCCGCGTAGAGCCGCGTTCGCTAGAGCACGGTGTTATTTTATCACGAAACGTCATCTTTTGCTGACATTGTTCACATATTCCTGACAGTTCTATAAAGTGCCCAGTCGGCTCCATTCCAGCCGCTAAAGTAATCTTATGCGCCATATACTCAAGCCGCGAGTCTTTGAATCTTATAATTCTGCCACACTCTTCACAAACCACATAGTGTTGATGATTAGTGAAATTGTCACCCAGTTCATAAAGTGTTTTAAAGCCTATCGAAACCTTACGAGCAATTTTACATTTTTCGAAAAGCGGCAAAGTGCGGTAAACGCTACTTGGGTGAGAGGCGTTAGCACGCGCTGCTATTTCCTTCAATAAAAGCGGCTTGCCTGCCTGGCATAAAACCTCAAAAACCTCCTTGCGTGTTGAAGTGTTTTTTAGGCCTCGCCTTCGCATTATATATGTAAATTGTTGATTTAAGTTCCTTTGCATCTAATACTCTAATTGCGAATTATTTGCATTTAGTATAGCAGGCGATTAAACTTATGTACATTATGGATATATTTTTACAAGTTCTATTTTGTTCATTAATTGGCGGTGCATTTTCGCTAGTTGGCGGTATTATTTTAGCTTTTACTAACAAAGGTCGTAGCTTTGCCACCTACGCTACAGCGTTTGCCGCTGGTGCGCTTTTAGCCGCAGCGTTTGTAGATATGCTGCCAGAAGCCCTCGAGGGCAGCGACGACCCACACCCAATTTTGCTATACGCTATGGGCGGCTTAGTTTTCTTCTTCTTACTGGAAGGCACGATCAACTGGTTTCACAACCATAGCCATAAAGTCAGAAAAACCCATCCAGTTGTGCCGATGATTGTGCTTGGCGATACTATCCATAATTTCATTGATGGTGTTGCTATTGCAGCTGGGTTTTTGATCTCGCCCGCCAGTGGTATTATCGTAACGCTAGCCGTGGCAGTTCATGAGCTGCCGCAAGAAATTGGCGACTTCGCAATCATGCTCGACAAAGGTGTAAAGCGCAGTAAAGTATTACTCTTGAATATCTTGAGCTCGCTTGCCACCACTGTTGCAGCCGTGATTTTCTTTGTGATTGGCAGTAATGTTGACATTTCGCTGGCTCCGCTGATAGCCGTAGTAGCTGGCTTCTTTATTTACATTGCCGCCACCGACATCATACCAACTATCCATCAAGACGAACAAAAGAAAGAGGTTTTGAAAAAAAGTGCCCTACTGGTGCTTGGCCTGGTGTTAGTTAGCTTTATGATTACGCAGCTGCACAGTGTTATTGACGAGCATAGCGGGCACGAGCACGAGCATAGCCACAGCCACGCTGAAACTTGCCTTGAAGATGAACACGAAGAGCATGACGACCACGAACATGAGTAAAAGTTTTCGCGTTCGTTACCTATCAGCCTACTCGTAACTGATTTTACTACTCGCCAGTATTCTTTTTCTTTCCCAAGGAGAAATATGACCCAACAAGACAGATAGCCACGCTAGCAGTACCGCCGATGCTGACTATAGAACCAATGTCTGCATTTTGGCTAATTATTGTATTTACTATCACAACAACTGCTGAAATAACTGATATTATTGCGCAAATTGCGATTATCTTTCTATCGTTAAATTTTGACATAGTACTTAACCTTTCCTTAATTTATGTGGCCTGATAACGTGTAAGTTACCATCATTACAATAATATCACATAGTGTTGAAATGGTAAATGTGGGAGCATTAGTAATTCATGGTGCTCGCTGATTATAACTTTTATCAAATCATGGCTAGCGAAATCGTCTGAAAATAGAAGAAGTTCGATGATGATGGCTTTCTACGCGAAAGCTCGAACCTGTTTTAATACAAAATGAGTAGCGGATTTCTTAGCTGATAGATAATATAAACAAAAACCAGAACGCTATATGTAGCGTCTCCATACCAGATATAGCGTATAACTGGTAAAATAGTACCAATGACACATATTATTTTCATAGCAGGTGCAGGGCAAGATAAAGCGGCGTGGCAAGCTGTCTCCTCGAAATTGCCAGATACATTTACTGTTCACACATTTGCAGTAACCGACCTCGCCGAGCCGTTTTCAATACAGACAAGCGCCGAGACTCTATACAAGTATATGTCTGAATCAAGCATTAAACGCGCAGTATTTTGTGGGTTATCTCTCGGTTCAATGATAAGCACAGAGTTCGCCATTCGCTACCCTGAACAAGTCGAATCACTCATACTTTGCGGTAGTCAAGTTCACCCGAACAAGCTTCTTATGGCGTTACAAAGCGGCATAATGAAATTACTCCCCGAAAAAACACTAGGACTGCCACCCAAGCTCACAAAAAGGTCATATTCCCAACGCCACATTGCACACAATACCACATGCAGGATATCACATTAACATCAGCAATGCCGATAAATTGAGGAGTATTATTGTAGAGTTTATAAAATAAACTGTCAATGTCGCTAAAGCGACAGCGCTGCCCCCAACCAACCCTTTTCAGCTAAAAAGAAAATTAGCGGATGAAAATCTCAAAGAATTGAAATTAAAAATGACGACGGAGCCGTCGGAAAACCAGAAAAGTTCTATGATGGTGCGGCTAGAGAGAGTCGAACTCTCGTCTTATGCTTGGGAAGCATACATAATAGCCGTTATACGATAGCCGCACTAGCTCTAATTATACACCAGAGCGATTCGCGCTGACGTGCAAAAACAACTAGGTGGTCACAATCTGGCATTATTATGATAAAATATACGGGCGTGGCGGAAGTAGCTCAGTTTGGTTAGAGCGCTGGATTGTGGCTCCGGAGGCCGTGGGTTCGAGTCCCATCTTTCGCCCCATTTTAAAAACGCTATATGTAGCGTTTTTAAAATGGGTTATCTTTACGAATTAGCTCAAACCTATTTTAATATGCATCACATTACCTTCAATTCTCGTCACAGTAATTTTGTTACAAACTGAATTAGAGTAAGTACCGCAAATTACTTGGCTGATTAGACGAATTTAGTCTGATATAATACTTATATTACACCGTTATAATATTTTCTCTAAGCTCAGTAGAAACGTGCGTTCGCCACTACCAAAATTATCAGTTTCGCCGTGATCCACCAAGCGAAAACCGTTTTTTGTAAGATAGCGTTGGCCCCAAGTACTTGTAAAAATCCGATAAGAAGTGCTTTCACGTGCGCCCATTTCGATCTTCTCAACTCCAGAATCTTTAATCCTACGCAGTAATTCATCAAACCCCTTCATCGCTGCCATGGCGCTACGAGAACCCTGAACGATACCGAAATCAGCAACATAAACAACTTTGCCATCGTAACTCGGATCTGATTCTGATTCCGCCTCATATGCAAGACAATATCCAATTGCGCACGCTCGGCGTTCTTTTCTGATTTTATTAAGAAACTATAACGAGTCACAGCCGGCATGGTCAGTTCGCTATATGCGAAATCCTCATCACCGTACTGGCGCATATTTTCGGGGTAAAGTCTTGACTCTAGATCTCGTAGTATTGGCAATTGGTCAACTCCGAGTGGAGAAGTTAGTGCGGTCTCAACGTGTTTTGTAACAATCGGCTCTTGTGTATGTGAAACTGGCATCCGATCTCTCGCTTCTACGATTTGTTCGTCTGTTAACCGGACCAACAATCGTTGGTCATTAGAGGCGTCTGTGTAGATTTCGCTGTCATTGTTAATGATAGCCGTCCCATTTAATCGTTTTACTAGCGGTTTCGCGACGTCGCCATAGCCAGTGCCTACATTTACTTGTCGAACTTGCCAATTTGGATCACTTGCAAATCTATCTTTTAGATATTCCGTAAAGTAATCTCTGTATAATTCAACAATCCGGTTAGAATCACGCCCGGCATTTGCCTCAATATTGTCCATCACTACCGTGTCTGGGTGCGTAGGATTAATGTAAAAGTATGACTGCGCTACAATAGAGCCATTTTTATTATGAAGTGCAAAAAAACCAGCGCCAGAGTCGCGATAGCCCGACTCTATACAAGAACTGCTTGCGCCGCCAATCGTCATACAACAACCAGTGTCATAACCAATTGTCGCACCACGCGGATCATCATATGCCAACACAGAGCCGACATATTCGCTATCACCAGCCTTAAGCGGCAAAGCTATCGGTGGCATAATTTTATTTGGATTAGCGATCTGCTTAAACTGCCCAATCGCACGAACTGAACTCTCAGCATCGTAGCAACGAGTTAATTCATTAACAAAAGGTAGGTAAGTTGTAGCTAACTCGTCTTCCGTTAGCCCAAACTCAAAAATTGTACCTGGGTTTTCGCGAACAAATGCATCAAAGGCATTCAGTGTCTGCCAATTCTTAATCGCTGAAGCAGTATCGTCGATACCTTCCCTAAGAGCAAGAGCGCGGTTTCCCCAAACACTCGTCAATGTTTGTCGGGGCGATGTTGTATGCTTCGTTAGCCAAGCCGTCGCGTCATCGATATATTTTTTACGGTTTTCTCCGTACTGATTTAATCGTTGCATTATATCACCGATACGTTCTTCGCGTTGGTTTTCTGTAATAGTGAATTGAAAAACTTGTTCCATCGCCTTAACGACACTTTCGTGAAACGATTCAGGACTAATTCGCCACGCAGAATCTTTGCCGCGAATATTTGCAAGATGTTCTTCGTAAAACGCATTCTCTGCCTTTTTTACTTTCTCATCTAAAACTTCCTTACTAAGCCACCTTTTGCGATAAACCCCAACTAATTGTTCATATATCAGCATATGCTCTGGTGATGAAAACAGTTTATTAATATTTTGCTCTTTGCGGGATAGTAATAATCTGTCGCGCAATTCTTGTGGCGCTTCAATAATCCGTGTCAGCACCATGGCCTCGTCCTCTTTGTTTATTAGCCGCATTTCATACTCAGCGTACTCTCCGAGCGCACCACTATCAGCAATATCTTTTTTAATGCGCCGTATGTCATATGATTTTTCAGGAATCTGAAATGTTTCCATCCATTGTGTTGCATCATGTAGAGAATCATCAACACCGGCTTGAAGTCGTGTATAAATGATTTTTCCAAGCGTTTGTCGTCCCCAATCACCATCAAGATGAACAAAACTATTGTCTGAACACCACCTATAACGTGCACTTTCATTTTTGTCGAGCGGAAAGTCGCTCGCTCCGTCAATCAACTTTTGATTGTCACTTTCATACTGTGCCATAAGCCATGGGTAATTGTACGCCACTTCGGCAGTCATACCAGACTTATTCGCCTCAATAAAAGATTCAAAGTTGATGCCTTTTTCTAGCAATTTTCTTGCATTTTCAAAACCGACACTATTAACAACGGTTTTATATATATCAAAACCGACAAACACGTCAAGATTGTTTATACCCGCGATTTGCTTTGCTAACACTACCCTCTCGTGTGGATCGCTAACGCCATTCTCCTGAAAATACCTAGATAACTGCAATACGGACTCTCTTGATGGTTCGGCATCTAGCGAAACATCCTTAGAAAAGATTTCGAGTAATGCCACGTCACACACATCTCTTAAATCTGCTCCGCTTCGTAATTTCTTATGTGCCCGCTTAATAACGCTAAATGGAGCGTCGTTTATCCAATCAATAAGGTTTTCTTGTATGGCATTCGGAAACTCCCAGTGGCCATGATAGTCATCATTCGTGACATATACGCCTTCTCCCCTCATGGCAAAATGTAAATCAATGGCTTTTTCAGCAATAGACTTTCGTTTTTCAATTCGGGTCTCAATAACCCCCCCCCGCACAACCATATCACGAATAAACGTTTCTAGATCACGGTTTTGATAGTGTGCAATACCTTCATTATAGCTTGCAAGTATTTTTTGAATGTCGGCCTCTTTTTCTTGCTCATACCCAGCGATCCGTTCTTCACTCCTTGTTTTTGCGATTTTCTTATCCCATTTATGCCCAAGTCGTGCCAATTCTCTTTCTTTCCAGCGCTCTTGCTTTGATAAATCAAAGGCATTTTCTGTTTCAAGCAAGGCAGCGGCTTCACTGCCACCGTTTTTCGCAATTTCAAGATTTTTTTCAATAAAATGTGCTTCTCGCCGATATGATTTCAATTTTTCTGATGTTCCAGATTTCCCAATAAAACGTTCTATATTACTCAAATTTGTACCGCGGATTTTATTCCGCATTCCTCGAAACATGCGCATCACATTATCACCGAGCTGAGCGGCAGCGCATGCTTCATTGAAATCTGCGTTATGCCAATAGCGATTACTCCCTAACTCACCATTATATTCGTACGCTCTCTCAAGAATTGTTGCCATCTGGCGAACAGCCTTATATTCAGCTTCTTCAGCGGAAACTTTAGGCGTATGTCGGTATATCTTCTCGACAATCTTGTCATAGTTGTCTATCAACGGTCCCCAGTTGCCAATCCCCTTAGTGTGCGCTCCATAGCCTGTTGTGGTATCCTTGAATACGCCAGAGTCATACCCATGTAGAAACACAACTTCACGCAATTTACTATATCTCGGATCAGCAACGGCATTAATTCTCGCCGTTGCGATTTTTACAGCAGCAAGTTCGGGTGAGCCAACCATCGACGCATACAAGCTATCTCGCAATAGTCCCAGTTTCATATCTTCCGGGTACCGGTCGTCGTGTTCCCAGATTGCTTCTTGTTGGCGTTGTAATGCTTTTTTGAAATTATCGATATTTGCAAAATCGAGATTTTTACTCTCATTAAGTATTGCTATTTTATCCGCCAATTTTGCGTTATACAGAAAATCCATCCTTTCCTTTGTATTAGACATTTCATCATAACGACTAACAATATCATGCGAAATAGCTATGTCTTCGTGTAGATAGCCAAATAACTGCCAATAATCGTATATGATTTCTGGACTACTTATTATTTCTGAGCTGACACCATCATCTCGTTCATACGATAACTCTCTTTGAATTGCACTGTAATTTGTTGTCGATTCTTCCACTGCTTTTTTTGATGAAAAATTACCTCTGACAATTTCTTTTTTACGTCTTGTATTATTATAGGGAACTTTAGCATCAAGGTGCTTTTCGTCTTGACGAAGTTTTTCAGAATGGACATACTTTTTCAAGATATTTGCGGCCGATGCGGACATATCAAAAGGTATCTCTTGTTCTTCTTGACTGTCAACATTTTGTTGAAGCTCGTTATTTTCTTTCACGCTTTGTCCTTATTTTCAGTTATACATAAAGTGACCTTGCGAGTTGTAAGCGTCGGGCTAGTACGCCTTATGCTTGTGACGATTTTATAACTCATGTAGTTTATTGTAACTAAGCGCAGTCATTTTGCCAAGCGAAGCCCTCGCGCTTATGTGTAACATTTGATACAATTGTAGCAATGTGCCTCCGTAGCTCAGTGGATTAGAGCAGAGGGCTTCTATCCCTCGTGTCACAGGTTCGAGTCCTGTCGGAGGTACCAATATTGCGATTTCAACAGATTTTGGCGGGTTTTCTGCTTTAGGCTACTAGACCCCGCAGTAGTATGTGTAACAGCAACAACACCAAACTTGACCTTAAACCTTCTTTGTGATACAATATTGTCAGTATGAAACGAATTTCCATCTTAAGTTTTTTCATAAAAGCACTCGTCTTATTAGCCTGGTTCCATATGTTGTATGTGTCGCTAGTCATAGTCGGGCTATTGCCGAATACTAGTCTTGTCGGTCTACTTTATCTATCTCTGCCTATAGCCATCTTAAGTTTTATGTTCTGGCAATCAGGCCACAAGGTAAGCGAAGACGAGATGACCCGTCGCAAACGATTAGCCGAAATAATCGCTAGCAAAAAGAAATTCACCAAGAAAGAACTCCACGACTTGCTGTTTTTCTTTGAGGCAGTCAAATATCTCGACAAAGAACAGTTTGATGAGGAAATAATAAAACTATTGGATTACGATCCATGCTACATTCTACAGCCATTTCTATTGGGCGGCGATGAAGAGACCGAAGATATTTATAGCGATTCACAAAAGATGCGACGATATTTAGAAAAGAAGCTCTCGCGTGAACAAATGGTCGCTCACATATTATACCAGTATGTGAGTGAATGCAATAATGGTGGGCTTGAACAGTGGCTCTCAAACAGCAGCGGTTTGATGTGGGAGGAAACTCTAGACGCGCTCAAGGAAATAGGGCTAGACGGCGAGTATAAATTCTTAAAAGAATTCATCAAACGCACTCTTGGCGATAATTCCCCCAAGACTCGCAAGGAAATTGCAGCAACAGTCACCCATGGCAATACGCCTATGGAGGAAGGTGTCGTGTTTCGTCACGGTGATGTCTTTAAAAGCATTGATATGAGCGACGTGAATACATCAGAGTTCGGCAAAATAGAATCTAAGCTAAAAGCATATATCAAAAAGCACATCTCCCAGTTCACGATAAAACGCGCTATAGGATAATATATTTCCCGCCCCCAACCGTAGGTCATAAGGCATAAATGCGCTATTCTTTCAGTATAACATAAATTGCGATTAAAAGTGCGGTGCACGTAAACCGCCAAAATGCGCCTAACAAACCCATATAAAACCTTGCCACAACCAACAAACTATGTGGCATAATACTTATGTAATGAGACGAAGTTTAGGCACGCGACACGTCAGGAATAATCGCACACCAGTTTAGAGTTCGCGAGGCTTGATAGTTTAGACTGAATAGGAGTAGAAGCTTTACTGAATGCACCGGAGAGTATGGCTTTGGCAAAAAAGGAGCATTTTTGCCCGCCATACCGTTTTTTACAAAGTTCAACAGTAATTCGTGCCACTCATAAAGATGAACGAGTATATCGCGCAAGTTTTTATCCCGTTTCCAATGGGCGTCTTTGCCGCAATTTTCAATACCCGCTTTAAGCGTGATATTTTTTCTGGTAAAGCGTTTATCATTTGCCACAATTTAGCATATTGTTCAGATGACGCTTCTAGTAGTTGCTCTTTTGTGGTTGGTCTTGCCATAAGACTATTATACTTATTTGGCGGGTTTTCTGCCAAAATTGGGTGTGTATTCAGAAAAATACTGTTAAATTTTATGGTAGCTTTATAATAGAGCGATCCTAGACAAGCATACACTGGTTATCTCGATTTCTACTATAAGGCTTAATTTGATACAATTGGACTATGCAAAAACCCGAGCGACGAAAAGTAGACTGGAGCAAACTTATTTTTGCGTTCGTGTTCGTATCTTTACTAATGTCGGTGGCATACGCCGCCATCAGAATTGTTCAAGCGCCATCTGTTGCGATATTCGATCAGCCGTACGAGAAAATTAAAAGCGACTATGTACTCATGCTGATAATGTGTCTGCTGGGCATTGCCGTTATGTTTTTGCCGTCGCTACTGGCCAAGCAGCTGAAATGGAACATACCAAAAGCGGCTATGGTTGCATATCTTATATTTCTTTATTGCGCCCTGGTGCTGGGCGAAGTGCAAGATTTTTACTATAAAATACCGTTCTGGGACGTTATTCTGCACGCTTTTAGCGGTGGCATGCTAGCAGTGCTCGGCCTGATTATTATTTATTCGCTAAACGAACAGCAAAAAGTTAAAGTTAACCTTAGCCCACTATTCGTTGCAGTTTTCGCTTTTTGTTTTGCACTAACTATTGGCGCGCTCTGGGAAATTTATGAGTTCACCTGCGACGGGCTGTTCGGAGTTAATTCGCAAAAATATCTGCTAAAAACTAACGAGCCTTTGATTGGCCGCGCTGCGCTTATGGACACCATGAAGGATATGATCGTTGACGCTGTTGCTGCCTTTTTCGTTTCAGTAGGATATTACGTAGCTAGCAGGAAACAAAAAAGCGAACCTTCTGAGACGCCCTAAAATTAGCCTGGCACAGAACAGAAAAGCCAGGCGCTAACCTGACTTTTCTGCATTTTAAGCCGATGCTACTACTCGCACTTGTTACAGTCGCAATTTTCGCACTGGCATTCGCCGCCGTCGCCACCTTGGCAACCTTCGCATTCGCACTTGTTTACTTTTGTGGCTTCTGCCATCGTCAGCTCCTTTCTTTTTGTTATACTATCTGCTGATTATTTAGCGTACTCAATTGCTCGCGTTTCGCGAATAACATTAACCTTTATGATGCCTGGATATTGCATAGTGGACTCAATCTTATTGGCAATATCGCGCGCAAGTTTAATAGCGCTTAGGTCGTCAATTTGGGTTGGCTGCACCATAACGCGAATCTCGCGGCCAGCGCTAATGGCGTAAGCTTTGTCGATACCGTCGAACCCAGTAGCGATGTTTTCTAGGTCGCGCATGCGCTCGGCGAAGTTCTCGGCACTAACGTTTCTAGCACCTGGCCTGGCAGCACTCAAAGAATCTACAACTTTAACAATGATGGCTTCGGGCGTAGTTTGTTCTACGTCGTCGTGGTGAGCTTCCATGGCGTGCGCCACAGCTTCTTCGATACCATATTTACGCGCCAGCTCAGCGCCAATTTCAGCATGGCGACCTTCGATTTTATGCGTTACGGCCTTACCAACATCATGTAGTAACGTAGCCATTTTAGCAATGCGCTTGTCGGCACCGATTTCCTCAGCGATCATACCGGCAACATGCGCCATCTCAATACTGTGCAACAGCACGTTTTGGCCATAACTCGTGCGGAACTTCAATTCGCCCAAAAGGCGTAAAATCTCTTTAGGAATACCGACGATACCAACCTCACGGGCGGCATCTTCACCAGCACGATTAATTTCCTTGTCGATCTCTTTTTCGGCCTTCACCACCGCTTCTTCAATACTGCTCGGGTTGATGCGACCATCCTTCATCAAGCGCTCCAAAGCTAGGCGCGCTACCTGGCGACGCACTGGGTCGAAACTAGAAAGCACCACCATACCTGGCGTGTCGTCTACCAAAATATCCACACCAGTAGCACGCTGCAACGATTGAATATTGCGACCTTCTTTACCAATAATACGCCCTTTCATTTCGTCGTCGGGCAACTTCAAGGCGGTTACTGTGCGATCGGCCGTTACCTCACTACTCATACGTTCCATAGCAGTTACTAGAATAGTTTGTGCCTGTTCGTCGGCGTTTTCGCTTAGTTCACGCTGTTCTTTTTTAACTAGATTTACTAAGTCGTTTTTTATATCGCGCTCTGTCATCTGCAAGAGTTTTTCTTTAGCTTCGGCTTTCTTCAGCCCAGCGATTTTTTCCAGTTTTTCTTGCTGCTTATCGCGAATTTTATGAATGTCGTTCTTTAAACCGTCTACGTCGGCTTCTTGCTTGCGTAGCTTCTCGGCGCGCTGATCTAGATCGTCGAGTTTTTTGTCTAAGTTTGCTTCACGATCTACTAAACGCTGTTCAGTTTTTTTCCACTCTTTACGATGTTCGCTTTCCTCCTTACGTGCTTCATCGGTAATCTTGCTGGCTTCATTTTTAGCTTTCAGTACAATGTCACTGGCCTCATTTTTGGCTTTAGCCACCAAACCGTCTAATTTTTCTTCGCTCTGACCTTTCTTGACGTGCCTGTAAGCAACAGCACCGCCACCTGCAAGACCAGCACCCACCACAAAAGCAATGATTGCTTCTATCATATGTACCCCTCCTACTCTAGAATGTGTGGACGCACTACTACTGAACGCCCCAATATCAATCTATAAGTGTATTAATTTAACCTTTCAAAAGCCATCACTGGCTATAGATATTATATAGGTTAGCTCAAGAAAAATGAATACATTTTATTGTTGTATTTTTTACAACAGACACTTTACCGATGTTTTGGCAAAGTAACATTAGCTTTACCGCCATAAAACGGCAGCACAATATCGTAGCTTTCGCCCGCCGCAAGCTTTTCCTGGACAGTTTTTAGCCAATCATTTCCACGCGCGCCAATAATCGGGACATTTTCACTGCTAGCTAACGTGTTAGCAACAGTGGTACCAATGCGAAGGCTCGTGAAACTACCTGGGCCTTCAAAAACACCGATACCCTTTACGTTCTGCCAATCAGCACCTTGCTCATGCAAGCACTCGCGTATGAATTTTAGCAGCCCACATGCCAATTCGCGGCCTGCTTCCCACTCGTATTTCACAGATTTTGAGCCGATATTCTGAGCAAGCCATAGCTCGCAGCTGCTGCCCGCCGTTTTAAGATATAAAATCATAGATGAACTCCGTTCGCTTGCACCGTGCGTGTGCCATCTGCACTATATTTAATATCAACTTTGATGCGATTTTCAGGTAACGCGTCTTGCACCGTGCCCGCCCACTCCACCACCACAATAGCGTTCGGGTCTTCTAGTACTTCGGCGATTTCATTTTTCATAATACCCGCATCATCTAACCTGTAAAAATCGTAGTGACTAAGCGTGCCACCATCAAAGGGGTAGATTTTATTAATGGTAAAACTCGGGCTGGTGATTCCGTCGGCTACCCCAAGGCCGCGCGCTAAACCTTTCACCAAGGTGGTTTTGCCCGCACCCACATCGCCAATAAGCTCAATTAAGCACGGCCTATTAACTGCACGCGCTAATCGCTCGCCTAGCCCAATCATTTCCTGTTCAGTTTTAACTATCACCTAATAATTGTATCATCTCGCAGCTAATCGATAATATTAGAGTTCAGTAAATCTATCTTGGTGACTCGTTTCAGGTAAAGCCCCAACGCTATAAGTAATGCGTAGCACAGCGCCGCACCAAGCCAACCCATCTGTACAGTGGCAGTAGCCCATTCTAAACTGCCAAAATAATTCATAACCATCAAGTGATAATCAAGTAGTAAGCCAGTACACCAGCCCATGGCCGCACCAAGCCACGGCAAAGTTAGAACGCTCAGGCCAGTAGCAAAAACTAGTAGCATAGTGATTGGAATTGTTGGCAAAATTAGCAAATTGGCGAAAACCGACACCAATGAAACTTGGCCAAAGGCAAAAACCAAAATCGGTAACACCAGCAGCTGCGCCGAAATGGTCTCAAACAAGATTTGCACCAGAAAACCTCGCTTCTTTTTGCGACCAAAGAAATAAGCTTGCAGCATAGGCGCGTAAATCATCACACCGGCAAAACTACCAAAACTAAGAAGCCAACCAAGGTCTACAATATAACTTGGGCTAAGCATGAGCGTAGCCGACGCAACCAAGACCAATAGGTTGATAGGGTGAAACTTACGGCCATAGAACCATGCTAACAAACTAAGAATCGATACCATGCCTGCCCGCAACATGCTTGGGCTAACGCCAGTCACCATGATAAAACAAACAACAAGCAACAATGCGAAAAAAAGTGCCGCAAAGCGCGATACACGCATAAATAATCTACGCGAAAAGCGCACTAATACCGTTAAATTGTAACCGCTGGCTACAACAATATGCGTTAGCCCCGTAATTTTTAAAACTTCTACCAGGCTACTCGGCAAACTGCGCCTTTGGCCAAGTAGATAGCCCAGCCCCAAGCTAGCTTCTGTCTCGCCAACTACTTGCCGCACTAGCCCACCGAACCAATCACGCGCCCGCCCCGCTAGATCGCCTGGCGTAGGGCGCGTCACTTTATCCACCTTCGGCCTATACATTGCAGCTGAAAAATTACCGAAGCCATCAGATAATTTACCGTAAAGTTCTACGTGATCGCCACGCTTGATATCTTGCCTGCCCAATTTACCAATATAAACATTACCACTTAGTGCCCTACCTGCCACTTCAAGGTTGTTAAGTTTTAATGTGAGCGAGCCATCCTCTTTTGTATCTGGGTCTTCAAACACTACGCCCGCAACTTGCACCACCTGACCATTTAAACTCTGTACATTCTGAATATCTACAGTTGTAAAATTAGTACGAAAACAACCCAACAGCCCACCCGCCACAACTGCCATACCAATTGCAAAAGTACTACGCCAAACGAAAGCTAATATGGCAAGCAAGCCCGCCAGTAACAACCATACTACCGAAGACATAAGCGTCAGCCTTAATAAAAACGAAATCGCTACGCCCGCAATCAACCCAATCGCCAGCGCCAGCAGAATGCTCGAAGTATGTTGCCTAACCTTTAGTCGCCATAAAAACATATTATAATTATACGCACGCACAGCATGAAAAACCCACCCTTTCGGATGGATTTCTCATATAGAACATATTTTGCGATACGCTAGAACCTATTTTAGTAAAAACCAACTATTAAAAAACTGGTATAATACGAGTATGATCATAGGCTCAGTTTTTGTTGGTTTATTCTTATTGTTTTTCTTGTTAGGGCGCTATTCTGGGCCAGCTCACTTGGCGTCAATTGCAGGCGTGGCGGTTAACACCGAATTTGGTGGCTACCTAGTAGATTGGATAGTGAAGCTTTCAGGTGAAGCTTCCCGCGATCTCGTTACGGTGATAGTTTATCTCGTTTTTGTGCTTGGTTTCCCGATGGTTCTTTATCTCAAAAGTCACCGCTTCAAGCACGGGCCAGTTGAGGCCGCGCAAACCGCAGTTTTTGCTTTGCTGGTTGTTACGATTATCGCCGATCCGCTAGCACGCTTAATAGATTATGATACGATATCGATCGCTATTACCGGCGTACTCGATTCGCTCACACCTTACATTTTAGTGGCAGCCACCGCTGCTGGCTATGTTGATATTTTAATGTACCGTAAACACCGCGAGCGTCGCTAGCTTGACTTTTTAAACAACTTGTGCTAATATGTAAAGGTGGGTTGAAAAACCCTAGGTTAAGTAGTACACTTGAAAATACCGTAAATACGGGTCCATAGCTCAGCTGGTTAGAGCACCTGCCTTTTAAGCAGGGTGTCGTGGGTTCAAGCCCCACTGGACCCTCCAAGTAGCAATAAATTTCAGATTTTCCGCTTTCCGAGCGGATTTTAATTAGCCTTTAATGATTGAGGTGGCCGGGTGGCGGGTTGAGTAAGTTATAGGCCGATCAAAAACCGACGAACCTATCCACTCCCACAAACATTATCCTTTGATAGTCGCTTTATCCGTTTCGCCAATAAACGCTTCTCCACCCCGTCCGCCAACCGCTCAATATCACACAATGACGGCCTAACCAGCTCGTCATAAATCCACCAAATCTCGCAGCGTGGTGGGGCTTGGGCGCAGATTTACCCCCAAGCCAACTATTAAACGTGTCATTATAACTTGTAACAAGTCTGCTAACTTATCGCGCGATTAGTCGGAAATGCCCAGTATGCGCGTTAGTTTTTACTTGTCAGATAGTTTTGCCATCGTTAGCCCTTTTAAATAATTTACGGCTCAATATTATCATACCCGCCAAAGTCGCCAGTGCCACAGCGCTAAATAGCGAAGTTATATCGCCCCAACTAAGACCGAATACGCCAGTGTTGGGTACACCAGGAGTGTTATTACCAACACTGTCGCCAGTATTGTTATTACCGTCGGAATTACCAGCGGCTAAGATATTAAAGTTACTAGTCACATTTACCCCGCCGTAAAAACTGGCTATTAAAGTATGCGAGCCAACCGCCAACACGTTCAGATAAGCATTTGAGAATTCAATGACTGTTGAGCTAGCCGTAGCGGTATAGTCATAGCCAGCAGTTAGTGCGCTACCGTCAACAGACACGCTCTCAAACTCGCCAAAGTATTTGTCTATATTAAGCATCAATGTACCACCTTCGCCGAGTTGAAATTCAGAATCGAGGTCAACCCAAGTTTTATCAGGGTTGATTTGGTATTCCAAATTAGTCTTGATAGCTTCTGCCCAAAACTCCGCCAAGGTTTGCCTACCGACACCAGTATTTGGATGTAGGCCATCTGTCATATTAGTTTTATTATCATTTTCAAACCAAGCATAGGCATCGCTGTCACCAGCTAATACAAAATCGCCATTTTCCACTACTAATTCGTCAATTACAGTATCAAAGGCGGGGATTTTCGCCACCGAGGACTGATCGGCACGCCAGATCAGCTTACTTAGTACAACGTGTTTGACGTTCGTACCAGTAATAGCATTACTCCGCAGCGTGTCGATAATCGTCTGCATATTTGTTTTATACTGCTCGGGATTACTATGAGATAAATCATTTGTACCGATCATCATATGAACGATTTCTATGCCGTTATTATTAAATAGATTCAGTGTGTCGGTCATCACCGCTCCACCTTGCGCCGTCAAGCCACCACAAACATCATGGTCAATTAAGTTTTGAGCATAATCCCCAGCCCTTGCGCCACAAACACCAGCATTGGCCACGCTAAATCCGCTACCTAAGGCACTAGCCACGTAAGTAGTACTCATATTATTAGTAATACTATCGCCTAGTAAGCCGATCTTGGTTGAATACGGACTAACAAAAATGCTGCTCTCAAAAGTCTCGTCACCCGTCACGCTAGCCGATACCGTGTGTTGCCCTAAGGTAATCGGTGTATAAACTACCGTTGCAGCATAATTGTTACCAGAGTTTAACTCAACTATCGTGGGATTAAACGAGCCGCCTGCTCCGTCCGAAAAATTAGACAAGGTGCGGCTTTCGTCGTCGGCAAATGTATAAGTAATAGAATCCCCTAATTTAATACCTTCTTTATCGGCATTAGCTGCAAACTCATTGTCAACTTCATATAACGTAAAATTATCTGCTGGGCCGTTTGCGTTAAAAGATTGTAATCCCCAAGCCCGGCCTGTTAATGATCCAAGATTATTGTTATTGCCATTGACTACATAAAGTGGTGTATCCAAATTACCATCAAGATCGTAAACGTTAAATGTGAAGTTATTGCCGCTAAGTATTAACTCCACGCGCACGTGATTTGGTAAAATTTGACCAGTTAAAGTATCAGTCGTTGTTGACATATTGGATACGTTGTTTATATTAGGATCACCCCACGCACCATCAGGTAAGACTCTTCTATATAATTGGTTGACAGTTCTATCTGGTGTTTCGTAAAAGCCAAAGAAAGCGCCTGCACCAGTAGTGGAGTCAAAACGTGCTACCACACCAACTACCGTGTTATTAGGTGAAATTGATGCGTCATAATCAAAGGTGGCCTTACCGTCAAAAATGCTGTACGCCGTTTGTAATATCGGCGACGCTTTCCAAGCGTATTGGCTACCGCCATTAGTTCTATCGTCACAGTAGCCAGCGCCCCCTTTCAAAATACCACTTTCAATTTTCCAATTGTCTACACCATAAGTCGGATTAGGTTTGGGCGCAGAACAGTTATAACCACCGGGAAAACTCCAACCGTTGCCTATACTAGTGCCAGAAGTATTATCGCGATTGAAATTGTCCGAAAATACTTGCCGATAAACCGCGTCAATAGCTTTGACACTCCGATTACTCCATCCAATCAAAAAGCCACCGCCAACAAGCAGTGCCAATGCCGTAAGTGTCGTGCCAAAAACTTTTAGCGTGCGCTTACGAGAGAGAGAGAGAGAGAGAGAGAGGTTTTTTTATTTTCGTTCTCCTATCTAAATTTGATATTTTATTACACATAGTAATCTGTCTCCTTTCTTAAAGATCTTACTACTGTTTTATTGTTTTGCTTTCCACAGCCCCATTTTTTACTCTTGTCGTTGGTTTTTTTTAGTAACCAATAACTTTATCTCGCATTGGTTACAAATATATAACATAAGTTTTATAAATACAAGTATTGTTTATGATAAGATGTTAGGTCGTGGGTTTGCCGCCCCATAACTTACCCAACGCGCCCTCAACCACCCCAGATGAAAACATTAAATAGATCCTGGAATAGGGGTCTTTTTATTTTATTGGGGTTATCAGTCTCAAATTAATACTACGAAGGATTAATAAAATTTCTGCTAAAAACTTAAACTCACTCACTGTATTTCCAATTCTTTAATAACCTCTGTCCAATCTATACAGCGAGTAATGCCGCTTAGCAACTCATTTGCTTTGTTCCAAGCATAATCGCCGAACAAAATCGTCCGTATGCCTGTTTCGACGGCTGCCTCACAGTGTTTTAGCTGGTCGTCGATAACGATGTCTGCGCCGACTTGTGTGAATAAATCGCCTTTATGTCGTAAATGTCCGTCTTTGGAGTTTTTGGCATTATCCCAAAAACCAGCAAATACTATTGTGCCAAAATTATAATCAAAGTGTTGTTTAAGCCAGTTTTTAGTTAGTTCTTCGGCAAACTTTGGGCGAGAAGTTACAAGCACCAACCTATACTGTTTACCGAGTTTATTGATAGCCTGTACAGCACCATAAACTGGCAAATAGTTTTTTTGATATTTATTTGCTTGCAATACTTCGCATCGCCGTTCGGCTTCTTTGTGATCTACGCACCACATTTTCTGCCGATCTTCATTATAATCGCTAATAGTTATATGGTCGCCAAATAATTTATTACTTATAACAATAAAACTTTCAGCAGAAGCAGCCAACACATTGTCTATGTCTACTGCTAGAGTTTTCATAAAAGTTATTATACCATTAGCTGAACAAACCGCGTTTTTTGGCAGCCTTGAATTCTGCCAACAAGTCTTTTTGCTTCTTACTAAGGTTGGTTGGTGTTTCAACTTTGACAGTTACAATATGAGCGCCGCGAACATCGCTTCTTAAGTGTGGAACACCGTGGCTACTCAGTTTGAAGTCGGTGCCGGGCTGTGTGCCCGCGGGCACTTTCATGCGCACTTTACCATCTACTGTTTCTACGTCGATCTCCGTGCCTAACGCCGCGTCTATCATACTGACAGTTTCTTCGCTAAGAATTAGATTGCCTTCGCGCGTAAATTTCTTGTGAGCTTTCACCTTAATATGCACATAAAGATCGCCCTTAGCCCCGCCCGTGATAGCCTCACCGCGCCCCGCTAAGCGAATAGTTGCACCGTCATCGATGCCAGCTGGAATCTTAAGCTTGATAGACTGCTTGCGTCGCTCTATGCCGCTACCACCACAAACAGTGCAAGCTTTCTCGGGCACTTTGCCCTTACCCTTACAGGTGCTGCACTGCACCACTTGCTGTATAGCACCGAATAGCGTATTGACCACCTTATTGACCTGCCCCGCACCTTTGCAGGTTGGACAAGTTTTCATGCTATGGCCTGGCTCGGCACCCGAACCTTTGCAGTGCTCACATTCGTCGTCTAATGTCAAAGTTATTTCGTCTTCAGTGCCAAACACAGCTTCTTCAAAGCTCAGAGTTAATTCAACTTCTACATCGCGGCCTTTAATTGGCCCACGGCTGCGCGAACCGCCCATGCCACCACCAAAAAAACTACTGAAAATATCACCTAAGCCGCCATCACCAAAATCGAAGTGAACATTTTGACCGCCCATGCCACTAAAGCCCTCAAACGGGTTACCGCCAGCGCCGCCAGCCGCTGTACCACCTACGCCAGCATGGCCGAATTGGTCGTAGCGCTGACGCTTTTTAGCGTCTTTTAGCACCTCGTAAGCTTCGTTAATTTCCTTAAATTTGGTTTCGTCACCACCATCTTTATCTGGGTGATACTTAACCGCCAACTTGCGAAAAGCCTTCTTAATTTCATCATCGCTGGCGCCTTTAGTTACGCCCAGCACTTCATAATAATCTCTTTGAGCCATGTGAAGTAATTATACGCTGCTAGCACTCAATATGCAAGAGTGCTAAACGCCTCGACACTAACCACCGGGGCACGAAACCCACAAAAACAGCCACTTGGACTGCCATTTTCTCTATGCTAAACTTACTGCATGAAAGAATTAAGTAAGTTTTTACAAGCCATTCCGCGCATCATGAATAGCAAGGTGTCAATAATTATTTATATTTTGATGTTTATTTATCTAGTGATTATTCCGCTCGTCGCATTTATTCCAGGGTGCGAGTGGTTAATGCCCAGCACGCCCGCCATGCTGATTGGCGACAATTACACCAGTGTTCTGGCGGCTCTAGGGGCGAGCATCGCAGCAGGTACAGGGGTAGCAGTGCACCACCACGTAGCGCAGCAACGCACCAACCACGATAAAATGCAAAGATCCATCGACGAATTACACCGTAAAATCGACGCATTAGCCATCCAGCATAAGAAACCAAAGTTGTAAAAATGCAGATAAGCCCGCCCGAAGGCGAGCCTATCTTTAGCGATAGCTACTTAGGAATTAATCTTTTTTGTCGACCACTTCGCCTTCCACGGCTTCGCCCTTTTTGTCGTCGCCTTTAGGCGCTTCACCTTCAGCCTTGCTCTCTTCTTTTGCAGCACTCTCATAAAGCTTAGCACCAATTTGCTGCACTCGCTCGCTAAGAGTCTTGAAAGCTTCCTCAAGCTCATCTTTGTCGTCGCTTTTTAGCTTCTCTTC
>JAIRRY010000027.1 GCA_031255735.1 Candidatus Nomurabacteria bacterium | reverse complement strand
TGACGGCGCTCAGCACGGTGTCGAGTAGCGAAGTGGCTAGTGAAATGGTTGAGCCGTCAACGGTAGGGTATGTTAACCAATAGGGGCTAAACTGACATGTTCCTAGGCTTACAAAAAGGCAGTAGAGTGCGGATTTTGGCCGCCTTTTTGTTCGTTGCAGTGGCGGCCATCGTTGTACGCTTGTTCCAAATTCAGATTATCGACCACGGTAAATACGTGGCGATGGGCGAGAGCGAATATGTAAAACGCTTAACGATCCCAGCTAGGCGCGGCTTGGTTTACACATTAGATTCGGGAAAACCTGTGCCGTTAGTTGTGAACGAAACTATTTTCACATTATTTTTAGACCCGAAAATTATTGATGAACCGAAAAAAATTGAAGATGTTATTAAGAAGGTAGCTGGTGGCAATATTACTAGTGATATAAAAGAGGCGTTGAAGAAAACCGATTCGCGCTACCAAGTGGTAGCTAAAGAGTTAACGCGCAAACAGGCGGAACTGATAAAAAAAGAGAAACTCGCGGGTATTGGTTTCCAGGAAGGCACTAGGCGGGTGTATCCAGAGGGCGGCTTGGCAGCGCAGGTGCTGGGTTTTGTGAACGGTGAGGGCGCAGGACAGTATGGTATAGAGCAAGCCCTAAATGAGCGTTTGAAAGGCAAGGACGGCCGCTTAGAGTCGGTAACAGACATTAGCTCGGTGCCGCTTACAATTGGCGACAAAAACATCAACCAACCCGCAGAAGATGGCGAAAATGTGGTGCTTACGATTGATCGCAATATCCAGCGCAAAACCGAACAAGCTCTGAAAGCGGAGCTAGATAGAATCAGCCCTAGTGCTACGGGTAGTGTAATGGTGATGGACCCCCAAAGTGGTAAGGTGCTAGCTATGGCGAATTTTCCGAGTTATAATCCTGCTGAATACAACAAAGTGAAAGATGCGGCGCTGTTTTCGAATGCGGTGCTAACGAATTCTTACGAACCAGGTTCGGTTATTAAAACTTTTATCATGGCGACAGGTTTAGACAACGGTGTGGTGAATCCAGAAACTACCTATTATAACCGTGACTATATTACGGTTGGTGATTGCGGCAAGGATTGTACAATTGGAAACGCGGCGCTAGGGCACACGGGTAATATCACCATGCAAACAGTGTTGAATTATTCGCTTAACACTGGTGCGGTAACGGTAGCTAAACTGCTTGGCGGCGGTGAAGTTAATAAATCGGCGCGTGATAGAATCTATGATTATTATCACAATAGGTTCGGCTTTGGCCTAAAAACAGGCATCGAATTATACGAAGAACAGGGAATTATTGTGTCGCCTGATGACCCTAGCGGTGCTAATGTGCGTTATGCTAATATGACTTTCGGGCAAGGTATGAATATCACAATGGTGCAGGCGCTGAGCGGTTTCTCGGCGGCTATCAATGGTGGTAATTATTACAAGCCAACGGTGGTGGCTGGTGCGATGAAAGACGGTAAATATAAGGCGGCCGAGGCGGCTGAGCCAGTCCGTACTGGCGTGGTTAAGCCTGCTACCAGTGACACTCTGCGTAGCATGCTGCAAACTGCGCGCGGCACCACACTGGCTGGCCAGCGTGATGAGCCAGGCTACAGGATTGGCGGTAAGACGGGCACATCTGAAACTATAACCACCAGCGGCTACACGAAGGCCTCGACAGTCGCAAGTTACTTAGGTTTTGGTGGTGGTAATACCCCCAAATATGCGATAATGGTGAGGGTACAGTGTGACGGCTTGAGTCTTGAGGGTGGAATCCACGCCGAACCAGTGTTTTCGGAAATATCAAACTGGCTGATTAAATATATGAAAGTAGCAAAGGAGTAGAGATGAAAGAAACGCTGACAAGTGAAATGGTTGTCATGTTTGTGTTTAGTGTAGCGGCGTTTTTCTTAGCTATGCTACTAACTCCAATTTACACGCATTTTGCCTATAAGTATAAGTTTTGGAAAAAGCAGAAATCGGTGGCGGTAACTGGCGAAAAACTGACCGTTATGAATAAGCTGCATGCTAGCAAAATTGCTCGACACTTGCCGACTATGGCGGGCGTGGTAGCTGTAACGGCCATCGCTATAGTAACTTTCGTGCTTAACTTCGACCGCGCTCAAACTTGGTTGCCACTCGCGGCGTTACTGGGCGGCTCAATTGTCGGTTTGCTTGACGACATTATTAACGTGTTCGGTGAGAGCCACGGTGTGGGCGGGTTGCGTTCGAGTGTGAAGTTTACGTTAATTACAGCGATAGGCGTAGCGCTGGGCTGGTTCTTCTTTGTGAAGCTTGGCTACGATTCGGTGTTCGTGCCGTTTCTGGGCGACTTGCATTTTGGTTGGGCAATTATAGCGATTTTCGCTTTTATCGTGGTGGCTACTAGCAATGCAGTGAATATATCGGACGGGCTGGACGGTTTGTCGGGCGGACTGCTTATGGCCAGCTTTGGATCGTACGCTATGATTGCCATGTTGCAGGGTAATTACGGCATTGCGGGCTTCTGCTTTACTATTATTGGCGCGCTACTAGCATACACCTGGTTTAATATTTATCCTGCGCGCTTCATGATGGGTGATGTGGGCAGTTTCGCGTTTGGCACGGCGCTAGGCGTGGTGGCGATGCTAACTAATACCTTGTTTTTACTGCCGATTATCGGCCTGCTGTTTGTGGTGGAAGCTGGCTCGAGCCTGCTGCAAATTGTTTCAAAAAAGTTTTTCCATAAAAAAGTTTTTATTTCAGCGCCACTACATCACCACTTAGAAGCGCAGGGCTGGCCAGAAACTAAGGTGACTATGCGTTTTTGGGTAATTGCTGCCGTGCTAGCGGCGTTGGGGATAGGCATAGCGCTAGCTGGAGGTGTGGTGTAATGCCGAGCTTGCAGCAGGGTGTGGTGCGCAAACATAAGCCTGATTATATGATTTTGCTCTTCATGGGCATTATTATGATGGTAGGCCTGGTGATGATTTATTCCATTGGCCATCAGCGTGCAAATGTTTTGAACAATATTTTCGGTACAAATTATCCGGAAGACTATTTCTTTTTCAACCAACTAACAAGTGTGGCTGTTGCCGTAGTGGCGTTTTTTGCGGCTTTTAAAGTGCCACCAAAACTTCTAAAAAAGATTGGTGCGGCTGTGCTAGTGGCGGGCATAGCGGCTTGCTTAGTGCTGGCCGTGGCGGCTTTAGTTAGCGGTGGTGAAGGCAATGCAATCGCCAATTGCACCTACGGTGCTTGCCGTTGGATAAACGTAGGCAGCCGCAGTTTTCAGCCTGCGGAGTTGCTCAAACTAGGGCTGCTGATATATCTGGCAATATTTTTGGGCGCACGTGGCAGGCAGGGGAAAGTGAACGAGTCTGAGACGCTGTTGCCGCTCGCTATCGTGTCGGGTATTGCACTATTTTTCATTGTGGTTTTGCAGCGCGACTTAGGAACGGGCGTGGTGGTTGGCGCGCTGGTACTTAGTATGTTGGTTGTAGCTGGCGTGAGTAAAAAAATCCTGATATTAATAATGAGCGCGGCTGTGGTTTTGGGGTTGATCATGACGGTAGCCGTGCCGCATCGCCGCGAACGTTTGATGACATTTCTGGGCGGCGACTCTTCAAGCATAGAAGATGACGACGCTTACCACGTTACTAATGCCAAAATTGCCATTGGTACGGGCGGCTTGTTGGGCGTTGGTATCGGTAACAGTGTGCAGGCTACGGGCTACTTGCCAGAGTCTATCAACGACTCGGTTTTTGCTATTATGGGTGAAACTTTCGGCTTTGTGGGGTTGCTGGTTATTATCGGGCTGTTTGTTATCTTGCTTAGTCGCTTGCTGAAAGTTACGTACTTTTTGCATAACAGCGAGGGGCGTATTTTGGTGGCGGGCGTGTTCGGTTGGATCGCGGCGCATATGGTGATGAATATTGCGGCCATGATTGGCTTGATGCCGCTAACGGGCATTACGTTGCCGTTTCTTAGCTATGGTGGCACAAGTATGATGTTTGTGGCAGCGGCGCTTGGCATGGCGTTTGGAATGTCGCGTTATACGGCGCATAGCCCAGTAATAGAAGGGAAGGAGAGCGATGAAAGTTCTAGTAGTCGGCGGCGGGTCGGGCGGCCACGTTACGCCAGTCGTCGCAGTAGTTAACGAACTTAAAAGGCTACATCCGCGGGTGGAAGTGTGCTTCGCGACCGACCGAAAGTTCGCTAAAATTGTACAAAAATCGCTCGATTCTGAGGGATTAACGCAAGTAAAACTTGTACAAGTTTCTGCTGGTAAATTTCGCCGTTATAGCCATTTCAAGGCTATAGATTACTTGAAGCATCCGTCGATTATGTTGGCGAACTTGTGGGATCTTTTGAAGGTGGCGGTGGGCGTCTTGCAGAGCCAGTGCCTTTTGATACGTTTCAAGCCGAACGTGGTGTTCATAAAAGGCGGTTTTGTTGGCTTGCCAGTTGGCTTGGCCGCTGGGTTGCTGTGGCCGCGAGTGCCAATTGTCATTCACGACAGCGACACAGCGCCTGGCCTTACTAACCGCGTGCTCAGCCGCTTTGCTACCAAGATTGCCACTGGCATGCCACTTGAAAATTATAACTACCCAGCCGAAAAAAGCGCCTACACTGGCATACCGATTGCCAGCCTCAGGCCAGCTAGCGTTGAGCAACAAGCTAAGCTGAAAGCTAAATGGGGTTTTGACGCCAAGAAGCCGTTACTTGTGGTAACTGGGGGCGGTTTGGGCTCGCAGCGCATTAACGATGCGGTGATGAGCCAGCTTAGCGAGCTATTAAAACATACCCAAGTGGCGCTGGTGGCGGGCAAAGACCAATACCCTAAATTGGCCAAAAGAGAGCAGCCCACGGGCTTCAAGCTTTACGAATTTATAACAAGTGGTTTTGACGAACTGCTTGGCGCGGCAGATATAGTGGTGAGTCGCGCGGGTGCTACCACAATTGTTGAACTGGCGGCGTTAGCCAAGGCGGTTATTTTAGTGCCTAACGCCATGTTGCCCAGTAGCCATCAGGTTAAAAATGCCAAGGCGCTGACTGACGCCGATGCGGCCGTGACACTAAACGACGACAGGCTGGTAGATAGGCCGCAGATGCTTACAACTATGGTTGAAGAATTGCTCGGTAGCGATGAACGGTTGTTTGAGCTTGGGCGAAACTTGCACAAGTTTGCTAAACCACATGCTGCCCGCGATTTAGCGCGCATTATCGAGCGGGCGGCTAAGTAGCTTTGCCGTGGTAAAATAGGAAGAGATGTTCAAAAAGAAGACTAATCTGCCGCGTAGGCGTGTCGCAACTAGTGGGCAAACCAACGAACCTGCTGCTAGCTCGGTTTTTCGGCGTAATCAAACGCTAAACAGTTATCGGGGGCAGTCGCTTGATGAAAGTTCGGCGCGTAGGCGCACACATGAGCTAAATAAGTTGAGGCGGCGTATAGCTGCGTCTTTAGTGGTTGTGGCGGTTCTGGCGGGGTTCACTGTGTTTATATTGTGGCAATTTACCAGTAGTGTAGTGGTGGCAGCTCGTATTAATGGCAAGGCGGTGGATTTTGGCAGCCGTGCTAAAGCTTACGAAGCGGCCGCCAATAGGTATTACGCCGAAAACCCATTTGAACGCTTAAGATTTTTGCAGCGCACCGACGAACTAATGAAGGTTTTGAAGAGTGCCGCCCCTGAAATCAGTAAGCTTATATCACTTGATCCAAGTGGGTTGCCTTCTACACTAACCCTGAATGTAGAGCTGCGCCAGCCAGTGGCGGCGTGGTCGCAAGATAGCAAAGATTTTTACGTTGACGGCGACGGCAAGTCGTTTGA
>JAIRRY010000008.1 GCA_031255735.1 Candidatus Nomurabacteria bacterium | reverse complement strand
CGGCTGGCACGCTCACTTTTACGGCTTCAGCACGCGCCTACTATGTTTCTGCACCGTCGATTGAGTTAGGCGAAAAGGAGGTGAAGTCGTGAAAAAAACCGATATAGCGCTGGTTATTTTTATAGCAGGCATTAGCATTCTGATAGCTTACTTTGTAGCCAAAGCTGTCATCGGCGATCCTGGTGAGCAGGTTGCAACTGTACGTACGGCCGTGCCAATAACTGGTTCAATAAGCGCACCGAGTAAAGAGATATTCAATGAAGACGCCATAAACCCAACCGTTGAAGTTGTGATTGGCGAAGATGGCGCGGTTGAAGACGACCTAGATTTCGACGGCATTGCTGACAGCAAAGACGTCTGCCCAGATACTCCAAAAGACGAATCTGTCGATGAAGATGGTTGTTCTGAGAGTCAAAAAGATGATGAGTCATAAGCCTTGAGCTAGAAAGGCACGGCATAATGGCGTTACTCACAAAAGACATCGAAGATAGATTAATCGACCTATTGGTCGAGGAAGGTTTGGCTGATAAAGCCGCTCTTGATGATGCCGTCACGGAAAGCATAAAAAGCAATCAGCCTTTGTTCCCGCTCTTAATTAATAAAGATATTACCGATAACGAAACTTTAACGCACCTAACGGCTTATGTGTCGGGTGTGCCGTATGTGAATTTAACTAGTATTAACCTAGATCAAGACACACTTGATCTTATACCGTTTGATATTGCGCAGCGCACTATGGCAGTGCCGATTGCGGAAGTTCAAAACCGTTTGGCGGTGGCTATGATTGATGCCACTAACATCCAGGCGGTAGATTATCTAACGTCGCTTATTAAGCGTCCGATTAGGGTATTTATGGCGTCGCAAGAGAGCGTGTCGCATGTACTTGATCAATATAGAACCGACCTTTCGAGTGTTGATGCGGCGGCTGAAATCACAACTCAGGAAGCGCAGATTCAAGAGAACCGTGACGTTAAAACAATTGTTCAAGATTCGCCAATCTCTAAAGCTCTTACGGCTATTCTGGAGTACGCGGTTCGCGCTAAGGCCTCGGATATTCACATTGAACCGCTCGAGAAAGCGCTTAAAATTCGTGCGCGTATTGATGGCGTGTTGCGTGAGGTTATGCAACTACCAAAAACTATTGAGCCTGCGCTGATTAGTCGTATAAAAATTATGTCCAGCCTGAAGATTGACGAGCATCGTATTCCGCAAGATGGTGAGTTCGTGGTTCGAGTGGGGGATAAAGAGGTTGACCTTCGTATCGCGATTAGTCCAGTTATCTGGGGCGAGCAGGTGGTTATTCGTTTACTCGATAAAAGTGGTAACTCGTTTGATCTTGAAGACATGGGTTATGCTGGGCGCTCATTGCGAACGATTCGCAATGGCATTAAACGCCCGAATGGCATGATTCTCACGTCTGGCCCAACTGGTTCGGGTAAGTCAACTAGCTTGTATGCTCTGGTGAAAGAAATTAAAGACGAGTCGATTAACATTATTACGCTGGAAGATCCGGTTGAGTATAAGATGGACGGCGTGAATCAAATTCAGGTTAACGAAGAGGCAGGGTTAACTTTCGCGTCTGGTTTGCGTTCAATATTGCGTCTTGATCCAGACGTTGTACTAGTGGGTGAGATTCGCGATAGGGAAACGGCAGGCCTAGCGGTGCAGGCAGCGCTTACAGGGCACTTGGTGCTTTCAACGCTGCACACCAACTCGGCAGCGGGTATTTTGCCGCGCCTTCTTGATATGGATATTGAGCCGTTCCTGCTAGCTAGCACTATCAATACCGTGATTGGCCAGCGCCTGGTGCGACGGGTGGGTGAAAGACGTAATACTGTGGATTCAACGCCACTTGAAACCGAGGAAATTATTAGTGCAGTTGGGGAGTTGTTACCTAAAACGGCTGCTGATGTTGCAGCTGTTAGTGAAGATTTAGGCTATAAAGACTTGCCACTTGTGGGTCAAAACGCTTATACTTTAGTGCAGGGGGTTGAAACGCCTCGGCAACCAGGTGGCTACAAAGGGCGCGCGGGCGTCTATGAAGTCATGGAAGTTAGCGAAACTATTCAAAAATTAATTGTCGCACGGGCAACTAGCAGCGAAATTCAGAAAGCTGCTGTAGCTGAGGGCATGATTACGATGCGTCAAGATGGTTTTTTGAAAGTATTAAATGGTTTGACAACCGTTGAAGAAGTCAACCGCGTAACGGCCGATATGGGGTCATAAAGGGGGCAAATGCACGACCTAAGAATAGAATACTTACTGGAGGAAACAGTTAAAAAGAAGGCATCCGACCTTCATATTCAGGTTGGCCTGCCGCCAATTTTACGTGTTGACGGCGCTTTAACACCTGTACTTAATGCACCAGTTCTCAATGAACAGATGGTGGAATCGTTGGTGTTTACGATTCTAGATGAAGATCAGCAGCAGATTTTACTAAAAGACAAAGAATTTGATTTCAGTTTTGCCTTTGGCGATCTTGGGCGTTTTCGTGTAAACGCTTTTCACGAGCGCGGTAACTTGGGCGCAGCTCTCCGCCTTATCCCGAATGTTATTCAAAGTGTGGCTGAGCTTGGCCTGCCACCAATTGTCACTAGCTTCGCCGATTATCCGCGTGGCTTAGTGCTGGTAACAGGCCCAACTGGTTCAGGCAAGTCTACCACGCTGGCGGCTTTAATAGATAAGATTAACAATGAAAAGGCGCAGCATATTATTACTATTGAAGACCCTATTGAGTTTACACATAAGTCTAAAAAATCGGTTCTTATTCAGCGCGAAGTTCATTACGATACATATTCGTTTAGCGTGGCTTTACGTTCGGCTTTGCGCCAAGACCCAGATGTAGTATTAATTGGTGAAATGCGCGACCTTGAAACTATTAGCGCCGCTATCACTATTGCAGAAACTGGTCACTTGGTATTTGCTACGTTGCACACCAATAGCGCAGCACAAAGTATCGACCGTATTACCGACGTTTTCCCACCACACCAACAACCACAGATCAAGTCGCAGCTGGCTAATATCTTGATGGCAATCTGTTCTCAACGCCTGGTTCCTTCCATTGGTGGCGGGCGTGTGGCCGCAGCCGAGATTTTAGTAGCTAACCCTGCGGTGCGTAATATTATTCGTGAGGGTAAAACACATCAGTTAGACGCCGTTATTCAAACAGGTATCGACCAAGGCATGCAAACTATGGACAGAACTTTGGTTAAGATGGTGCAAACGGGTGTAATTACACACGACAGCGCCCGTGAATTTGCAGTTGATCTAACGGAATTTGAAAGGCTAATGAGAGGTTAGTATGCGTCGATATGTATATGTAGCTCGCGAAACTGCTACCGATAAGAAAGTTAAATCGGTTGTTCAGGCTGAGAGCGAAAATGCGGCTGGCAAGTTACTAATTGAGCGCGGCCTTGCGCCTATCAGTATCCATGAAGAGCAAGAAAGCATATTTGCCAAGCTCAATAGCCATGTTTCAAGTAAGGATAAAATTGTGTTTACGCGCCAGTTGGCAACCTTGATCGGCGCTGGTTTACCGCTTACACAGAGCTTACATACGGTGCTAGATCAGATTCAAAGTAAAGCCTTCAAGTCTATTTTGGAAGATATTACGTCGTCGGTGGAAAGCGGTAAGACATTGGGTGAATCTTTCGGTAAACATCCAGATGTGTTTGATAAGGTTTACCTAGCTCTGGTTTCAGCGGGTGAAGTGTCGGGTACGCTTGATGAAGCGCTGAAACGCGTAGCTAATCAGCAGGAAAAAGATGCCGCCATGATGAGCAAGGTTCGCGGTGCGCTAACCTATCCGATTATCGTGTTGGTGGTTATTCTCCTGGTGGTGGGCTTCATGCTCTTTACAGTGGTGCCGCAGGTTGAGAAGCTCTACCAAGATCTTGGCGAAGAATTACCATTTCTAACCGCTATGATGGTTGGTATGGCCGGCTTCTTGATGCAGTTCTGGTGGTTGGTGTTGTTAATTGTGGGCGGTCTAGTTATTGGTTTAAGGCAATATTTTAAAACTGAAGGGGGTATTAAGTTTAGTGCTACGTTTAAGCTGAATGCGCCGCTATTTGGCCAGCTATTTCGCAAGCTTTATATGGCGCGCTTTACACGCACATCACAAACATTGCTTTCAACAGGTGTAGCTATGCTTGATATGTTACATATTAGTGGCGAGGCCACTAACAACGTGATTGTGCAGCAGAGCATAGAGAACGCAGCCGACAAAGTAAAGGGCGGCAAGCCACTTTCTACGGCTATTAAAGATCAAGAATATATTTTGCCACTGGTGTCACAGATGTCGCGTATTGGTGAGCAGTCAGGTAAGATGGATGAAATGATGGGCAAGGCTGCTCAGGTGTACGAAGACGAAGTTGACGAACAAATTCGCACCATTTCCACACTGATTGAACCTATTCTAATGGTGTTTCTAGCTGTGGTGGCTGGTGGTATGATTGGCGCTATATTATTCCCAATTTACGGCCTGGTTAATTCTGTATAGGGTTTCAAAAATCGAGTGTTGTTAAACAATTCCTTTCTTTTATATGGATTTGTAACTTTAAAGTTAGAATACCCCGAAAATCGCTATGGACAAAACGTATGGCTTGGTATAGTATAAGCATAAGCGTTTGCTTTCGTAATAAAAACGTAAAAAGGAGTAGTATGAAACAACGACAATTATCAACTAAAAAAGGTTTCACCATTATTGAGGTAGTCCTGGTGCTTGCAATCGCTGGCCTTATCTTCTTGATGGTGTTCCTGGCTTTGCCAGCCCTGCAACGCAGTCAACGCGACACGCAGCGCAAGAATGATATGAGCCGCGTGCAGGCCGCAATCAATTCTTATCAGGCTAACAACCGTGGTGCGTTACCAACTGCATGGGGTAGTAAAACTACGGGTTTCGTTAAGGACTACTTGTTCACCAACGGTGACGCGTTCCAAGATCCAGATGGTTCAGACTATACGCTGACAGATGTAGCAGCCGTGGGCTCATACAGTAAGCCAGCAAACTTTGATCATAAAGTATATATGGTACGTAACGCTAAGTGTGAAGGTGAAACCCCAAAGGCCTCAACAGGTAGTGGTAAAGTTGCTATTGTCTTCAAGCTTGAAGGCGGTGGTATCTATTGCTTAAACAACTAGTTTAGTTGTTACCTGAAGAAATATAGCCCTCATGCAGGGCTATATTTTATGTTAAGATAGGTTTATGCTAGAGGTGGTTTTTAGAGTGTTTATTTTTGTATTAGGTGCCTGCCTGGGTAGTTTTGTAGTGGCTTTAGTTTGGCGCATGAGGGCCAACCAGCTTAAATGCAAGGCTAAGCTAAGTAGCGCCGAGCAGGCTGAATATTCCAAGTTAAAGAGGTTAGTTGGGCGCAAGGCTTCCAGTGACCGTTCGGTGTGCTTAAACTGCGGTAAGCAGCTCAAATGGAGCGAGCTAGTGCCAGTGGTGAGTTGGCTAGCGCTCAGGGGGAAGTGCAGCAAGTGTAAGCGCCCAATAGGCAAGTTAGAGTTTTTTACTGAGCTACTGCTTGGGCTGGCGTTTTTAGGCGCCTATCTGTTTTTGCAGCCCTTTGGCGGGGATTGTTTAGGTGTAGTAGCGTTCGCCGTTTGGCTAGTTTTTTTAACGGCACTAGCGGCTCTATTCATCTACGACCTTAAATGGTCACTTATGCCGAGTAGGTTATTGTATTTTAGTGTGTTTTGTGCTATGATACTACTAATCTGTAATATCTTGCAGGGTAGTTTTGGTGTTGCCCAAATTTCTAGTATGATTGGCGCTTTAGCCATACTGCCAGGGCTTTACTTAATACTAGCGGTAGTGAGTCGTGAACGTTGGGTGGGTAGTGGCGACTGGGTTCTGGCGCTTGGCTTGGCGCTAGTGCTACAAAACTACCTGTTAGCGCTAATAGCCTTATTTATTAGTAACTTGCTTGGTTGCGCAGTTTACTTTATGAGCACCTTGTTTGGCCACAAGAAAAAACTGTCTAAAATGCCATTTGGTCCGCTGTTGATAATAGGCGCATTGGCTGCATACCTATTGAAAGACGCGCTAGGCCTGATTTTGCCGCTTTAGAGCTGTTGCTTTTAAACCGCTTGTGTTATAATTTTTACAGGTTATGAAGGGCGAAAACTTTAGGCAGGCATTTACGATTATTGAGATAATGCTAGTGTTGGCCATTGTTGGTTTGCTGTTTGTTGGTCTCATTAGTAGCGCTCAATCAACAATTCGTAAGCAGCGCTATAACGACAGTGTGCAGACTTTTGAAAACATTCTGCAAGAACAGTACGACCTAGTATCGAACGTGCAAAATAGCCGCGGCCAAACAGAACGTATTGTGTGTTCGAAAACTACCACCAGCGTCAATCCAGTGGCCAAAGAAAATAACAAAGATGCATATGCGCCTGGCATGTCTGACTGCCTGGTTTATGGCCGTTTAATAGAGTTTAGTGATATGAAACAGGGGGGTAAGCGTGAGATTAAGGTGTCTAATGTGATTGGGCTAGACCCTGGAGAGATTGAGTCCAGCGCCGACCAAGGTGAGGTTAGTATTTTGAAGAATGCGTTGGTATCTAAAGAGAAAATTGGTAGCACTGAGCGTTCCGAGATATTTCTGATGCAATGGAGTTCGTGGTTGCGCAATCCGCGCGCTGGCAGTGCTACGCCGGCGGTGGTCTCGGGCGGTTTATTGATACTTAGGTCGCCGGCTAGTGGTACAATTTGGACTTATAGGTATAGCGACGATATAAAAAGCGGCGTAGCTTTGCGCGATAAGGTGTCAGTTGCCAATATAGGCGGTGCGTCGTTTTGTGTGATGTCGGATGATGCCGACCCTAAGGCAACGCGCGCTATTATCGCAGGTGGTAGTGGTATGTTCTCTGGCGCTAATTCTTCGGCTGTACAGATTGCACCTCTTGACAGTGACATTGGTAAGCCTGGTGATTTTAACTACGTACCAAAGGTGGACTGCACATGATGAAGTTTAAAAAGGGCGATACGATTGTTGAAGTTACGCTAGCCATCACAATATTCTCGATGGTGGCTATTGGTGGTGTAACACTTATGAACATGGGTGTTAATACTGCTCAAGCATCTTTACAACTAGTGATGGCTCGCGAGGCGCTCGATGCGCAGGCGGAAGCTCTGCGCATGATTCATAATGCCTATGTGGCCAGCTCGGGCTCACCAGAGGCCAACAGTATAGCGAGCCATTGGGTGAAGATAGTCGGTAAGGTGGTTTCAACCGTGCCTAAATTTGGTAGTGGTGGTCAAACTTGTCAGCAGGTCATCGACAAAAGTACCGGCCGTTTCGTGATTGATACGAGAAGCCTTAGGAACGGTTCGTCAGTCAATCCCATTAATACAACAATCAAGAACCCGACAACATTTCCAAGATTAGTTTATGGTTATGCCGCTGATAGTAATGAAGTTGCCAAAGACACAGGCACTTTACAGGGTGCAGAAGGTTTATGGGTGCAGGCCGTGCCATCTGTTAAAGACCCCGTTTATAATAGTAACTTGGCCTATGATTTCCATATCAGGGCTTGTTGGAGTGCGCCTGGTAAAACTGCGCCGTCTACCATTGGTACAATAATTAGGCTTTATAGTCCAATTGATGCGAGCGCATCAACGAGCGGCGATGAGCCTGCGGAATGTTTGGAGTTATAGGGGTAAAACATGAAAAATAGAGTGAAGTCAGGTTTTACTATTATCGAACTTTCATTGTCGATGATATTTATTTCGTTCCTACTAATTTCGGTGGTTGTGCTTACTATACGCATGACCGATATTTACTCTAAGGGCAACACGATTAAAAGTGTTACGTCGGTTGGTAGGTCGCTGATTAGCGATTTTAAGAGAGTAATTGGCGCGTCATCGGTGCCAGCTGAACTTAGGCAATATTATAACCCCGGTGAGCCTGGTTATAATCCGTCTAATCCTAATGCACTCAGGCCCAACCGCGTTGTATTTTTTGTGCAAGAATCTAAAGAGGTTGGTGGCGTTAAGCGGTATCAAACTGGTAGGTTCTGTACAGGTTCATATAGCTACCTATGGAACACTGGCTACCAGATTAAACAGTATGAAAAAACACCTATAACGGCTGGTAATGTTATTAAGTATGATGGTAAGGTTGTGCGTTTATTAAAGATTGCCGATTCGGGGCGTGGGTATTGCAACGACTATAAAGCCAAGTTTAACTTGACGGCGTCCACAGATCCTGGTGGAGTAGATCTCATCGGTTCGACAGAATCTAACTTAGCTATATATCAGTTCGTCGCAGATGCTGTTGTTGATGATAATGCTGGTGGCCAGGCATTATATTCAATAAGTTTTGTACTTGGTACAATGAGTAATATCGCTAAGGGCAACGAAGATGGCAGTATTCAGAGTAATATGTCCTGCACACCACCTGGCAGCGGTTCGGCTCAAGCTGAGTTTAACTATTGTGCGATTAATAAGTTTGATATAGTAGTAAAAGCTACTGGTAACAAGTCTGACTAAAGGAGGG
This sequence comes from Candidatus Nomurabacteria bacterium, assembly GCA_031255735.1. Classification (GTDB taxonomy): domain Bacteria; phylum Patescibacteriota; class Saccharimonadia; order Saccharimonadales; family Saccharimonadaceae; genus JAIROX01. The sequence continues at coordinate 8,853 of JAIRRY010000008.1, read as the reverse complement.
AAGATGATAAGAAAGACACAACAATATCTAAAAGGTGCGGTATCTATATATGTAGTTATCTTCACCTCTCTTATTGTGAGTATTATAACGGTTAGCTTTATTAGGATTATGGTGAGTAATGAACGCCAATCGTCTAACGCCGACTTGTCGCAATCGGCTCGAGATTCGGCCTTGGCTGGAGTCGAGGATGCTAAAATTGCCCTTCTAAAATATATTAAGCAGTGTCCGAATGGTAAGCAGTCTGACGCTGGTGCTGCCGATGCTCAGTGCGAGAATATTTATAAAAAAATGACTGGTGAGTGCAACGAGTTCCATTCATATATGAGTGGCAGTGGTGTTGATAGCAAGAATACTGAGGTGGTGGTGCAGCGCAACGATAGTAGCGTTAACCGAGATAACGACCAGATACTTAATCAGGCTTATACTTGTGTAATAATTCATGTTGAAACAGACGATTACTTAGGAGTTGCAACTTCTGGTAAGTCGGAGCTAATCCCACTTGTTCCAGAACTAGATCCGAGTAGTGGTGCTCAAAAAACAATTGATAATATTGAGTTATCTTGGTATACGATAGGTGATAATTCAGGTAAAACTAATGTGCAACCCCCAAAACACGCAAAAGGTCAGCAGCTAGATCAGAGTAATAGCGAATGGGGTACTTACGCTCCCTCATTAATGCGCGTACAGCTTATACAGACTGATGCAACATTCACGTTACAGCAACTAGATGCACAGGGTAGTGGCACTGCGTCTGATCGCGGTACAATTTTCTTATATCCGAACCCGACTTACACTGCTGAGCAACATAATACTTTAGCAGCGTTTGGCTTGGCTGCAGATACGCTTGGTAAATCATCGGCCTATAATGCACTTGAAACGCCAGTTGAAGCAAAGTGTTACAAAACTTTTGCGCCGGCTGATGGCTATGCTTGCAAGGCTAAAATTAGTTTGCCACGCACTATTAGCGGTAGCATAAACCGCAAAAACACCTTTATTAGGTTGACCGGTTATTATCACGATCAAACTAACTATAAAATGGTTATGATGAATGGCGATTCTGTTGTTAGGTTTGATGGCGTGCAGCCGAAGGTTGATGCAACTGGCCGTGCGAGTAACCTGTTTCGTCGTGTTGAGTCGCGTATTCAACTATTTGGTGACGCGATTTTCCCAGAGTTTGCGGTAGACATGAACCAAGATGGTAAAGACACGGGCGAATTCTGCAAACAATTAACTATTACTGATACGAGCTCTAATGATCGACCTGATAGTACAACCTACGGTTGCCCGCAGTAGTGGTAGTTTAGTTTCCGCTATGGAATTTGGCGTGCACCTCCCTGAGGTGCGCGTCTGTTACATGGGTATAAATTTGAGTTGTGCTAATATCTGCATGGCCAAGCATAGCCTGAACACTACGTATATCAGCGCCATTCATTAATAGGTCGGTGGCGAAACTGTGACGCATGGTGTGTGGGCTAACGTGTTTGGTAATGCCTGCCAGTTTTGCGTATTTTTGCACTATGCGTTGTACGCTACGGGCGGTTAAACGTCTGTATCTGCCATCAGTTTTTGGAGCGCTGAGCGTATTTTTACTATCGTTTACAAACAGAGCGGGCAGGCTATCTTGGCGACTGTTTATGTACTCTTGTAGGGCACGAGCGGCTGTGTCGCTTATAAATATGGGGCGGTCTTTGTTGCCTTTGCCACGCACTACGAATTCTTTGCGTTCTAAATTTATACTATCGCGATTAAGCCCTACGAGTTCCGACACGCGTAGCCCACTCGAGAACAGTAGCTCAATTAGGGCTTTGTCGCGTAGGCTAGCTTTGCTGTTAACTTTTACGGCGTTCACCATTTGGGCAACTTCGCCACCATCTAAAAATGTTACCTGTTTGCGGCTAAGCTTAGGGATGTCAATTCTGCTAGGGTCGAGTGCTTTTATGTCGCGGCGAGCTAGGTATTTCAAGAACCCGCGCAGGGCAATTAAATGGTAGGCCTGAGTTCGTTTTGATAGCTTTTCACTCCGTTCGCCCTCGTAGCGGTTTAGCCATAGATGATATTTTCGTATCAGCTCATAATTAATTTGTTGAGGTTTTAGGTCGTCGCCAGCGAATTCAATAAAACGGTTTAGATAAAGTGAATAATTCTCGGCAGTTTTAATGCTGCGGCCCTTTTCAACTTCAAGATATTCCAAAAAGTCTGCTATTAAATCGGCTACGTACATATCTAGATTATACCATTTGGGTAGTGATATAATTGAGCTAAACAGGGAGGAAGAATGGCAGAGGAAACATACACTGGTAAAGTTGAGCGGACGCTAGTGGTATTTAAGCCCGATTCGGTGCAGCGTGGGATAGTGGGCGAGCTAATGAGTAGGTTTGAAAGGGTCGGGTTAAAAATAAACGGTATCAAAATGACATCGCCCGATCGTGATCATCTGTACCATCACTATGAGGTTATCAGTAAAATGGCTAGTCGCTGGGGTGAGAAGGCTTTGGATGGTTTGGTGTCTTACATGATGGAAGGCCCAGTTATCGCTATGGTGCTTGAAGGTGTTGAAGCTATCGAGGTGGTGCGCAAAGTTGTTGGGCCAACTGATCCAAAAAAGGCTGATATGGGCACAATTAGAGGTGACTATTCGCATGTGGCGCTTGGATATATGCACGCTAGAAAAGTTGGCTTGCCAAACTTAATCCATGCGTCTGGTAACACGAGTGAGGCCGAACAAGAAATCAATCATTGGTTCAGGCCAGATGAGCTTTACGATTATCCCGTGCTCGCCGAAAAGTATAGTCGATAATGTTATAATGAGCATAACGCCCTGGTAGCTCAATGGATAGAGCAGCTCCGTCCTAAGGAGAAGGTTGGTCGTTCGACTCGACTCCAGGGTACCAATTCTGTGATTTTTAGGGTTTATGCTAAAATAGTTAGATAATGGCGCAGGCATTTTCGGGGCAAAGGCAAGGCGAGAAGGTGTTATTCCTGTTTCGTCGGCATGTTCTGACGGCACGTAAGGGAATGTACTCTCTGCTCATTTGTTTGGTTGTTGGCATGGTGCCGCCGTTAATATGGTCGTCGGATAGCCGTATGTTTTTAGTGCCAGTGGCTGGCTTGCTGATCGGGCTCACCCTAGCGGCCTATCACTACACTTTATGGTACTTTACGATCTACATTGTTACTAGTGAACGTATCCGCCAAGTGTCACAGAAGGGCTTTTTCCGTAAAACAGTGGTCGACCTAGACCTCACGCAGATTCAGAGCCTTAACTATAGTGTGCCAGGTGTGTTCGGGAGTGTATTCGATTATGGCACAATCGTCATTCAAACAATAGTCGGTGATTTAGTAATTAGTAACGTGGCGCACCCAGAAAAGATCTATAACAAGTTACACAATGCATACGAATACGTAATAAGACAAGCGAGAAAGAATGATAAAAGACAAGATATCTAAGCGAAAAGCGAAAAAAGTTATCGAAGAAACTGGCGAAAGAGTTACCAACGATAATGTTGAAGCACATCGCGAGGTAGTTTTGGCCAAAGGCCGTAAATTTAAGTATCCACTGCAATATACTAAGCACAAATTAGTTATTAACGCTGTTATTATTGGTATTTTGGCGTTGGTCGCTATGTGTACGTTTGGCTGGGTGCAATATTATAAGGTGCAAAATACTGGGCCGATTGCGTATCGCTTCAGTAAGTACTTGCGTATTCCTGTGGCTGAGATAGATGGCAAAAACGTTTTATACAGCGACTATCTAATGCAATATCGCAGTAATATTCGCGCTATTGAACGGCAAGAGGGCAAACTTGGGAGTAGCGACGACGACAAGCGTAAGATAGTTTATTACAAACACATGGCGCTTGATAACTCAATAATTAACGCCTACGCTATGAAATTAGCCGACGAATACAAGATCAAGATAACAGGCGACCGTATCAATGAGGTATACGAGCAATACATGAAGGCTGGCGACAGTAAAATTACAGCCAGTGGCTTCGAGAGGATGATAGAGGATAACTTTGGTCTTACTAAGAGTGAATATATTCGCATGTTTATTGAAATACCGTTAATACGCAAGGAGGTTTCTGTAAAAATCGACTCTGCAGCTAAGGAATTAAGCGACGCAGTGGATAAGAGCGTTAAGGCAAATAATGGTGATATCGATGCAGTAGCTAAAGACCACCAAGGTAAAATCACGTTGGAATCTTCGGGTGGCTTGGTGGACTCTGATAATTTTGATGGCGGGCGTGCTACTATGGCGAGCAGTATGAAAGTGGGTGAAATATCAAAACCTTTCCTATCTACATCGGGTGATAGTTATTACATAGTAAAACTATTAGATAAAAATGACAGCCAGGTAGAATATACTTCGCTGAGTATCCCGCTTACTGCTCTCAAAAAACGAGTAGATGAACTAAAGAAGGACGGTAAAGTTAAAGAATATATCAAGCTAGAAAATAAATAACCCACTAGAGGTGAGTTATTTATTTTGGCGCGCCCGACCGGACTTGAACCGGCGATCTTCTCCGTGACAGGGAGACGGATTAAACCACTTTCCCACGAGCGCAAGCTAATGTTGAATATGATACACGAAACAGATATAATAAGCAATAGCACCCCAGTGTGTTTTTTGCCGTTGTAGCTCAGTTGGTAGAGCAGCTCATTCGTAACGAGCAGGTCGCTGGTTCAATCCCAGTCAACGGCTCCAGGAAATAAAATGGTAAGAGAATATATAAATAACTTTAAAGATATAGTGAAGAACCATAAGTCGATTTTGATTGCTATGGTTGCGCTATTTCTTGTGTCACTGGTGGCAGTAGTCATTCTATTACTCAATATTCACCCCAGTAATTTACAGGTGTGGTTTAGGTATGCTAATTTTGGCGAGTCGTTTTACCGCACGAACTGGATATATTTTGTGTCGTTTGTGGTTGAAATTTTCATCGTTTGCGTTGCTAATAATCTCATCGCCATCAAGTTTACTGCTAGTAAAGGTAAGGTAATGTCGCTAGCGTTTTTAGTAGCAAGCATTTTTATTGTTATATTTACGCTAATTGTGGCGATTAATCTGTTTGGTATAAACAAAGAAGCTGGGATATGGACTTAGAAATACCGCTAGGGCGGCGTAAGCCATTGTATCGCTTGTTTGAACTACTGCCTTTAACGCTCAGTTTGGGTATGTTTGTATTGTTGATTGGGCTATCCATTATAAACCCAGTTTTAGGCGCTCTTTTTCTCTTGGTCGTTATTATATCTATGCTTGTTAAGGCGGCAGGTATTGCTTACAGAACATTAGGTGGTTATAGGGTTTTAGCTAAAGCCTCAAGGGTGGATTGGGCAGAGCGCCTGACGCATATTGAAGATGCTCCCACTTGGTATGCAAAATTACGCGGCACAAAAAGCCACAGCTATACCCACGCTGTTCATCTCGAAAATTTACGGCTTGTGGCGGCTGCTGAATCAGGGTACTTCCCGAAGCCATCACAACTATATCATGCTGTAATTATTGCAACATATAACGAGGCAATAGATGTTCTGCAGCCAACTATCGATACACTAATCACGTCTGGGCGTAATCAAAAGTTAATAGTTGTGCTGGCTTACGAAGAACGTGGTGGTGCTACAACAGAGGAAACAGCTAGACAGCTAGAGAAATTGTATCGTGGTAAATTTTACAACTTTATGTTGGTTAAGCACCCTGATGGGTTGAAAGACGAAGTGGTGGGTAAGGGTGCTAATTGCACATATGCTGGAGATCATCTACAAAAGTATCTTGATAAAGAAGGTATAAAATACAGTGATGTAATTGTTACAACATTGGATAGCGATAACCGCCCACACAAAGAATATTTTGATTACGTAAGTTATGAATACATTTGTCACGAGAACCGCAAACACTTGTCGTTTCAACCAGTAGCTATGTTTCTAAGTAATATATGGGACGTGCCAGCACCAATGCGCGTAATTGCTACTGGTAATTCTTTCTGGAATTTGATTAGTTCTATGCGTCCTCATACATTGCGTAACTTTGCAGCACATTCACAACCTATGGATGCTTTGGTTGAAATGGGTTTTTGGAGTAAGCGCACTATAGTAGAAGATGGTCACCAGTTCTGGCGCAGTTACTTTTATTTTAATGGTGATTATGCGGTGAAGCCAATCCACGTGCCAGTTTACCAAGATGCTGTAATGTCGTTTACTTATTGGAAAACTATCAAGGCACAGTTTATACAATTGAGGCGCTGGGGCTACGGTGCCTCCGACGTACCATATGTGGCTACGCGAGTGTTTACTAAAAAACGTAAGGTGCCACTTATGGACGGTATTGCTAAGTTTTGGCGCTTAGTGGATAGTCACGTTACTCTTGCTAGCGTGGCGCCCATTGTCGCCTTTGGTGGTTGGGTACCAATGTTCATAAATTCAGGAGCTACCAGGAGTGTGGTAGCACTGCAACTGCCAGTTGTGGTTAGCTGGATCCAGCGCGTGGCTATGATAGGCCTGTTTATCACCATATTGCTTGCGGTTAAAACTTTACCTAAGCGCCCTGCGCATTATCATAAAGCGCGCACAGCTATGATGGTGTTGCAGTGGATTTTAATGCCAATTACATCAATAGCGTTTAACTCGGCCGCTTCACTTACTGCTCAGGTGAGGCTGTTTTTTGGTGCTTACATGGAGAAGTTCGACGTTACAGATAAAGCTACCTATGCTTCAGCTATAATGAGCCGCAAGAAAAAACGTTAACTAGTTATATAGGTTGCGAGATAAGTCCGAGCCATTTGTAAAAGTGGCATCATTCCGGAGAAAAAGTCAAAATTATCGCTAGTTTCGGCGATTTTTTTGTTGAGATTTTTAATCTTTCATAGAGTAAAAAATCCCGTTCCGCTGTGTAATTTTGTGAAAAATGTGTGTCGTCTGAAAAATGGCTCGAAAATTTTAGCCCGGTTGAAAAGATTAAAAATAGCGGTTTATGGCTTGTCCAGGGTTTATATAAAAATGGTCTAGATAAAAATGAATTAAATGAAATTGAAAGAATATTAATAAAAAAATAATTTTAACTTTTCCTCAGGCTGTGGTGGGCGATACAGGAGTCGAACCTGTGACCTCATCTACGTCAAAGATGCGCTCTAGCCAACTGAGCTAACCGCCCTTATGGCCATTATACCAAACTGGGTGATATAATGACTAGAAGTAAACTAAGTTGGAGGCGGATATGAAAGACCCCGAGTATATTGAAAAGATGCGACACAGCCTTGCCCATATTATGGCGGCAGCTATTAAGAGTATCTGGCCCACAACACAATTTGGTATTGGCCCAGCGGTAGAAGACGGCTTTTATTATGATGTAGATCTGGGAGAAACTAAGATCTCTGACCGCGATTTTGCCCGTATAGAGCAAGAAATGAATAAAACCATTAAGGCTAATCTGCCAATTACTATAAGCGAAAAAAGCCAAGCCGAGGCGGAGAAATGGGCGGAAGCCAACAATCAACCGTATAAATTGGAACTAATTAAAGAGCTTACCGACCAAAAGATAACGTTCTACACTTTAGGTGATTTTGAAGACTTGTGTCGTGGCCCGCACGTTGAAAAGACTGGTGATGTAGGTAAGTTCAAGTTGCTTAGGGTGGCGGGGGCGTATTGGCGTGGCGACGAAAAACGCCCACAAATGCAGCGCATCTACGGCCTGGCTTATACTACCAAAGATGAGCTTGACGCGCGCATTAAACAGATTGAGGAGGGCAAGCTTCGCGACCATCGCAAGCTGGGTAAGGAACTTGACCTATTTTGTTATTCACCACTGGTTGGCTCTGGCCTACCCATGTTCACGCCACGTGGCACGGTGCTTCGTGACGAGCTTGATAAGCTGGCGCAAAGTTACCGCGAGAAAAATGGTTACGAGAAGGTTTGGATTCCGCATATTGCAACTACTGAGCTTTATAAGGTTTCGGGGCATCTTGAAAAGTTCCCAGAGTTACTGCGTTTTGTGTCACACGAGTCGGGCGATGAACTGGCTCTTAAGCCTGTTAATTGTCCGCATCACAGTCAGATTTATGCTTCTAGGCCACGTAGCTATCGCGACCTACCTGTGAAATATATGGAGACTACCACAGTTTATCGCGATGAGAAGAAGGGTGAGCTGGGTGGTTTGAGCAGAGTACGCTCTATTACGCAGGATGACAGCCACGTTTTTTGTGCTAACGAGCAAGTCGAGCAGGTGTTTGGCGAATTAATTGAGTCAGCCAAAGAAATGTATGCGTTACTTGATATGAAGCTATCGCTTCGCCTGTCGTTCCGTGATGATGGCGATGGTTATATCGGTGACGAAAAGTCATGGGAGGCTGCTCAAAATGCTATTCAAAAGATGGCTGATAAGTTTAAGATGGATTACGAAGTGGGGATTGGCGAAGCTGCAATGTATGGCCCCAAGATGGATTTCATGGCTGAAGATGCGATTGGCCGTAAGTGGCAGGTGGCTACTGTGCAGCTAGACTACGCCCAGCCCGAGCGGTTTGACCTAGAGTATACGGCTGAGGATGGTAGCATGAAGCGGCCAGTGATGATTCACTGCGCTCTTCTAGGCTCAATTGAGCGGTTCATGAGCGTACTTATTGAGCACACTATGGGTAAGTTCCCGATTTGGTGTGCTCCAGAACAACTCCGCGTTATCAAAGTGAAAGATTCTCCTGAACTTGATAAGTTTGTAGCTGATGTGACGGCTTCGGCCGAGGAGCATGGCATACGTTATACGTTGGACGACTCGAATAACTCGGTTGGCAAAAAGATCCGCGCCAGTGAGGTTCTGAAAATACCGTATACCGTGGTCGTCGGTGAAAAAGAGGTAGAAACTGGCAA
>JAIRRY010000004.1 GCA_031255735.1 Candidatus Nomurabacteria bacterium | reverse complement strand
GAGCGTGCCAGCCGCACTATACGTGATCTCCATAGTAGTTATGTCGATCTGTCTAATTGAGCGTTCAAGATTTTGAATGACCTTAAGGACTGATTCTGGATTGCCCGACACCTCAAATCTAAAGCCGATTTCATGTATGTTCTGCACTATTGCAGTACTTTCTGCGCCCTCCTCTGTTGTATCGGTGGCTTCTTCAGCAGCTTCGCTCTCCGCCGGTGCCGTAGAGGTGTTATCGAGCCTAAAGCTATCTGCATCAGCGCCTTCAATTCTTAGTAGTTTAACCATCACGCTGGTCGCTAATGATATCGGGTTATTAACCGAAGGTAAAGCATCCGGTATTGTACGCAGGGCGTTACTGTCTGAGTTAGTAGTGACACTCTGCAAGGCACTATTGCTCTCTAGAATTTTCACTTCATTAGCAAGTCTTCCAATAACTTCGTTGTTTCTGTGCAAGATATCTGCAGTGTTCTGCTTTTCACCAATAACTTTGGCGTTAAATATCATTTTCTGCACCAAGAATATCGAGCCAACTATAGAAAAACCAACTACCACCGAAGCGAGTGCCACCGCTATAAACATATTACGCCCCGCCTGTGATATAGCCTGAACTTTTTTAATAGCAACTTCTTGAGCCATTACTGTTTAGCCTCCTCATCTTTAGCCTTTTGAGCAAACATATCACCTGGAATCTGTATGTATGAGTCTGTCACGTTTTGTTTACCAGGCCGCTCAATGCCAAACTTGGATTTCTTTTCGTCGAAAGAGTCAAATTTTAGTGCATTTTTATTGATAACAAACTCAACCGTAAACCTAAGCACTCTTTGACCTTCAGCGTTTTCACCGTAAGCACCCTCAGTAACTTCAAGTTCACCTCCCAATAGTTTTCCTTTGGCGCTCTTGCCGTCAGTGCCTGTATAAGTGAACGTTGTGCGCTCAGCTGCTTTTATGAACGCGTCTAACGCTTCGAAACCTTGCACCGCCTGGCCTTCAATAGTAACTATGTTACCCTCCTGAAGAAAACCCAGTTTAGATAATTGAATAGCTGGGTCGCTGGCACTTTCACGAATAGCATTCACCGCGCCAATAATCCTAGATACCATATATTTATTACCCTCAAGCCCAGCTAGATAGCCTAGCTGCTGTTGGATGGTTAGCACTTGAATTGTGTCTGCCCTATCCTGCAGCTTGTTATGTTCGCTCGTAATATTGTCGTCAATAACTTTGCCAGCAATACCCTGCACTAGAAATACAATAACACCCAAAGCTATAACCACACCCACAGACACAACACCCACCAAGATCGAAACAGAAACTATCACAGAGCGCATACGCTGCGCCTTAAGCAACTCACGCTTTACATCTGGTATTAAGTTAATTTCAATCACTTAGATTATTCCTTTCTGCAAGGCCAATCACAACCGCAAACTCCGCCGCAACTGGAAGAAGCTGATCCTGATATTGTTTAGGAACGTTTACCCTCTGCCACGGGTTACCCTGTGTAGTTTGCACAGAGGTTTTGGTTTCCACATATTGGCTCATCATCGGAATCGCGCCAGCGAAACCCGATAGCAAAACGCCACCAACCGTTACGCCAGTGTATTTAGTTTGGAAGAACTTAATGGATTTTACGAGTTCGGCTGCAAAATTATCTAGCGTAGACTCTAGTGCACGCACCACCTGACCTTCCAGTTTATCTTGAGCCAAACCAAATTTCAAGATAAACTGCCTGGCTTGATCGTCCTTAATACCAAGATTTTGCGATGCTGCTTTGATTAGCGACATCAGCCCACCAGGAATTGAACGCACTAAACGTGGTGCACCATCAAAAGTGACGACAAGATCGGTTGAAGCTTCGCCAAAGTCAACAATTAAACGAGCATCGGGCACGCCAACTGGATACAGCGAGCGCGTCATAGCTACAGGATCTGGCTCTTCAGCAATAACATTCAACCCCAAGCCCTCGATCAACTCCATACGATCTTCACCATAAGATTTCGCAACACTCGAAATTAAAACTTCTAACTTGGTACCATCTCGGGGTGAAATTCCCAAAACCGCCCAATTAACCTTGGCGTCATCAATCGCCATAGGTACGTATTGATCTAGTTGGTATTTGATGAGTTTCTGTACCTCTGGTAATGGCTGGTTCGGCACTTCAATAACTGTAGTGAAGGTTTTATTAGCGGGTAGGCTAATAGCCACGTTTTTAGTTTTAATACCGCTCTGGCCAATTACCGTCATGATGGCCTCGCCTAGCTTACGTTTACCATCTTCAGAACTGCTCTGTGCAACATGCGGGTCAACCGAAGCATAACCGTAACCAGTCAAATTCCAGCCAGTCTTCTCAGAACCTTGAAGTTGCACCACCCGTAGGCTGCTGGTGCCGATATCTAGCGCAAAGAAGTCGTACCCGCCCTTAAATAAACTCATACTGAAACAATTATACATAACCTTGTTAAGTTTTACAAATATTTTCAACTAGTTTTCTTGGTATAATTACCTATTATGTCAGCGATTGATATATCATATATTAGAATAGAATATAGAAAATCCAAACCAATATTTTACTCCATATATACCGTTTAAAGTTAGTATTCGCTTGCCAAAACCTGATCACGGAGGTCGTGGGTATTCAGTGATTACATCATAAAAATCCAACGGTCATTCTATTAAACAGGGATAATTGAGAAAAACAAGTAGGGGTTACTCCTGCTTTTTGTTGTTTAACAATTTGTATCTATATTGTAATAAAAGTTTAAACAACTAATTGTGAGGTTGGTTGGTGTAGATAGTGACTATAATCTATCAGGTTTGCTATAGAACGATGGAGAGTAAGATAATGGGAGAGTCAATGTTTTCGGCGGTTTTACTTTACAACTTGAAGTTTTCATTCGTCAATATCCTGATATTTCTCGGGCTAAAATGGGGCGTTATGGCGCTTTTGACGCCGCTGATACCAGTAATAACATCGCACATCGGCTACTCCCCCGGACGGACGCTTTAAGCGCGCAATACCCGCAGCCAAATTTTGACCGTGATACCGGCCGAGAGCGCGACTTACGCGGTGCTCGCCACCACGCTCTCGTTCGATATTTTCTTTGTGGTTTTCGCCTGATTGTTCGCCGCGGCGTGGTTGATTTACTTCAGACTGCGCAAGTTCTAACCGCAAACTGCGAAAGTCATATCAACCTTGAAAAATCGCCGCTATCATGATAGAATGCAGTTGGTAGCGCTGTATTTTGCAGCGATAATTCTTGGTGGACGAGTTATCAACTCTAGCGTTAGGTATTTTTACAGATTGGAGGTTAATTAAGTAACGCACACCTAATGCTGAACCAAAAAATCAAAGGAGGTGACTTATATGATGACAGGAATTTTGGAAAGCAGGTTCAGGCTTTCGCACTACGGGACCACGCCGGGGCGCGAAGTAATTGGCGGGCTGATAACATACTTGACGCTTGCCTACATTATCGTGGTCAACCCGAACATGCTCGGGTTGACCGGCATGCCGGTCGGCGCAGTCATGATTGCCACTTGTTTATCGGCGGCAATCGGCACCATCGTAATGGCCTTATACGCCAATCTGCCTTTCGCGCAAGCGCCGGGCATGGGGCTCAACGCCTTCTTCACCTTTACGGTGGTATTCGGCTTGGGCTTCAGTTGGCAGCAGGCGCTGGCCATGGTCTTCGTTTGCGGCATCGTGAACATTATCATTGTGTTTACGCGGCTGCGGCAAAAACTGGTAAACGCGATTCCGCGACAAATCCAGTTGGCCATCGGCGCCGGTATAGGTGGGTTCATCGCCTATATAGGCATTAAGAACGCGGGGTTGATTAAATTCACCCTCGACCCGGGCACCTACGTCCAACTTGGCGATGGCGACCCGCTTACTACAACTATCGTAAGTAACGCAAGTGCGGTGCCCGGTATCGTGGCGTTCAACAATGCAGCGCTCGTTTTGGGCCTGCTCGGGATCGTGATTATGGCGGTCCTGATGGTCAAAAAGGTCCCCGGCGCGATGCTTGTAGGCATCGGCATCGCGACAGTCCTCGGCGTACCGTTCGGGCTCGTCAATGCCGATTTCGGCGGCTATTTAGCCACTCTCGGCGACGCATTCGGCGACTTCGGCTCAGTAGTGGGCCAAGCGCTTGCTGCTATACCATCGCTGTTTAGTGGCCCGGCCAAATTGCCGCTGGTTATCGCCACCATCTTCGCAATGAGTTTAACCGATACGATGGATACTATCGGAACGCTACTCAGCGCGGGTGGCAAACTATTCAGCATGGAAGAAATTGCAGGGCGGAGCGGCGACAATCGCTTCGCAAGGGCTTTGCGCGCCGATGGTTTAGCAACGGCGCCGGGCGCGCTGCTCGGCACCAGCAACACCACAACCTATATTGAGTCCGGAGCCGGCATCATGGCAGGCGCGCGGACCGGCTTGGCGTCAATGGTTACGGCAGGACTAATGCTCTTAAGCATACTCCTGCTGCCTCTGACTTTAGCGGTTCCGGCTTACGCCACCGCGCCGGCGCTTATCATCGTTGGGTTCATGATGTTTGCGGCGCTAAAAGAAGTTAGAATGGACATTCTGGCGATTCTGTTCCCGGCAATGGCAACCATCGTCTTCATGATTGCAACCTACTCGATTACCGAGGGCATTGCAATCGGCCTTGTGTTGCATTGCGCCATCCGGGTGTTCCAAACACGGGAAGAGCGTTTGGAGACAAGCGACGAAGAAGATGAACATCGCACCGGCTTTAACCCGTTCCTTGTCGCGATGACAGGGTTATTTGTCCTGCACTGGGTCATATCGGCCTTGATTTAACGAATGCAGGCGGATGACGGGGAGTGTGGCCGCAAGAATCTGGCGGCAGTTGCCAGTAATGTTAGTTTTATCTCCAATCTTTTAAGACCCTGCGCTTACGCTGCAGGGTCTTAAAATTTATAAAATATGGTATAATATACGCATGAGTCTAAAGACCACGATGATAAAAAACCAATATTTTTTGACAGATTGGAGATTGATTTAAATGTTAAAAATTGGAATTGTTGGCCTGCCAAACGTCGGTAAATCGACGCTTTTTAACGTGCTGACGAATGCTGGGGCGCTGGCCGCCAACTACCCTTTTGCTACCATTGAACCAAATACAGGAATTGTGCCAGTGCCAGACCCCCGTCTTGACGTGCTCGCCAAAATGTATCACACTCAAAAAATCGTGCCTGCCACCGTGAAGTTCATTGATATCGCGGGGTTAGTAGCAGGTGCTAGCAAGGGTGAAGGCTTGGGCAATAAGTTTCTGGCCAATATCCGCGAGTGCGACGCCATCGTGCACGTAGTTCGCGACTTCGCTGACGGCGGCGTGGTGCACGTAGCCGATCGTATTAGCCCGCGCGACGACATCGACATCATAAACACCGAGCTGGTTTTGTCCGACATCGAAACGCTCGAGAAAGTTATTCCTCGCCTGCAAAAAGAGGCTAAAGCTGGCGGTGATGCCAAAGCCAAGTTAGAATTCTTTCAAAATCTACTTGCCAACCTACAACAAGGCCATCTAGATGCCCCGAACGAAAGCGACGCAGCCAAAAGATGGCTACGCGAATTGCAACTACTCACCCAAAAACCAGTTATCTACGCTTTCAATATTAGCGACGACGTTTTAGCCGACACTGCGCGGCAACTTGAACTCGCTAAATTAGTTGCACCACACCAAGCGGTGTTTATTTCGGCCAAACTGGAAGAAGAATTAGCCGGCATGAGCGATGAAGATCGCGCTGAATTTCTAGCTAGCTACGGCGTGAAAGATTCTGGCTTGAGCCGCCTCATTAACGCCGCCTACTCCACACTTGGATTGCAAAGCTTTATTACCGCTGGCGAAAAAGAAGTTCGCGCCTGGACGATAAAAAAAGGTGCCACCGCGCCTCAGGCAGCTGGCGAAATTCACACCGACTTTGAGCGCGGCTTCATCGCCGCCCAAGTTGTAAACTACGACGACTTAGTGGCCGCCGGTAGTGAAGCTGCCGCGCGCGCCAAAGGCCAAATTCGCACTGAAGGCAAAGATTACGTCATGCAACCCGACGACGTTGTCGAATTTCGTTTTAACGTCTAACGTTGTAAATATTACAACACTCTACTTCTTGCGTTCGCGGTATTCGTAGCTGGAAGTGTCAACGCTCACCATGTCGCCAGTTTTGATAAAAGCTGGAACTTTAATCACCAAGCCCGTTTCTAACGTAGCGTCTTTTACGATGCTCGACGACGTGTCGCCCTTAACGACATTTTCGGTGTATGTCACCTCAAGCCATAGGTTTTTGGGCAGTTCCACATTTATCACCTTACCGTCAAACATCTGTAGCTGCACATTGTCGCCCTCGCGTAGAAAATCTTTGGCGTTATCTACAATATCAGCAGGTAAAGCGAACTGCTCAAACGTTTCTGGGTTCATAAAATGAAAATCCGCACCGTCTTCATATAAGTATTGCACCGTCTGGCTCGCCACTTCGGCTGGTTCAATTTTATCTTGGCCTTTAAAAGTTTTAGGAATCACTGCGCCAGTTATCAAGTTTTTTAACTTAACGTTAACAATGGAACCACCGCGTCCCATCACTTTCTGCGCATAATCAATCACCTTAAACGGCGCTCCGTCTAACTGAATAACCGTACCCTTTTTCAGATCCGTTGGCCCATACATAGTGAAACTCCTAGTTGCTCGCCACAAACGGCAAAAGTGCTAAATGTCGTGCGCGCTTGATAGCAGTAGCTAAGCGACGCTGTTGTTTGGCCGACAAGCCAGTTTTACTAACTGGCTCAATACGACCGTAAGTATCGACGTAGTGCATCAGCTCTTTTACATCTTTATAATCAAAATTGAGATTTGCATCTTTCTTATATTTTCGTGCCATATAACTCCTTAAAATGGTATTTCTGATAGATCAATTGGTTCATCGTCGGGGATATCGTCTGGGATAACGTCTTCGGTTTTATTGGCGCCGCGGCTACTAGCACGCCCTGTACTTGAACCACCTTCACCGCCGCGACCATCATTCACAAAGCTAAATTCTTCCACAATCACGTCTATGGCGCTGCGTTTTTTGCCAGTTTCTTTATCTTCCCAACTGTGTTGCTCTAAACGACCACTCACCAAAACTTGCCTGCCCTTACTAAGATATCTGGCGATAGTTTCACCTCGCGCGCCCCAAGCCGTACAGTTGATGAAGCTGGTAGATTCTTGGCGGTTGCCCTGCGCATCGTTCCATGTGCGATTAACTGCTAAACTAAAACTGGTTACACTTTGCCCACTCGGTGTAGTGCGCGTTTCTGGGTCGGCCGTTAGGTTACCTAGTAATATTACTTTATTAAAAGCCATAGTTATTCCTCCTCTTCACTGTTAGCTTTCGGTGCCACTTTCTCGTCTTTTTTAACGAGCAAGTAACGGATCACTTCGTCGGTGATATTCAGAACACCACTAATTTTTAGTGGTGCATCGGCTGGCAATTCTACCTCAAAATACTGATAGATGGCAAAATCTTGCCCTTTAATCTGGTAGGCCAACTTCTTCTTGCCCCAGCTATCTTCTTTGGTAATCTTTCCGCCAGCTTCATGTACAACCATGCGCACCTTATCAATAGCTGGTTCTAGATTCATCTCTAAATCTGGATGAATCAAAGCAGTAAGTTCGTATTCCTTCACTTTTACTCCTCTGGTTAAAGCACGCTCCTAAAACATGCCGAGCTAATATCAGTTATGATTATAGCCTATTCTAAGGTAAAATTAAAGCATGAAGGTTATTACTAGCGGCTCAACCTATCTAGACATAGACGGCTACGGCGCTATGGTAGCGTACGCCGAACTGCTAAACCTGCAAGGTGCTCTAGCTGTAGCTAATGCGCAGTTCACTGATAACACAGCTAAAGTTGGCAAACTTTGGCTCAGAAAAGAAATTATCAAGACCGACCAGGTGGCTTAGTATTCTTCTCCGCTATCGTTAATCACGTCCATATCTTCAATATCGCTGATTAGAATATCGCGCGGGCGGTTGCCATCAGGTGGGCCAATAATTCCCTTGTCTTCCATCATCATGATAATGCGCTTAGCGCGCGAAAAGCCTAAGCGCAGGCGCGTCTGGATCATACTGGCACTAATCTTCCCGCCAGCGTCAATGCCAAGCTGCACCGCATCGCGAAACAACGGATCTTCTTCATCCACCTGCCCCACAGCCATCACGCCGTTTTTACCCGCAATATTTACGGGCTGTGCTGTCACATCGTCGTTGTATTGTGGAGGAGATTGCTCACGCAAAAAGTCGGTGATCTTCTGCACTTCACCGTTAGTAACTAGCGCGCCCTGAATGCGCTTTGGCGCAGGCATAGCCGATGTTAGCAGCAACATATCACCCTTACCAAGCAGGCTTTCAGCACCATTTTGGCCAAGAATAATGCCAGACTCAGTGTAATTACGCACCGTAAAAGCAATCGTAGCTGGAATATTCGCCTTAATTAACCCCGTAATCACGTCTGCACGGGGGCTTTGAGTGGCCAGCACCAAGTGGATGCCCACCGCACGCGCTTTTTGCGCCAGGCGCACAATCAGGCTCTCAAGATCTTTCGGCGCCGCCATCATCAAGTCGGCCATTTCATCTATCACAATCACGATGCTCGGCATCTTGCCCTCGCCCTCATCTAGCGGTAAGTCTAACGTTTCGTCGCCATCCTCTTTCTTCGCGGTGGCTCGCTCAATCACCTCGTTGTAGCCATCAATGTTGACCACTCGCTTTTCAGCCAACAACTTATAACGCTTTTCCATTTCACGCACCGCCCACTTAAGCGCGCTCACCGTTTTTTCGGTATCGGTTATCACCTCAGTTAATAGATGTGGGATATCGTTGTAGCGGCTAAGCTCCACAATCTTCGGGTCTACCAAAATCATCTTGAGATCGCTAGGGCTGTTTCGATAAAGCAAGCTACATAGCATGGTGTTAATCATGACCGACTTACCAGATTTAGTCTGGCCAGCAATCAAGAGGTGCGGCATTTCGCCCAAGTCTTCAATTATAGACTTACCAGCAATGTCCATGCCCACCGCAAAACTCAGCTTACTATCGGCTTTCTTCCACTCTGGGCTCGCAATCATACTGTGCAAGCCAACGCTAGCCGATTTCACATTAGGCACTTCAATACCCACCGCCTGCTTACCAGGAATAGGCGCTTCCATACGGATATGCTCGGCTGCCAAGTTCAGGCGAATATTATTCTCAAGCTCAGTAATTTTCGTTAGTTTTACCCCTTTAGGCGGCAGTAAAGTATATTGAGTGACCTTTGGGCCAACGTTGATGTCGCGCATTTCCACTTTAATATCGAACTCGCCGAAAGTATTTTCGATAACCGACAACGTTGAGTCGGTATCGCCTGGATCGGGTGGCGTTTCATGCTGCGACAACAGATCAAGTGGCGGTAACTTCCAGTTTGGGTCGGCTGGGGTTAACGTGGTAGTAACCTTAGCGGGAGCTTCTGGTTCTGCTGCCCTACCCGTGGCCGCCTTAAACGGCGTGTGCACCATCGGCGCTCTCTTGGGCGCAATTTCTTTTATCTTATCTAACACCTTGGCGTTCTCGCTATCTTCGCTATCCGACTTATTAGACTTTATAAGCTTGTAGATCTTCTTAATAATAGCTAGCGGCGTTGCCCTAGTAATAAACAACGATGTAATCAGAATTAGTAAGACATACAGAAATATCACGACAGGCTCTTCGGCAATGGCTAACATACCAGCGTTCAACCCTTTACCCACCACGCCACCTGTAGATTCGCCAGCCTGATTTTTAAACAAGCCAAAAATGCCAGCGAACCAGGCTACCATCAGACCAGAGGCGACGGTCATCTTGATGTGCACGCGGTTATTCTCGTGGCGAAAAATGGCTACTGCTAAGTAAACTAGAAGCACCGGCAACAAAAAAACCGCGTAGCCAATCAGCCAAATCAATGCACCTTGCAACCAGTCAAGAACCACGCCACCGTGCCCAAACCACGCCACCACTAGTATGATCGCCATCGCAATCATCACTAACGCCCCAATTTGGCGCCAAAAACCACTCGGTAGATTGTGCTCAGCCAACACTTCTCTACTAGCACTTTTACCTAGTTTTCGTGATTTCTTCTTTTTAGGCATGCGTCGATTATATCCTATTTGTTTCTATCATACTCTCCGCCATTATATCATAAAGTTGTGAAAAATACAATACTTTTCATGGTTTTCCACATTTTGTGCACAATTTTCATGTGAGATACGCTATATATAGCGTATTTTTAACCACAACGCTATATATGGTGTTTCGGTTTTTGTACGTAGAATGTTCGGTTTTCGACAAAAATCAAGGGCGCACTTTCATGCACCCTGTGATATATTCACTGTTATTATGTCTGTTAGCTTTTCTCAATTAAGTAGTCGCAAAGCTTGCCAAGTGGTTTGCTTGGTTCACTACTTTCGCCCAAATCGCTTACCTTGTCACTCCACTTCTTAGTGGCGGCAGACAGGTCATCTTGCGCATTATAGTAGCCTGAATCTGTTAGCGATGGATAATCGTTATTACGCCAATCGTTCTTATAGGCATCGTAAGTCGCCTTATATTTCGCAAGTGCAGTTTCTAAGCTCGACACGGCTTTTTTGATATCAGATAGTAGTGTTTTGTTTTCGTCGTACTTCAAATTACCCACCTTAGACAACTTAGCACTCAAGTCAGATGCGTACTTCTGCATCTGCTCGGCCGAACTACCACCCTTTGTAACCTCGGCTATTGGCAGATGAATGCTTTCAATCGCTTCCGTAGCTATATAAGTAGCCTTTTTATAATCGTCGTACTTTTTACTAAACGCTTCATAGAGCTCTTTAGCCTTACTATCAAGCTTAACAGCCTTAGCGTCAGACAGCTTCTTGACTGTTTCGTCACACTCCTTTAAAGCCTCTTTCATATCCGCTAATTTATTTTTGATTACCGAAGTGGAACCGTTGGTGTAGCCATAAACCGAGCCCACTGTTGAGCATTCGCTCGTTACGTCGCGTGCCAGCTCATAAGCGTCATCGTAATCGTCTTTAGACACCGATAATATCGGTATCACAACCAAAAATAGAACTAGCAGAATTGCTGCTAGGCCAACTACACCACCTGCAATAGCAATGATCACGCCTGGTTTAAGTTTAATATTAGACGGCGGAACAACCGCCTGCCCCGCATCTGGCTGCACACCCTTAATCGGTGGCACAACGGGCTGCGGTTGCCCTTGACTCGGATTTGTATCCATAGCAATACTTCCTCACTTTATTATACTTACACTCTAAGTGTAACACATTGGTGAGGAAGTAGCTGAAAAACCGCAGAATTTTATTGGTCTTGCTTAACGTTTTTCATATTAAGGCCAATACGGCCTTTATCGTCTATCTGGTCGATACGCACCTTAACCTCTTGCCCAATCTTGAGCACGTCTTCAACCTTGGCTACACGCTCGGTGGAAATATTGCTGATATGCAACATGCCGTCGACACCAGGCAGAATATTAACAAAAGCGCCAAAGTCTTTGATGCTGACAACTTTACCGGTATAAATCTTGCCAACTTCAGGCTCTTCAACCAGGCTCTTAACCCATTCTAGAGCCTTAGCGATCGATTCCTTATCTGGGCTGGAAATTGTAACTAAGCCGTCGTCGGCGATGTTAATCTCAGCACCAGTTTCACTGGTAATCTTGTTGATAGTTTCGCCACCTTTACCAATAATCGTACCGATTTTATCAGGGTTAACTTTAAGTTTTTCGATCTGCGGCGCATACGGGCTGAGTGTTTCGCGCGGTGCAGGAATAACACTTAACATGTGCGCTAAAATGTGGCTGCGACCTTCAGTGCTCTGCGCAATAGCCTTTTCTAGCACCTCTACTGGCAAACCATGTACTTTCATATCCATCTGAAGAGCTGTAATGCCTTCGGTAGTGCCAGTTACCTTAAAGTCCATATCACCCGCGAAATCTTCAGCATCAGCGATATCACTCAGTACATACGGCGTACCGTTGTCCATCATCAACCCCATAGCGATACCGCTAACTGGGCGCTTAAGCGGCACGCCGGCGTCCATTAAAGCCATACAGCTTGAACAGGTAGCGGCCATACTAGTAGAGCCATTTTGACTCATTATTTCTGTGACGCTACGGATAGCGTATGGGAAATCTTCTTCTGGTGGCAGCACTGGCACCAAAGCGCGCTCAGCCAGGTAACCGTGGCCAATTTCGCGGCGGCCTGGGCTACCTAAGCGCTTAACCTCGCCTACCGTGTAACCAGGGGCGTTATAGTGATGCATATAGCGTCGCTCACCGTCGTTAACTTCCATAGTGTCAACCATCTGAGCGTAGCTTAAATTGGCTAATGTTACTACATTCAAAGCCTGCGTTACACCACGCGTAAACAGGCTAGAGCCATGAGCACGAGGCAGCAAGCTCACTTCACTACTAAGCGGACGAATTTCGGTCAACTTGCGGCCATCTGGGCGCACGCTTTCCGTAATAATACCGCGCCGCAAATCTTTATGCGCTTCAAGAGTAAAGGCTTCGTCGTATTCCACGCGCTTATCGTCATATTCAACGCCGTATTTTTCTTCCATAGCTTGGTGAAATTCAGCGCGAACCCCATTGACTAGCTCTGTATGCTTTGGGTGTGGAGCACGCACTTTACTACCCAGTTTGCCATCCGCCCACTCAGCCACCTCGGCTTGAATGGTCTCATCTGGTAAGGTTAGTTCGTATTCTTGCTTTTCTGGCTGCACGGCTTTTACTAGTTCCTTTTGTAACTCAATGGCTGGCTGGAAATTCTTAAACGCCCACTCTAGGCCAGCTACAATTTCTTGTTCACTAACCTCGTTAGCGCCAGCCTCTACCATAGTGATACCGCTTTCAATACCGGCCACTACTAAGTCTAGGTCGCTTTCTTTGCGTTCTTCAGGAGTCAAAAAGGCTTTGTACTCACCGTTCACACGGCCAACACGCAAACCAGCTACTGGGCCGTCAAATGGCGTACCAGTTAACATCAGTGCGCTGCTGGCAGCGATCATAGCTACCATATCTGGCCTAAAACTTGGGTCGGCTGAAAGCACGGTGCTCACAACTTGCACTTCTTGCCTATAGCCCTTAGGGAATAACGGGCGGATTGGGCGATCAATCAAACGGCCAATCAACACCGCTTCATCGCTTGGCCTACCTTCACGTTTGATAAAGCGCGAGCCACTAATTTTACCGGCCGCATAAAACTTTTCTTCGTAATCAATACTGAGCGGGAAAAAGTCTTGCACCACTGGCTTTTCACTTACCATAGCAGTGCCTAACACCACCGTGTCGCCGTAGCGCACAATCACACTGGCAGTAGTTCTAAAACCAACGCGGTTTACCTCTAAACTTAATTTTTTACCGCAAAAATCTGTTTCAACAGAAACAAGTTTCTTGCCGAATGGGTTTATGATCTCCATAGATCCTCCTGTTCCAGAGGTAAGTAACGGGTAGCCACGCAAAACCTTTTTGCACCCCTATCCACCACTTTGCCTCTGGCAAATGTTAACTTAAATATTGTATCACAGCCGCGCTTTATTTACACGGGATATAAACACAGACCGGCTTGACAGGTGTTGAATCGCTACTACCACGTTTAGACTTGCTAGCCATAGCGTACTGACAATAAGTTTTACCTTCTAGGCCAGCAACATTGCGGGTGAACTGCTTATTACTCATAAGCGACCAATTGGCAGCCGTGGATGTCATACCATCTTGCCTATACACGTTATTTATCTTAGATGAATCATTAGGCGCAGCATCCTTGGTGCCGCCACGAATATATTCCTTAACATACACATCAATCTTCACCGCTTTACCACTTGCATCAACTACAGGTAATCCATTGTTTTTGATGTTATGTGTGAAAGTAATAGACGTTCCATTGGCCACATTTTTACCAGATTTTACAGTGTAACCGCTGGCTGTAGTGTTAGTAGTAATTTCCCAGGGCTTATAAACCTGCGCACAAGCTTGCGAGGTGCCCCAACCAGCATTACTATTACTCACTGGGGAATAGTGCAATGTTTGACAAACATTTTTACCAACATCCGCCGGAACTGTTTTGTAGGTACTATTGACGGTGTAAGAACTACCAACCGCAACGGATTGTGTGCCTAGTGGTGCACTGCTACTACCGCTGGCGCTCTTACCGGAAGTATAGTATTTTACATCTGTTGATTTAGCGTAAAGGCCGCTCTTAGCAATAGTATGTTTAAATGTCACTGTACTACCTACCGGTAAACTATCTGGCGAGGCTGTTGATGTTACGCTGTTGGTATAGTTATCCGCCTCCGCGCAAACCTGCTTTGAACCCCAACCAAGGTTATCAGAACTTACTGGTGAATAATGAATAGTTTGACAGATTTTACCTGTAGCAACGTCTGCGGCAGTTGCGGTGTAATTGCTATAGACATAATTACCAGTATTGACGTAAGGTACTCCTATGGAGTCACACGGAGACGAAGAACTGCCACACGCACCTGAGCCAGTGAAGTAATAGTTTACTAAATTGTTTATTACATAAGTACCAGTTCTAAAAATGTAATACCTATACGTTACCGTCGTTTTACCCGCATCGGATTTTAACGTAGCAATAGCAGTCTTAATTGAGTTGGTGAAATCTTGAACATTTATAGCTCCAGGATATGAGTAGTCGTACACTCCGTTACCAGTACCAAAGCCAGACGCAGTTCCTGTGTAACTAAGCCAATACTGACCCATTGTCCAGCCACCAGCTGGAGGCGAAACTGTAATAGAGGGGCTATTATTTATTTTAAAACCAGTCGAAGTGTGCCTACCACCCGATAAAGACACTGATATTGGCGAAACCTTTGCACCCACATTTTCTGAACCATGCTTCAACATTCGTATATCTGAAATTTTATAAGTGCCGATATTAGCACTACTTCCACCCAGGCTACCACATATATAAGACCCCATCCAAAGTGAAAATGTCAAACTAGCATTCTTACCTATATAAAGATTATTATCACCACCCTTACTATCGTATTCTAGCCAATGATTAGTAGTATACTTCCAGCCACTAGAAGGCGTTATACACGTGCTCTGTAGTGAGCTCGAAAAAGAACTAACGAGTTCATCATGAGTGCTAGCATTGGCCGTATTACCGCCCAGCAAAGTTAGCACCACCGTCAGTGCTACGGCGCAGGCAAGGCCTCTAAAGTGTTTATATGTCACCGTTCTGCTCCGCCGGCTTGTAATATATGGTTTTGGTCTGTCGGTGGGCCGCCATCATTAGATTCGCCAACTATCACATATGTATCATCGCTCTTTGAGCCTTCCTTTTTACTTTCTTTGGTCGTAACCTCTCCCAACTTTCCACCGCCTGAAACCACGAACCAGGTTACCCCACCAGCACCAGCAAGTAATATAGTTACCGCAACCACTATAAAGACGACTTTCTTAGAGATCTTCTTCGGTGCAACAGGCGCACCGGCTTGATTTGATTCATCCATCTTGCACTCAATTGTACCAAAACCACAAGCGCTTTGCAAAATAAAAATAGACCCCGAAAATAACGCTCAGCGGCCTATCTTTAACTACTTACGCAAACCAAGCTTTTCAAGCGTGTTCTTGTAACCTTCAAAATCGGTCTTCTCAAGATACTTTAAAAGGCGCTTACGGCGGCCAACCATCTGCATCAACCCACGGCGAGCCATGAAATCGTGCTTATTAGCCTTAAGGTGTTCGGTAACTTCCTTGATGCGATCGGTGAGAACCGAAATCTGAACCTCAGGTGAACCTACGTCGCCCTTACTACGCTGCAACCGCTTGATTGCTTTGTCCTTATTGTCTTTTGTAATCATCGTTCCTCACTATACCAAAAGTTCGCCTGCTTGACAAGAGTTAGCTAATCTTAACAACAACGTACTTAGTTGTGCCTTTGGGCGTGGTTATTTCGGCCGTGTCATTTTCTTTCTTGCCCATCAGTTCTTTACCAAGCGGGCTTTCAGGGCTAATCTTGCGCTCTAAAGGATTAGCTTCAATGGGGTCAACCACCATATAAACCACTTCTTTTTTACCACTTTTCAGTGTAACCGTGCTACCAATGTCGATGCTACTTTTACGCGAAGCCTTCAGCACTTCAGCATTTCGTAGAATGTTTTCAATCTCGGTGATGCGTGTTTCGGCAATACCTTGCTCGTTACGAGCCGCGTCGTATTCGGCATTCTCGCTTAAGTCGCCAAAGTCACGTGCTTGCGAGATCTTTTCCGCGATCTCAGTGCGTGAAGATTTTAGTTGCTCGAGCTCAATCACCAGTTCTGCCCGAGCAGAAGTTGTAATTTTGAATTTCTTATTCATATACCCTTTTGCCCGCAGGCCTCCCAAAATTAATAATCGTCCCACTCTAACATTAGGTGCTTTTATAGTCAATATTTCAGCTAGTTTTTAATACCCATATCAGTTAAAACTTGAGCATTTTTGATGTCAAAATTACCCACTCGCGTGCGCCGCAAAGTCGTGGTGTAAGCACCTGTGCCAAGCTCTACGCCAATATCTTCCGCCAAAGTTCGAATATACGTGCCACTACTAACATGTGTGACTATTTTTAGATAAGGATATGAGTAGTCGGATAATTTTAAGCTATAGATTGTCACTTTTCTAGATGGAATATCTACCTTTTTACCAGCTCTAGCTAGTTTGTAAGCCCGCTCACCGCCCACTTTTATAGCCGAAAAAGCAGGCGGTTTCTGAACAATTTGCCCTGTGAAGCGTTCTAATGCATCTAGAACGGCCTGATGGGTTGGCCTGGTACTACTACCTGCTGTACTTATTTCGCCCTCTGGGTCACCCGTAGTACTAGTTTCGCCTAGTTTTATGGTTGCCTCGTAAACTTTATCTAATTTTGAATACTTCTCAGCATTTTTGGTTTGCTTGCCAGTTAGCACCACCATCAAACCTGTGGCGAAAGGGTCTAGCGTGCCAGTGTGGCCAACACGCACCTTATGACCAGCCTGCTGGCTAAGCACGCGTCGTACACGAGCAACCACACCAAAACTGGTCATGCCAGCTGGCTTATCTATCAGCAAAACCTCGTCCACGTTTACGATCCAGGAATTCTATATTCGCCTATATCGGTGTTCTGAGCAGCTTGCGGGTATACCTGATCTGGCATGACGGGTGTATTATTTTCGAACAAGCTACCACCGTCGGGCGCAGCTGTTGGTATAACCGGCCCGGATGTTGATATTGGTTCTGGCACGATTGGCTCCGTGGCAGGAGTGGGTTGCGCTTCCATAGGTTGCGATATCTGTGGTGGTTCAACTGGTTGTACATCTGGAGGTAGTGGTAAGCCGCTTTCAGCGCTGAAATCTGGCACCGGAGGCGGTGGTACTGGAGGCACAAACGGGCTATTACTCATATCAACAGGTGTAGCGGGCGCCGACATGTCTGGAATTGGCGCAGATTCTGGTATAAGCTCAGCAGCAGGTGTAGCGGGCACTGGTGGCTGTGAGCTCGGTTGGTCTGTTGGCTGCTCATGCGGCAACGCTGAACCAAATATAGAAGCATTACCTTGCGCACCAGGGTCAGCCGATTGTGATTGTGGCATCATAGCGGCATCTTCGATTGATGGCACCATAGGAGGTTCATCATCAGTTGGCAAACCGTTACTTACTGGCGAAGTGCCAGGTAAAACATGGCGCTGCCAATCATTAACTGCACCTTGCAAAACTGGTGTCGACGTAGTTTGCGGTTTACTAACGGCAATATCTGGTGTAGCGCTTTCAGTTGGCTGGGTACCCGCTTGAGTTTGAGTTATTCTATCTGTTTCAGCTTGCAGGTCACCTATTGCACTTGCACCAGCCGCGCTAGCATTGGCGTTGGCTGCCAAACCTTCAGCCAGCCGCTGCTCCACTAGCCTCGCAGCCTCTTCACTGCGCTCAGCTGCTAGGTCTACAGTCGGTTTAACTTCCGCAATTCCATTTGATGAAGCTTCTCTAGGAGTTTCTGTAGGCTCCGGGGCACTGGGCTTTGCACCCGTATCTTTATCACTATGATCAATCGCCAATTCATTAGCTGGTTTCTTAGTCTTTTTCGACTCCTTGGTAGTATTTTTATTGGTTTTAGGCGACTCTTCACTTAAGTCATCATCGAAAACATTTTTAAACTTATCTAGATTAGACATGACTAGTTGCTGATCAGCACCTAGCTTCATTAATTTAGCCGCTGCACCCATAGTGGTAGCGCTAGTGCGTTCGTTACTAAAGCGATCTGTTGACGAAACGATACCTGTTAGTAACGCCGTAGCCACAGCTTGATCAATTAATGGATTGTCGCTCTCGTTATCGCCGTCGAGCACAGACGTCAGATCTTCAACCATCTCGGCAAGCGAACTAGCGCCTTCGTCTACCCATGATATATCACCGATACCTTCATGCGAGCTAGTTGTAATATTTACAACAGTTGCATCATGTAAAATTTTTCCGTGCGCCTGTAATGCCTTATCCAGATTGTCATTAGTTTTAACATTTAAGGCAATAACCAGCTCAACGTTATAATCGCCGCGGCTAAACTCTAGGTCGTCTTCGGAAATCGTGGTGCGATACGGTGTAATAAACACTTTAACAAAGTCGCCATCAATTTTGTAACGTAAGTGATCGGCTTTTTCCTTATTTAAAGCGATGATGAAATCTCGCAAGCTATCAACATTGTCTTCAAAGGTTTTTTCTGGGCTCAAGAACTCTAAAGCATCTGGAATGCGACCGCTAGCAATTGCCGTGGCATGCTTGCCCATAGAGTCGATCACTAAGGTAAGTGCCAAAGCCGTGGCTAGCTCGTCAACCGTAGGATTGTTGTTTACGGTCACCAGAATACTATCACACTCTTTAATCTTATTAGCGATCTCTCGCTTGATATCCTTGGTTGGTGATACCTGTTCAGCCATATTTTTCCTGTTTTTTGATTTTATTACTTGTGCTTATGCCTAAGATTACCACGTTCACTGTAAAATTGTCAACGGGTCAACTCTTTACTTTTGAAGAGTTTTCGCCTATAATACACACCCAGTTTTAAGTAATGGTTTTAAAGGGGAAACATGCCAATTATCAAGTCAGCCGTTAAACGGATGAAACAAACCGCTAAGCGCCGCAGTAAAAATATTGAAATTAAAAAAGATATTAAGCTGGCCACCAAAGCCTTTGTGGCTCAGCCAAGTAGTGAAACTCTAAGTAAAGCTCAAAGCGAACTAGATAAAGCTGTTAAGAAAGGTCTTATTAAAAAGAATACCGCCAGCCGTCGTAAATCTGCCTTGGTTGCTTCAGCTAAAGCCGCTGGCGTTAAGCTGGCCGCCGCAAAAAAGGCCGTGCCAAAGGCTGCCGCGCCCGCGAGGAAAGCTTCGACCACAAAGAAAGTTTCAACCGCAAAGAAGCCAGTGGCCAAAAAAGCTGCACCAAAGAAAACTGCTGCTAAAGCTTAGATATTTTTACTAATAAGTTCTTAACTACCAACTTGGGTTCCAGGTTGGTAGTTTTTAATTCTAAATCAGTCGCATTTAGCATCCTTAAAACCCTGCGCATCTTCCGTTTACTCACCTCACCCGAAAACTTTTTTAAATTGCCCAATCCATACGGCGAAACACCAAGTTTTTGCGCTAGTTCAGCAGGTGTTTTTTTACTAAAAACCAGCACCGTCAAATTAAACGCCTGCGAAACTAGCAGGCCAAAAAATCGAAAAAAATCTTCGTTTTCGTGCATATCATCAAGCGCCTTTAGTACGGATTTAGTTTTACCCTGCATTGCGTTTTCGAAAACCTTGAACACGTTTTGGTCAGCGCTTTTTTCGATTAACTCATTAATGATGGCTTCGTCAATATCTCGCTTATCAAGCAACGCTAGTTTATCTAAAGCTTGGGCTAATTTCCACTGATTTTGGCCAACTACCTCTGTTAAATATTGAACAATTTTTTTGTTCAAATCTAGCCCCAAGCTAGCTGCTTCTTCACCCACCCATTGCTGAACTTTGTAAAAATCACGGGCTTCAAAAGGTGTAAATTCTTGCATTTCGGCTACACTCTGTAAGTTTTTATACACCCGTGAACGCTTATCTATCTTACTCTCCACTAACACTACGTAATTGCTGGCGCTCTTTATATCAATTAGCCGTTCCCACACTTCACCGTTGTCGGAAAGATAGCGCACCACAATTAGGCGCTCGCTAGTAAACAACGTTGTGCCGTGCAATACATCCGCCAACCCACTTTTTGTTAAGCCTTCCCCGCTAACTCGCTCTGGTTCGCCATCAAAGTTAGCCGTAATACGCGCCAGCTCTCGTTCTAGCTCAAAGCTATTTTCACCAAATAAAACTCGTATCATCCACTTAATTATACCACTTACGAGCTCTTGAATTACACACCCGTCGGCCACTTTTATCAGGCTAGATGCTATAATTGATAGGTGAAAAAGTCACAGGTTTTAGAACAAGCCAAAGGACAATTCAGCGCCAAACAGGTTAAACAATTTGAGCGAGCTATTGAGATTGCCAGCAAAGCTCACGCGGGGCAAAAACGTGCCAGCGGCGAACCATACGTTACTCACCCACTAGCTGTAGCTTCACTACTTATCGACTGGGGACTAGATATCGACACTGTGATTGCGGGAGTCTTGCACGATACTATTGAAGACACTAACTTAACCCTCGAAGACATTGAGCGCGAATTTGACCACGACGTTGCGCTACTAGTAGATGGCGTAACTAAGTTGGGTAAACTGCGCAAAGGTATGCGCGACATCAACAGCTATCTACCTAAAACCAAAGACAACCTCACCAAGTTTTTGATTGCCATAGGCGAAGATGTACGTGTAGTTATTATTAAGCTCGCCGACCGCCTGCACAACCTACAAACTCTACAGTTTTTACCCCATGACAAACAACAGAAAATCGCGCGTGAAAGTTTAGAGATTTTCGCACCACTAGCCGACCGCCTCAACATGGGTCGCGTACGCGTGCAACTAGAAGAGCTAAGCTTTTCGTATCTAGACCCGCATCGCTATAAATATCTCAAAAAACAGATGAAAAATCGCCTGGGGCGCAGTAGTAAAAAGCTCGACTCAGTGCGCGAGCACATTACTCGCGAATTGGGTCAAGCTAAAATCCCCCACCAGCTAGATGGCCGAATTAAAAGCGTCTACAGCCTTCACAAAAAACTCGTTAAAACCGACCAGAACATTGACGCAATCTACGACCTCATAGCCCTGCGCATAATTGTTGACGACAAAGACCTTTGCTACCAAGTTTTAGGCCTCATCCACTCGCTTTTTACACCCATGCCCAGCCGCATAAAAGACTATATTTCTTCACCCAAGCAAAATGGCTACCAAAGTTTACATACCACAGTGCTCACGCCCGAAGAGCATATTGTGGAATTTCAAATTCGAACTGCACAGATGCATGACTATGCCGAACGCGGGCTAGCCGCCAGTTTCCATTACAACGAGCAAAAGTTAACAGATGCTTATAGTAAAGGTAAAATTGCCAAAATGCCCGCTAACCTGCAGTGGATCTCCGACCTACAAACCGTAGCCGCTCGCCTTAGCGCTGGTGAAGAGGTTGATGTTGAACAACTAAAAATTAACCTGTTTTCAGATAAGGTCTTTGTATATTCACCTAATGGCGACATTTTTGAACTACCCATCGGCTCTTCACCGCTCGATTTTGCCTACCGCATCCACAGCGACATCGGTAAAAACGCTTATGCTTTTAAAATTAACGGCAAGTTAGTAGGGTTCGACTACAAGCTAACCACTGGCGATGTAATTGAAGTGCTCACTCGGCGCTCCATTAAACCTAGTTTAGATTGGCTCAAGTGGCTACAAACACCAAAAGCCAAACAAAAAGTTCGTTCAAGTATTAAAAAGAACGGCAAGTAATTAGTATTCAATCAAGAACGTTAATACGTAATAGGTCGCAAATAGCATCATAAAGAATATGCCCTCACGGCGCGAAATAGTGCTTTTCGTAACCGAGCAAAGCCATAATGTAACCACCGCAATCACCATAAAAACGCAGTCTAGTACATTGAACGATGACAAAGATATCGACCCGAAAATAGCCACCGGTAGGCCAAGCGCAATACATATATTAAAAATATTCGTGCCAATGATATTACCAATAGCTAGCGACGCTTCGCGCTTCCAGGCCGCCGAAACCGTGATGGCAACCTCAGGCAGCGACGTACCAATCGTCACAATAGTTAGCGCAATCATTTTCTGACTAACACCTAGCGAAACGGCAATATCAGACGCCGCATTAACCACTAGGTCTGCGCCGAGCACTACACCTAACAGCCCGCCAATTATCGCCACAATCGATGCAGGCAATCCCAACCTTGCCTTGTTAATGTCTTCTTTGCGCGTTACCACCCTATGATGCTTGATGATAGTGCGCAAATAATACACAAAGATAAAGAATATCAACACCAAAATCATTCCATCAGCGCGCGTTAGGGTGTTCTCTGTGAAGCCATCCAGGATTGAATCCATAAACAACACTGCAAAACCAACCGTAACCAACAGTAGTATCGGTAGTTCTTTCTTGAGTACATTATTACGTGCCACTAGTGGCCTCACCGTAGCCGCCATACCTAAAATAAACAGAATATTAATAATGCTACTCCCGATTATGTTGCCCACCGCAATATCGGTGTTGCCGCTAATACTAGCGTTGATACAAATAAACAACTCTGGGCTGCTGGTGCCAAAAGCAATAATCGTCATGCCGATCACGGTTGCAGGCACTTTCCAGTGTTTAGCAATCGAAACGGCGCCATCTACTAAAAAGTCGGCACAAAATTTAAGTAGTGCAAGGCCAACAATGACTAGCAGAATACTGATTAGCATAAGCTAGATTATAGCACGCGGCAAGTAGTGCCTAATCGACAATATGGTAGAATAGTGGAATGAAAGCAATCAAAAACGCAAAAATTATCGCTATAGTTGGCATGACAGGCAGTGGCAAAAGTACTGTTGTAGACTACCTAACCACGAAAAATTATCCAAAAGTGTATTTTGGAGGCATGGTTTATAACGAAATGAACCGTCGCGGCATCGAAATTACACCTGAAAGTCAGCAGAAATTCCGCGAACAAATTCGCGAAGAAGAAGGTAAAGATTGGGTTATAAACCAAGTGATTAGCGAAGTACATAAGCTGGTTGAAAGCGGTCAGCGCCACATTATTTTGGATGGCTTATATACCTGGAGCGAATATAAAATCTTGAAACACGAATTTCCTGGCGAAACCACGGTGCTAGCCATAATCTCACCCAAAGCGCTCAGGCACAAACGGCTCGGCGCTCGCCCAGAACGGCCATTCACCGAACAGGAAGCCAACGAACGTGATTATTCTGAAATCGAAAATCTTGAAAAAGGCGGGCCAATTGCTGCTGCCGACTATTATATCGCCAACGCAGGCAGCCTAGAACAGCTCGAAAAAGACGTTGATAAATTCCTAGCCGACATAGGTTTCGCAAGCTAATTGAATAAATATTTTATACAATAACTAACAGATCAAAACGGCTATTTTTAGGCCTATTTTCGGTGTAGTTTTAGCATAGTGAGCGGCTTTTTCGGTTTCGTGAAATGTATAGTTTTCACGCCCTCTAGCCTGCGATATTCGCCGTCCGACTGGAAATCTAAACTAACAGATTTTTCAAACAAAATCTCGCAGTTCTCCACGTGTTTTAGCGGCATATACCCGCGAATACTACGCAGTGTAAACGGGATATTACGTAACAAGCTGTGAGTGTTTAAACTCGCTATACCAAACTTCTTGGCGTTTGCCATAAAACCCACACCAATTCTAAACTTCGCCATTCTATCGCCATTAATGACAAAAAAGTCAGTTAATTTACGCTCGCCTAGTGAAGACTTTGGCAGTGCGTAACGCTTTCTGTTTTTAAAATAAAACGGTACCAACGCTAAGAAACTAAGTGGCTGGTTAGCCCAACCGCGCTGTAAACGATGGCGTTCTGGCCCTTTTTCAAACTCGTTCACCGCACCAGCCACGAGGCCAATGTTGGCGTACATAAAACTGTAGCGAAAATGGTTACCATTAATCCGAATATCAACTGGATAGAAGTTAACGGTATTTTTAGCAGCTAGTAACTGGTCTACACTGGCTTTTCTACCACTTAATGAAGTAGCTAGATCGTTGAAATTACCGTAACCCAACACGCCAAATGTAACGTCACTTTTGCCAGAAGCGATGATGCCATTACCTACAATTGAAGCTGTACCGTCGCCGCCTGCTGCTATTACCAAATCACCATTTTTCAAAAGTTTCGCTATGCGCTCTACGTTATCTTCAAAAAATGTGTGCACAATTCTATATTCTACAAGCTCACCATCGCGGCTCTTTAGCGCACTCAAAACCTGTTTTTCAACTTTGCGATGGTTAGAACTTCGTGGGTTACTAACAAAAACTAATCTTTGCGACATATTATTTTATGTAATCGTGTAATTTTTTAGTATCACGGTGTTTACGCAGCTTACTGAGAGCCTTGGCTTCAATCTGGCGGATACGTTCACGCGTAACCGCAAACTCTTGACCAACTTCTTCCAAAGTATGGCTTTTGCCGCCATCTAAGCCAAAGCGCATTTTAATAATTTTTTGTTCGCGCTCGCTAAGCGTAGCTAAAATATCGCGAATCTGCTCTTTCAGAAGCTGGTTCGACGCTGACTCTTCAGGGGTAATGCGGTCTTCGTCTTCTACAAAATCGCCCAACACTGAATCGTCATCATCGCCATCGCGCCCCACTCCAGCATCTAGGCTAGTAATATCCTGTTTAATTTTCATAACATATTCGATCTTTTCTACGTCCATCTCTAGTTCTTTACTCAGCTCATCTAAAGTTGGCTCACGATTCATTTCCTGTGTTAAACGACGCTGAGTGCGCAACAGCTTATTGATAGTTTCCACCATGTGCACTGGAATGCGAATAGTGCGAGCTTGGTCGGCAATAGCGCGCGTAATGGCCTGACGAATCCACCAAGTAGCATAGGTGCTAAACTTAAAGCCTTTATCTGGGTCGAATTTCTCCACTGCACGCAGCAAACCCGTATTGCCTTCCTGGATTAAATCTAGAAAATCTAGCCCGCGACCGCTATAACGTTTGGCGATTGAAACCACCAGGCGCATATTAGCTTCAACCATTTTGTCTTTTGCCTTTTTGTCGCCCTTAACAACTCTTTGAGCCAAGGATTGTTCCTCTTCTAGGGTTAGCAGCGGAATTTTGCCAATTTCGCGTAAATACAGGCGCACCGAATCATCCGTGGTATCATCTAGCGTACTCGGATCGATCTCGATTTCCTCTTCCTCTTCTTCGCTAATGTCCGTTAGCTCTGGGTCTTCAATATCCTCGCTGCTAGTCACAGTTATCATGTCGTCATCGTTAACAACCTGGTTTTGATTAGCGTCAATATCGTCGCTCATTTGCTTATCTCCTTATCAATTTGCTTAATTTGTTTTAGTAACTCTGCCACAATCTCTAAGTCGCCAATAGTTTCGGCGTCTTTAAGAGCTATCTGCAATGATATTTTTTGGGTTTTCAGTTTATTCGATTCTAATTTGCCCAGTAGGGTGTCGAGTTCGCTTTTGACCTCTGTTTCAGGCCAGCCCTCATATCTACCCTCGGCTCGTAATTTTAATATGTTAATTATATCATGGCCGTCAAGTAAACTAGGGTCGGTTTTAAGTGCAGCAACCACTTTTTCGCGCGATTCACCCGTAAAATCACTTGGATTTAAAGCTTTTAATTTACTACGCAGCTTCGGATACGCCACCAAAATTGCCAATATGCTGTCTTCATAACCATTAGTATCAGGGTCAGACTTGGCAGCATCGTTGATCTTGCGATAACGGCGACTCATACCCGCCTTGGCAACGCTCGACTTGTCTTTAAGTGCATCAATCGACGAATTAATACGCTCCGATACCAACTTATAATAATGATCTTTTACCACTGGATCAGCCAGGTTGTTTATGAGCTTAACTGCCACATTACTATATTCGCGCTTCCCCGCCGCCGTGCTGAGATTGAGCTTTGCCTCGTACTGTCCAAGCAACCAATCCACCGCTGGCTGATGAGCGTCAATAGCTTTCTGCCACAACGTCGGATCTTTTTGGATCAACTCATCTGGGTCTTTAACGTCTTCATCAAGCGAAATAATCGAAATCTCCATGCCAGTTTTTTGAGCTAACTCAACGGCACGCTCGGCCGCCGCCAGCCCCGCTGCATCCATATCAAAAGCCAAGCGAATATTATTACTAAAACGCGAAATCGTCTTTAAGTGATTTTCAGTCATAGCTGTGCCAGCTGTCGCTACAACTTGAGTAACCCCAACCTGATGGGAACTCATAACATCTAGATTGCCCTCTACTACCACCGCATAGTCGAGTTTTTTGATCTGATCCTTCGCCTGGCTGAGCCCAAAAACGTGTCGCCCTTTATCATAAACTAAAGTTTGGCGCGTGTTTAGGTATTTCGGCCCAGTGTCGTCTGCGTCGTCTACAATGCGCGCCGTAAAACCAACTGTCTCGCCTAGCGTATCCATTAGCGGCACCATCATACGTGCTTTAAATAGATCGCCGCCAAAACGATTAGTTAAGCCAGCGTCTCCCAATTCGCGCGGCGTAAAACCTTTTTTCGTTAAATAATCTACCAGCGCGCTTTTTGAATCTGGCGCATATCCAATGCCAAAATCTTTCACGGTCTTACGATTTAAGTTGCGCTTGTAAAAAACATATTCCACAGCATGCTGATTTTTCAATAAACTATGTTGGAAATAATTTTGTGCCAACTTGTTAGCTTGCATTAAACGACGTTTTTTATCCGCCACACCCTTTTGACCAGGAGCATCATACATACTAATATCCACGCCAGTCTTGCGCGCCAAGTGTTCCAGAGCTTCGCGAAAAGTCATACCTTCTACATCCATTATGAAAGTGAAAATATCACCGCCCTTACCAGATGAAAAATCATGCCAGATCTGCTTTTCGGGGCTAACCATAAAACTAGCGGTCTTTTCACTCGTAAATGGGCTAAGTGCTTTTAAGTTTCGCCCAGCGCGCTTTAACTCAACGTAATCGCCTATCACATCTTCAACGCTGAGTCTGGAGCGAATTTCTTCTTTAGCATCTTGCATTAACACCATTGTACCACCTAGTGACAACTGATTCTATTTATGCTTAAATGGGCGCATGGACAACCAGCCTCTACCACCTATGCAGCCACTGCCATCAGTACAACCTTTGCCGCCAGAAGATCAGCTAGGCGCCTCTTATCTTGATAAAATATCCTCTAAAACCGTGGCTAAAGATAGTTTATTTAGCGGCAGAATGCTAGTTTTAATTGGTATATTAGTGTGCACCATTATCGGCACCATTGGTATCATGATTGCAAGCGGTGGGGAATCACCGAAAACCAGCTCTGAAACACTATATCTGCGCGCCACCAATCTGCAAAAAACCGCCACGAATTATCATAAGTTTTTAAAAAGTAGCTCGCTTAGGGCGGCTAATACCACATTCCAAGTACAGCTAACCGACTTAATACAAAATCTGAAAAGTGAGCTAGAAAAAATTAACATCAAAGTTGATAAAATAGGTAAAGAATTGAAGGCTGATGAATCTACGCGTATTGAAAAAATCAATGATGCTCTCGAGGATTCACGCCTCAATGTGCGGCTAGACCGCGACTACGCTAAAGAAATGTCTTTCCAGCTCAATTTAATGATCTCTCTGATGCAGAAAATCGAAAAATCCGCCAAAAAAGACTACAAAACCATGTTAGAAACTGCTCGCCCCAAGTTGCAGTCGATATCGGAACATTTCAGCCAGTTTACCGACGATTAGCCACCAAGTTGTAGCTCAAGCGAACTAGATCTTCAACTTCCTCATCTGTTAGCTGACCCGAACAGATAATCTCATTCCAGGTTGCCGCCTCCATGTTTTTACTAGGCAAGACTGTTTCGTATTTATCGCGCAGTAGCTTAGCTAGCCGCACATCGCACTTGGCCTCTACCCTAAGTGGGTTACTACCGTCACGAATAATTGAGAAAATCGCGCCGGCGCCATCTTTAAACAAAATCAAACCAGGCTTACTTTCACTGTCGCGCTCTACATCGCCAAGCTGCTGGATGAATGCTTCCGCCTCAACTTGCTTCATCAACCCACCACGTTTTTCAAGTAATATTTTAGTTCTTCTATACTTCCACGAATATCATCAGCTGCACGATGCATGTCTGGTTTGGTGAATTTTTTACCGTACCTATTCTCAAAAACCAATTTCCAAGCGCTTACATCCAACATGCGATAGTGCAACTTTACGTCTAGGCTCGGCCATTCGCGAGCAATAAACTTACGGTCGTTCCAAACGGAATTACCCGCCAAGTAAACTGGCACGTCACTCGCAAAATGCGTATCAATAAACGCCAGTAGATCGCTTTCAACGTCGCTGCTCGGTTTACCTTGCTCGTTCTGTTCTAGAAGCTGTTTTCTAACAGCGCTAAATTTGTCCCAAAACTCACCCACCATGCGCGCCCGCGCCAACTCTGGATCTACTCGCACCGTCGCCTCGTAAACAGCCACTTCGTTCAAATCCCAATCAGTCGCAACCGCTGCCACTTCTAAAATTCTATCTTTTTTCTCGTCAAGCCCCGTCATTTCTAGGTCAACCCATAACAACGTTGCTCTTCTTTCTTTAGTCATGATCTAATTATATCACCAATACCGACGGGTTTATAACCACTACTCGCCTGTCTATTGATTTATTCGCAAGTGCTAGGCACAGCTTTCGACAACAGCATGCGCGCTGGTTATAGACACCAGGTTATTGGCGAACGATACCTCACCAAGCGCAAACCAATTCGACTATCAAACGGCCATCTGCAGATTGGTTAGCTATAGCTCGCTCAGGCTAGCGGCAGTTTTATCCCAGTTCAAACGTTGCTTGATAGAATCCAACTGTTCGTCGGTTGCCTTGTGGGCAATTTTACTGTCATCATCCGTCCCTACAACGTCAAAGTCGTAACTCAAATTCAACTTTTTCAATCCCCTATCCTTCGCTAGCTGCAAGCACCTTGCAGCGTCACGGCCGCACTCACCGCCAACAGCTACCCATTTCTCTATATCGGCGTCTGCGCTTTTAATCGTCACATCAATCGCAGCCGAACGTGTAACTTCCGCATTATACTGCTGATCAAACATGAAATTTCCCATTGAGTAAACAATTAATTTTCCATTATAAACTTCTGTAGTTTGTATCCAATGCGGATGATCGCCAATCACCATTTCAGCCCCATTGTCTATCATGGCGTGGTAAGTATTCGTTTTAATTTCATCTGGCGCGGCTTTATATTCGGCTCCCATGTGAGGCATCGCAAATACAGGCAGGTACTCACTATATTCAGAAATTTTAGCCAGCGAATCGGCGGACGGAATCATAAATACACCGTGATAGCCACAAAATACCACTGGCAACTTAGCGGTCTTCTCCGTCTTGTTATCATAACTTAAGCGTACAGGCAACTGCACCACACCGCACACTTCGTCGATCACTCGCGGATCGTAGTGGCCAAAATACTGGATACCGTTTTTTGTAAGCTGCTCTTTAGTTTCCGTAAAACCCTCCGCGCCACGATTATCGGTGTGGTTGTTGGCTAGCGTAAAGGCTGTAAACCACTTGGCAGCCTCTGGTAGATAGCTCGGCGGGCAGTTGAAACTTAAGGTTTCTTCCTGCTCGGCCGAAGTGGCAGTGTCGCCCGCTACCGTGGGGCATTCTAAACCCGAAATCCAAGCGTCATATTTATCGCGCTCAAATTCGTGCAACCGCGAAAACGGATACTTCACGCCTTGGCCACTTTGATTCGACCAATCGTTGATATATCTTCCCCAAAAAGTATTACCCAGAAACAACACTCGCGACTGAACACCCGTGATTTTCGGCTCAAGCTTGGCAACTTGTGTTGGCTCTGCTAAGTCGGCATCGGGTTTAACGTTGTTATAAACCCAAAAAACTCCCAAAGAAACTGCTGGCACAGCCAAAACTAACAGCACTAGTTTGATAAAAACGGCCGCGCGGGCTGGTTTCGGTTTTATCTGTAGCTGCTTTTTCATGGTTTACATCCTGCTGGGGACTTCTATACCCAAGATACTTAGCGCGTGTGTCATAACTTGCGAAACTTTTTTTAGCACCACAAGGCGCGCCGAACGCGTAGAATCATCCGCAGAATTTACTGGATTATTTTCATAATATTGGTTCAAAGCTTTTGCTAAAATATGCGCAAAAAAGGCTAGTCGATGCGGCTCCAGCAAATTTGCTGAATGTCGCACAATATCGGGATATTCTAATAATAGTTTTACGAGTGATTTCTCGGCTTCAAAATCATAGCTTTCAAAACTCATCAGCTCAAAATCACGATTAGTTTCCAAGATCTTATTCACGCGCACCGTAGCATATTGCACATACGGCCCTGAAAACCCAGTAAGCGCAAAAATGGTTTTCCAATCAAACAAAATGTTCGTGCGACGGTCGGCCATAAAGTCGCTAAATTTAATAGCACCCAGCGCGATTTTCTTCACATCATCTTCACTCACCTCACGGCCTTCCACTACGCGGCGAGCCTCAGCCTCGGCATGGTCGAGTAGTTCCTCCATCAAAACCACGCCCTTGCGGCTACTCATTTTTTCGCGCGTGCCATCCTCGTTTAACTGGTCAATAATTCCGAACCATAAGTGATCCATCTGGATATCGCCCAGGCCAATCTTCTTCGCCATTGCAAACAGTTGCTCGAAATAAAACTTCTGCTCAGCCCCCACAGCATGAATGATACGATCGGGCTTGAACTCATTGGCACGGTAAAGCATAGTGGCTAAGTCGGTGGTGGCGTAAAGCGCCGCGCCATTACTTTTTTGCACCAAAATTGGCACGTCAACGCCCTGTTCATCTAGCTCACAAACTACCGACCCATCAGCATTCTTTTTGAATACGCCTTCCGCCAGATATTTTTCAACTGCCGCCTTACCTTTCGGCGCAAAAAAGCTCTCACCCAATTCGTAATCAGTAGAGATCCTCAACCGTTCCATCACGTCGTGGATATGCCCAAGTGAAACTTCGTTAAACTTCTGGCTATATTTCACCGCTTCAGCGTCGCCACTTTCTAGCTTCAGCAACCAACTTTGCACCGCGCTGGCCAACTCACTACCGCCAGACTTTTCTTCAGTTTTCAATAATTTTTTAGTTTCAATATATATACGCCCCAACTCGTAAACGCCGTTACGTTCTAGCGCTTCGTCGCTGGAAAGCTTCTTGAAACCGGTCATCCAAACACCAAACGGCGTGCCATAATCGCCCAGGTGGTTGTCTGTTATCACCTTCCAGCCTGTAGCCAACATCAAGTTGCGCGCAGCCCAGCCTTGATTACCAGGGCGCAAATGCCCCACGCTGTATGGCTTGGCCATATTCTGGCTAGGATATTCTACAATCACGGTTTTACCCGCACCGTCGTTGTTTTCGCCGTAAGTTTCACTCCAATTTTCGTCTAGTAACTTCGTTAGTTCAAGGCCACTCAGCCGCACATTGATAAACCCAGGCCCAGCTACTTCAGTATCGTAGTTTAATTTACCAGCGATAGCCTGCGCCAGCGCGCGCGGATTTTGCTTCAATTTACCCGCTAGCTGCATCGCGACATTAGTTGAAAAATCGCCGTGCGCTATGTCTTCGGGCACAGTTAGCTTAACCTCAACACGTTCGCTAAACAGCTCAAAAACTACCTTCTCAACATCAGCAACAACCTTCTCCATACTTTTATTGTACCTCACCTTGTATCTCAAATACTAATTCCTCGAAAAAATGCCCGCGAGCATCAAACGCCAGATCGATTATCTCACGAGCACCCGGCACCATCGCAATCTGCGACAGACTACTGCGCCTCACCCAACGAGCCGTGTC
Organism: Candidatus Nomurabacteria bacterium; assembly: GCA_031255735.1. Taxonomy (GTDB): domain Bacteria; phylum Patescibacteriota; class Saccharimonadia; order Saccharimonadales; family Saccharimonadaceae; genus JAIROX01. The sequence goes on along the minus strand of JAIRRY010000004.1, from coordinate 21,345 downwards.
AACCAGCTCGACATCGGCCTTTTTTACAAATTTCACAAAAATATGCGAAAAAATACTAGATATCATATAGTCATCTACAGAAATTCGCACATAGCAATCGCCAACGTGCCTCAGGCCGCGCGCCACTACGCCAGTCCTAGACATCAGCTCACGTTCAGCTGCACGCTCAATACTTAGGTCATCTATATAAGTTTTTCCGAGCGGCAACCCCCACAAACCTAGAAAAGGCTGCTTCTTACGTTTTGACAAAATTATTTCGTCAAATTCATTTTTGACTAAAACTCCAGTGGTTATTTTAGAATATTGGATCGGCTTTAAATAACGCATACTAAGCCTATCTACATACTCAAGGCCTTTCGGTGTTAAAGTATAAACACGGCCAGTTTTAGCTAGATAATGCGTATTTACCAGCTTTTTAAGGTGATATGAGTATAGGTTACTATCAACTCGCGGCGGACGCATATCACTAAAACGTGCGTTAGCGCGGTAAGCTAAAACTTTTATAATATATTTCTCTATATGATGATCTATTTCGTCCATTTTTTACCTAGTAACTCAAACTATTTTGAGTCAAACTATACTTTCTATTCAGCTATTTTAGCATAGTTTACAATGAAATTTAAATATAGCGTATATATAAACAAAGGAGGCAAGTATGAAACCAAATCTGTATATCAGCACTGGTGGATTAATATTAAACCTAATCAACGCAGACGGGCGTGCATACTTGTCAACTGAGCGGTTGTTCGAGTTGGGATGTTTCATTAAAAGACGCCTGCGCGAACAAAAGTTGGTGCGAAATTATGGCAATGTTTTTCTAGATTTAAGAGATAGCACCATCAAGGCGGCTATGAAATATCTTGGAGATTATTTCGAGTACGACGATGAGATCATCTATAAAAAGCAGGCTGCACCCGAAAAGCTCACTAAAGTTTACGAGCTCGACCCAGTGATAGCAGAAATATTCCAGGAGTTTTTAGAAGAAGGCCAGCCACAAAGAACGCTATTTAGAGCTACAACCTGCTAAAATAGCGGCGGCTAAGCTGGCTTGACCAGTCGTGGTAAAATGATTTTCTACATAATAAGTAAACACTCAGTTATAGTAGTTTGTTGGTTGCTCGCTACTATGGCAAATTTTAAAGTAGTTATGTATTGTTTTTTGCGTTTTTTCGGTTACAATATACTTAGATAGTGGGTGAAGTACTCCTTACCCACTCAACTATTTGTAGGAGGTTTATGAAGAACGATAATATTTACAACGACGGTACAGGAGCTAAAACCCCTGTTACCCCTACCCCACCTCAGGGTAAGCCGGCTGAAGCTAAAAAACCATCAACAGCGGCAAGAAAATCACCATCATTTAAAAAGATGGCTATAATCGTCGCGGTGTTCTGCGTGGCCATCATTGGCACGTTATTAGTTTTAGCCTATGTATTGCCAGATAAAAGGCCTAAAGATGGCGACGTAACGATTGGCGATATCACTATCACCCAAGAAAAATTCGATGCTAATTATAAAGAAATGGACGAATACCTCGATAAGTATCCAGAACAACGGAAAAATTACGAAGAAGGTGATCTAGCTGATATAACGAGAAAAGATTTAATTAAGAATGCTGCACTAAAAGAGCAAGCTAAAAAATGCGGTGTCACAATTGGTATTAAAGATATTGCCGCCTCGTATGGTGGGCAAACAGAATCTGAAGATATTGCCGCCAAAGATGTTGAATCTCTATTCGGACGTAAAGGTAGCTTCCGGTATGTGAGGATAGAAAACTCAGCTTACACAGGTAATGACAAACTTACTGCGTGCACTGTTGCTAGTAAAAATATCTTTTACGCTATCTTAGTTTATGATACAGAATGGTTTAGGGGCGAAAATGTAGATCCAAAACAAGCTCAAGCGAGTTTTGACGCCGCTAAGGCTAGAATGGAAAGTGAAGTTTTACCATTATTCAAGCAAAAACTGTCTAATGACGAGATTATGGCAAAAGCCGATCCAACGCCACCTGATGAAGATTATGGAAAAGTTATCCAGCCACCTTTGTGGTCTGCTTACGAAACTAAGTGGTCAGACGGTTACTTTAACGATGATCCAGCAATTACGTATGAATTTAATGTTGGGAAGATGGTAAGTGTAAACGATGCAACCAAGAATCTAAAGAATGTTGGCGACCATACAGGTGTGCTGGTTGGTGAAAACGGTGCTTTTGTGATTGTTCGTTACGACAGCAAGAGTGGCGACGGATCATATGATTCATGGGACAGCTTCCTTGAAGAAGCCCTAGGGAAATACGCTCATTACGATGATATGTCTGTAGTTATAGCGAGTATTAAGCACGGAGCTCGTAGTATACTGGGTAAGATTGTTGGTTTTATAGTTAAAAATGTTCTAGCTGCTAGCGATTGCGACGCAACTAAAACCCATGGCGTGCCAGTGTATACAACTATCACAGGGGCTGGAAGTATAGACTCTAGTACCGGAATAATCTGTTCTGGAAGCGGTTTTATAATTGTATCTTGTGACGAACTTGCTCCAACCCTTTCCGCGAGGGCGGCGGATGGTTATAAATACGTAAGCTCGTCTATTAGAACTGATGGACATGCTAAGTGCCCAGGAACTTTAAATACCGGCGAAAGATGCAGGTGGACAGCCGGTTCGAAAGTGGGTGAAGCCAACTCAGACGCAGCAATACACGTTAATGTTGTGTTTGAGCCAGACGTGCCCGCCGACAGCTGGTCTTTAGTACCGAGCATTAATGTAAATCAAAGAGTAGTTAGACCCGGCGGAATTTTAACATTTACATCATTTATCCAAAATACTGGCCCATCAAAATCCAACTCAAACTACGTTGTCGATGGTCATGTATCACGTAGTGGCACTGCTAATATAGACGGCGGTGTGGTTCGAAACAACGGCAGCAACAACTATACTGCCACGGCTAGCGATGTTGGTAAAGATATATGCGCAACTATAACTGTAACCCCACGAGCGCACGACAATGATAAATCAATTATGGCTAAAACTTGTGCAAGCGTTATTAAGCCAGATGAAGACATACCAGATATAAACCCAGATCCAAGATCTGGCTCCAATAGCGGCAACGTTATCGTAACTAACGTTACATCGGGCGGCAGCGGCGATTATGTTATTGCTAAGCCAACCGACTTAGTTCGTTGGGACTACACTATGAAGGTCGGAACATTTTTAGCGCGGCCGAGTGGTTTCATTGCATCAAATTACCCAGGGTTTGACAACGACCGCGGCACCTTTAGCCATTCGTGTAGCATATCTGGTTCACCTGGTTCGGCTGGCAGTCTAAATTGTTCGCGCAGCAGCAATGGCACAACTACTCTTAATAATTCTGTTACGGTAAATCAAAGCCATGTTAATACCGATCTCAAACAAACTATGAATTGGGACCCAACAAAATCATCAATTAGTAACCCGTCGACTAGTTACAGGTACAAGACCGGTTCACACCGAGAATGTTCAGGTGAGGGTGATGAAGTGACGTGTTGGATGGTTGATGATTACACTACAGTGACAGCCCGTTATATCCAACGCACTCAAACTGGTAGTGGCAGTGATAGCGCTACAGCACATATACCAGTTAACTACGACACATCGGTAAATATTAAAGGCGCTAGCTATAACGACAATCAAGTTTTTGAGCCAGGTCAGAAGGTTTGGATGGGTGGTGAAATGATCTTAAAGAAAATTAATAGTGGCACACATCTTGGCACTTATGTTACACGTACGCGGGGCGGGCAATATGAATTAACACTCCTTGAAATCGCACCGGGCTATGACAACGCCAAGCGAAATGGTAAAAGCAACTCCGACCCATGTGGGTTTTATAGTTCACAGCCCGGTTTACGGGATTGCAAATCATTATCTAGAGGCGCTGTTCCTATTCATAACCCAACAGGTGATACAGACGTGGTTGATGGTGTTGAATTTCTTATCCCCGACGGAAGCCCACTTGGCACTAAATATTGTTTTGCGATTTCTGTTAGCCCAGCTGCAGTTGTGAATGATAAAAACCAGGAAAACTGGAATAATTCCGTACCAACCTGTATAAGAGTTGGCAAACGGCCTAAAGTTCAAACTCATAACGGTGGCATATCCGCCCCAGGCAAAATTTATACATACGTTACAGACCGCACTGCGGCTATTAACAAAGATGGCACGGCATCTTCTACACGAGGCGTCTTTGGGTCTTGGTCGGAGTATGAAGCACTGTCACCGAATATGATTCAATTAGGAACCTTGGCAGCCTTCCAAAAACCTGTTACCGAAAATAGAGCCGCTCTTTACAATAGGATGACCTTTGGTAATGTTAACCCCAGCGGTGGCGACGCCTTCGGCTATTTCAAGTCTGGCCCTAAAAATTCAGTGACCGACACGATTAACTATTTCTACTCTATTGCTAAGAGCAAGATGGTAATCGGCGCAAGCTACAGTGACGCTACTATCCTCACTTCAAACAGTGAAGAGTCAGTATTTAATGGTACTGGCACGGTTACAATTGGTGGCGGCACAGTACCCAAAGGCCATACAGCCGTTATTTACACTACAGGCGACGTTAATATAACGGGGAATATCCAATATGCTTCTACTACCTACGAGGCTGCGGCTGATATCCCCCAGGTAGTTATTATTAGCAAGAAGAATATTCGTATTGCCGAAGGTGTTACACGAGTCGATGCTTGGTTAATTGCTAATAATGAGTCGTCAAGTATAGCTAGCACGATATTCACCTGTGCCAATAGCGGTGAAACCGTGAAACAGGTACTCAACCGTATTAATAGCAGAGTGTGTAGCAATAAACTAACCGTCAACGGCCCAGTCTACGCTGAAAAGCTACATTTGCTACGCACGGGTGGTGCTGAAACCACAAGCCCGAAAGATCCAGCTGAAGTATTCAATTTACCACCTAGCACTTATCTATGGGCGTACACCGATGCCAAAAAAAGGAATATTGGCTATGCTGTGGTTAAGTATTCTATTGATGTGCCGCCGAGGTATTAAGCAACCCACACTGTCACCACGTTAATTATTTTAGACGTGACTCAGCCCCGCGTTCCTGCGGGGCTGGAATCTCTGTTGCTTTTTTGTTGGCGACTCGCTATTGCGCCAACATTTCAGCCACCTGAGCGGCTACACCGTAGGGATCTCCTACGGTGGTATTATTACGACTGGACATGGTGACCCATGCTTCTGGGCCTTCACCATCTCCAATCAACACGGCGTATGATGTTACACCGCCGTGCCTATCGGGGCGATAATTCGCCTCGATATTAGCTAAACTTGTGACGTCCTGGGTATTGAAAAAAATAAAATACCCTTTCGACGTCACTGGACCTGATGTCAGGTCCAGAGCATCTACGTCGGCAAAATTGAAACTGCCGGCATAGATGGATGACATGAAAGATTCGCGCCATAAACGACGCGTGGCATCACTAGGTGATGCCAAAGTCACCTTTCCAGATGAATTTTCATCACGGAAAGATGCCCTAATTTGCCACCCCCATCTTTCAGGTCTGATAGAGGTGTTTAGCTCATAACCAGTAAATATACCTGAGAGATCACTAATATCTATCTCTGTCAGGTATTTAACGACTTCCGCGTCTAATGCGAAGTCGTTTTCTGGATTGAAGCCAGACATAGCCAGCTTCAATTCACCTGACGCCGACAGCCTAAAGACTGTGACGTCATCATAACCGTAGGGAGAGTTTAGTGCATTCTCTCCCTCGGTATATGACAGGTCATAACCCACGGTGTCGCCCTCTCGCGGGTCATCGGGCAACTCCACCCACTTGTAGCCGCCAATTTCGACGGCATCGGTGGGAATGTCATCCCTTTCGTGGATGACATCGACTTCCTCGACAGATGGTTCGTCGACGAAGTCACTTTCTTGTAGCGGCGGTGGGGTTTTACCGCACGCCGCCAGAGTCAATGTCAAAAACATTGCGGCCACGAGAGCCGCCATTATCAATTTGTTGAGCTTCTTCATAGCTCTCTCCTTCCGGGGCGTTTGCCCTCGTGATAATTTACAGAACAACAAAAAACTCCTTGGCGGCTGTCAAAAAGCAACAGATTGTCAAAGAGCTCTCGTTGTCCCACTAAACGAATACTTGCTATTATATCCAATATTTTTCAAAATGTCAACAGTGTGGCGGAGAGATGGGGATTCGAACCCCAGATGGCACCGCTGCCATACTCGCGTTCCAGGCGAGCCAGTTCAACCACTCCTGCACCTCTCCTCGCTCCGCTCAACAAGCTTCTAGCTTTTATAATTATATACTATCTAAATCAATATTGACGCGCTAAGCCTAAACACCTTAAAATAGATGAAAGATGAATGAACGAGTGCAACCAATCATAGAGCTCAATGAGCTCTCTAAACGCTATGGTATTGGCGATGCCGAATACTTTGCACTTTCCAACCTCAACCTCACCATTTTACCTGGCGAATTCGTCATGATTATGGGGCCGAGCGGCTGCGGCAAAACTACGCTACTTAATATTATGGGGCTACTTGACCGCGCCACTAGCGGGCAGTATCTCCTAGATGGTAAAGCCGTGGAGCGCATTTCGCGCCGCCGCCAAGCCCGCATGCGCGGCAACAAAATTGGCTTCATTTTCCAGAATTTTAACCTCGTTCCTGGCCTAAACGTTATCGAGAACGTTGCCTTGCCGTTGGTTTACCGCGGTTACTACAAAACCCGCCGCCTCACCGTAGCCAGTAAGGTTTTGGAGCGTTTTCATCTACAAGAACGCGAATATTACATGCCCTGGCAGATGAGCGGTGGCCAAAACCAGCGCGTAGCCATTGCGCGCGCACTGGTTAATAACCCGTCGATAATCTTGGCAGATGAGCCAACTGGCAACCTAGACAGCCGCAACAGCCATATCGTGATGGAAGAGCTGAAAGAAATCCACGATCAGGGCAACACAATCGTGATGGTTACCCACAATGCCGCACTCACCACCTATGCAACGCGCGTTATCAACATGCTAGACGGCCAAATCGACACCGACGTTAAAACCACAGCCGACGCCGACCTACCAACCGCCGCGCCTAAAGAGCCAAAGAAAGCGAAACCGCGCAAAAAGCCACGAAAAAACAAGAAAGGCAAGTCATGAGCTTCCTACTTAACACCCACATCCATAATTCCATCGAATCGTTCCGCGCTAATCGCTCGCGCTCGTTACTCACCTCTGTTGGAATTGCGGTTGGCATGGCGTGCATTGTGCTAATTTTATCGCTAAGCGGCGGGCTAAAGCAGTTGTTGGTTGACCAAGTTTCGGGCGAAAACGGCAACATTTTGGTAGTACGTCCAGAGTCTAATCGCAGCGCCAACGACAAAAGTTTCCTGTCACTTATTGGCAGCACCCAAACCTATGCCCGCAGCAGCCTAACCACCAAAGATGTCGAAACTATCAGTAAATTAAAGGACGTCAAAGCCGTAGCTCCTCTAGCGATAACTGAAAATAACCTAAAGGGCGAACAAGAGGCTGTGGCAGGCAAGGTCGTAGCCACTACTGAAGGCCTCGATAACATCGTGGAGCTGCCGCTAGAATACGGCGCGTTTCTGGAAGATTCTTCACAGCTAAACCAAATCGTCTTGGGGCACAAGCTGTCACAAAGGCTTTTCGATGCCGTTGAAACCGTTGGCGAAACCGTCAAGGTTAAAGATAAAGTGTTCTTAGTGGTTGGCGTGCTACGCGAAATTGGCGAGCCGATTAATTATAATGATATTGATTTTGACGAGTCGGCCATCATTGCGCTAAATCGGGCTGGTCAGATTAACGATAATCTTCAGATCCAACAGATTAATGTGAAAGTGGCCAACCAAGCCGCCACTGATAAGGTGTTCGAAAACATCAACAAGCAGCTCACCAAGCTACACGGCGAGCCAGATTTCAGCGTGGTAAACGGCGCTAACGTATCCAACTCAACCAATAGACTATTCGATGTAGTTGGTTACATTTTAAGCTTAGTGGCTGGAGTTTCATTAGTAGTAGGCGGCATCGGCGTGATGAATATCATGCTAGTTAGCGTTAGCGAACGCACTCGCGAAATTGGCATACGTAAAGCTGTGGGCGCTACAAATGGCAATATTATGATGCAATTTTTGTTTGAATCACTCACTTTGAGCCTGATTGGTGGATTGCTCGGCCTAGGCTTTGGCTATGCCTTTGCCTTTGGTATTAGTAGTATGATGCCATTTAATCCTATGGTTTCCTGGCAGATTGTTGGTGTTGTGCTAGCCATGTCTGTTACCATCGGCTGCTTGTTCGGCCTATTCCCTGCAGCGCGTGCGGCTCACAAAGACCCAATCGACTCCCTAAGGCATTATCGGTGAACATTTTGTTGCATTTTATTTTACGCTTATGTTAGAATAGGGTAAAGAAGAACGTTTTTAAACTTTTAGAGGTGGGAAATGGTAGATGTAACTCCAACAAATAGTAATCAAATCAGTAGTGACGATCAAGAATTGGCCAAGGTTTTGGCTGGTGTCGGCCAAGATGAGCCCGCTCCAGAGCCAGCACCCGAGCCCGAGCAACCGGCGGAAGAAGAAATCTCCGAAGAAGAAACTGAAACTGTTGATCTAGACAGCATACGTATTAAAGCTCTACAAGACATCAAGCCTTTACTCGGCAAGCTCGACTTACCACCAGATGAAAAATTCGATATTTACATAGAAGTTCTTCGTGCCAGTAACGACATGACTTTGTTGCCACCCGCATATGACATCACGCCAGCCATTGAAGATGAAACTAAGCGCGGTATGGATCTTCTGACAGTTATCCGCGAAATTGATTCTTTGAACCCACCCGAAGCGTAGTATCCTCCACTTCTTACAAAAAATCACCCCAATTTACAGGGTGATTTTTTATCCAACTGGCTATATGGCTTAGTACATGCCGCCCATGCCACCGCCAGGTGCGGCTGGAGCTTCAGGCTCGGGCACGTCAACAACCACTGCACCCATGGTGATAGCAGTGGCAGCAATGCTAACCGCGTTTTGTACGGCTTCCTTGGCGACTTTTACTGGGTCAACCACGCCAGCCTTCTTAACGTCTACAATGCCTTTTTCGGGCGCGTTAACATCTACGCCGAAACCATCACGGCCGCCTTCCACTTCGGCTAGTAACGCCGCCGAGTTCAAGCCAGCGTTTTCAGTTATATGCAGGAATGGTGTTTTTAGGGCTTGCTTCAAAACCTTACGGCCCGCACTTATGCTGTCCGTGCCATCAGCTTTGATGCCAGCCGACAGGTTCACTAAAGTTACACCGCCGCCAGGCACGATGCCTTCGGCCAAAGCTGCCTTGGTGGCCGCCACGGCGTCATCCACACGGAATTTCTTTTCGTCAATCTCAGTTTCAGTAGCACCGCCCACTTTAATAACGGCAACCTTGCCAAGTAACGCTGCTGCGCGTTTTTCAAACTGCTCTTTTTCATACTCGCTAGTGGCGTTTTCGGCCTGCGAGCTAATTAGCGCAATGCGTTCTTTAACTGCCTTGGTGTTACCAGCGCCCTCAATAATCGTCGTTTCATCTTTACTGGCAATAACTTTGCGCGCCGAACCTAATACATCAAGGTCGGCGTTTTCAAAAGTCATGCTCTTGTCGCTGCTAATAACCGTCGCACCTGTAAGCGTGGCGATATCCTCCAGAATCTCTTTGCGACGATCACCAAAGCTTGGGGCTTTAATAGCTAAAGTGTTAAATACGCCCTTCAGGCGGTTAAGTACCAATACACTTAGTGCCTCGCCCTCTACGTCGTCGGCAATCAGCACTAGGTCTTTCTTGCCAGCGGCAGCCAGTTTTTCCAAGAATGGCATAATCTCTTGCACGCTACTGATTTTTTTATCGGTAATCAGAATGCTAGGTTTTTCGTAAACCGATTCTTGACGCGCCGTATCAGTTACGAAGAATGGGCTGCTCCAACCGCGGTCGAAGCTAAAGCCTTCCACCACTTCACTTTCCATGGTCAAACCCTGGCCGGCTTCAACAGTTACTACGCCGTCTTTGCCAATTTTGCTGATTACTTCGGCTATTAGCTCACCGATAGCACGGTCGCCAGCGCTGATGGTGGCAACTTCGGCCACGCGCTCTGGTTTATCGTCAATGTTCTCGGCTAATTTATCAAGTTTCTTGATAATATCTGCGCCAGCCGCTTCGATTCCCTTGCGCAGTTCTTGCGGGTTGTGGCCAGCGGCAATCAATTTGTTAGCTTCTGCTAAAATTTGGTAAGTTAACACCGTAACAGTAGTAGTTCCGTCACCAGCCGTTTTGTTAAGCTTGCTAGCAGCTTTCTTAATTAATTCTGCACCCACTTTGTAGCCCAGAGTAGCCTCATCTTTGTTGTCTAGATCTATGCTTTCAGCCACAGTTACGCCGTCGTGTGTAATTGTTGGGCCACCGTAGGTTTTTTCAATCACCACGTTGCGCCCTTTAGGGCCGAATGTCACCTTTACTGCGTCGTAAAGCGCCTTAGCGCCACCCAACACGCGCTCGCGGGCGTCGTCGTCATAAAAAACTTTTTTTGCCATTTAAGTAAACTCCTTTCTAAACCGTGGCTAGCACGCCTTCTTCTTTAATAATTAAATATTCCACACCGTCAATTGTTACACTAGTACCAGAATAATCGTATAAAATCTTGTCGCCTTTTTTAACAGCTTTTACATCTGGGCCGATGGCTACAACCTCAGCGTAGCTAGGCTTTTCGCCAGATTCACCCAAGTAGAGCCCCGAGGCGGTAGTTTCTTGCTTTTCAATCTTTTTGGCCACAACACGGTCGGCCAGTGGTTTTATTGCCATAGTTTCCTCCAAAATCTTGTTTGTAATTCTATTGTAGCTAAAAAAATTAGCACTTGCAAGTGCTGAGTGCTAAAAAAGCTGTCAAAAAAATCCATACAACGGTATAAACGGTCATTGAAATCATATGGTGATGCTTAAAAGCCAGAGATTTTTGAAAACCTTGCAGTACTTCAGCTTGACAATTTAGTAAATCTATACTTCAATCACAAGATGATCCACCATACTCTTGGTTTTGGTGTTGTTAATTAGTACATTCAAAAGCTAGTTCCGTTTATGATACGAGCTGCCTGGTTACCTAGTGGCAGCTAGCCAGCTCGTATCAAGTTTTTCTGACCCTATTAGACGAGTACCGTAAATAATTTATCACTTGTTTAAAAAGGAGAAAAATATGAACAAAGGTAAGGACGTGAGGTTCACAGACCTCAGTAAAAAGCAACGAGAAGCTCTAAACCAGTTTGGCAACGTACTACTGTCTAGCACCGGCTATGCCAAAGGTTATTCAGCCTTCATGAGCGAGAAAGGCAAAGTCCATTGTATTAAGGATTTTGTCATCACCAACCTCGAAGCTTTCGAACAAAGCGACATTAGTCGCAAGCTTGATGTCTTTAGAGGTGGTGGAGCACTGAAGCTCGTTACCAACAAGGGTGTTTGTGTGTACTATGACGAACGCCACGGTTGGTACAGATTACCGGCAGGAATCGCGCTGTTTAACGAAGGTAGTGACCTAGTTAAAACCGCAATTCGCGAGGGATTTCACGAAGAGCTATTTCCGGTTATAGTGGAAAACGGAGAAGAAATACTCCTAGTTCCACTGAGCACGAGCTTCGCCCAAATTGACAAAAAACTTAAAGCCTTCAAACAGGCTTTTGGTGTCAAACTGGGCATCAGGATCATAGATGCAGATTTCCGCGTTGTCGACTATTTCGCCAACTACGACAACAACTGCATCGAGGCCGTGGTAGAGCTCGACCTCTCAAACGAGAGGGTGGAGTATGTGGCTGCCGTGGAAGACGGATGGTTCCGCGGTGGTTGTTTTATGCCGCCAGTCCACGCCATGAAAAACGGGACGATAAAGGGTGTGTATGCACCCCGTCAGGGGTTTGTACCCGTCAACGGGCAAAAATTGCACCCCACATTAAAGTACATAATGTAGACGAAAACGAAACTAGCTTAAATGTTGACGGCGCGGTTATAAACCGCGCCCGTTTTCGTTATTTTTTACTTAATATCTCGCGCACTACGTCGCCGTCGTTCCAGGGGATGCGTTTACCATCGGTAATGCGATAAACTTCGTGGCCCATGCCAGTTATCAAAATCATGTCACCCTCTCTAGCCACTTCTAATGCCGCCTTGATCGCCTCGTATCTGTCGGGTACTTCTTGCACCTTCTTTTGCAGGTACGGCACCTGCAAAACGTTTTGGATGCCCTGCATCACTTCGGTGCGGATTTGGTCGGCTGGCTCAGTGTAATTTTCTTCGTCGGTTACGAAAATCAGGTCGGCCTCGCGGGCGGCAATTTCGCCCATAATCGGCCGCTTGCCGCGGTCACGGTCACCCGTAGCGCCAAACACCAAAATCACACGGCCTTTGGTTACTTTCTTAGCAGATTTTAAGAGTTTCTCAATAGCATCAGGCGTGTGAGCATAATCAACAATCACTTCGTACGGCTCGCCTTTTACGGCGCGTTCAAAGCGGCCAGGCAGTGTTTCTAGATTAGCGATGCCATTTTGGATAGCTTCTTCACCAGCGCCTAGCAAGCTAGCAGCGCTGGCCGCCGCTGCCATATTATAAGCGTTGAATTCACCTGTTAAACTGGTGGCCACTTCAAATTTATCACTACTACCTATCTTTAACCAAGCCTCTGTGCCGTTCTTGAATAATTTCACTTTGCTAATCTGCGTGGTAGCGGCCTTACTTTGCCCGTAGCTAATTTTCAACTCGCCCGCCTCAAACCGGTTGAAAAATTCATACCACTCATCATCGCGGTTCAGTACGATATAGCGTGGTTCACCGCTAAACAGCACACCCTTAGCGGCGGCGTAGTTTTCCATAGTTTTAAAATAATCAAGGTGATCTTGTGTCACGTTAGTCATCACCGCCATCATAATTGGCAAGCCATCTAGCTTATGCTGAGCCAAGGCGTGGCTGGTCACCTCTAACACTACGTGGTCTACCTCAGCGCGCTTAGCTTGCCGCAAAAAGTTCATCACTTGAGCTGTAGTTGGTACGGTGGCGTTAAGATCATTTAGCTTGCGCTTGCCCGCCACCTCAATTTCAGCCGTACTAAACATGGCAGTTTTATGCCCCGCTTCTTTCAAAATCTCATTCAGATAGTTAACAGTTGTAGTTTTGCCATTCGTGCCCGTAACAGCTAAAATCTTAAGCTTTTTGCTGGGGTTACCATAATATGTACGTAGCACGCGTATACGGTTCTTTCGATAAAACTCCTCTAAACCCCGCGAGGCAGTTTTTGGTAACACCTTACGTACACTTTTAGTAAGTATCTGTTTCATGGTACCAGTTTATCATATTTTACTTTCTCAGGCAGTCGTCAAATGTCAATTTATGCTAGAGTGGAGGAAGTGAAAGTTTTAGGAATCGAAACCAGCTGTGACGAAACTGCCGCAGCAGTTGTGGAAGATGGTACGCGGGTTATTAGCGATGTTGTAAACTCGCAGATTGATATTCATGCCCGTTACGGCGGGGTTGTACCAGAGGTGGCGGCGCGTTCACACATTGAAGTTATTAACGCAGTTATCGACGAAGCTGTGCGCGAAGCTGGAGGCTGGGATAGTATTGACGCTATCGCTGTAACTTACGCACCTGGCCTCATCGGCTCGCTGATGGTCGGCACGCTAGCCGCTCGCACGCTAGCCATCACCAAAAACAAACCGCTCTACCCCGTGCACCACATCGAGAGCCATATTTATGCTAATTGGCTTGGCTCGGATGTGGGCGTAAGCAACTCTGTTACCCAAGAGGCTGTGGCTGGTGTGACGACACCTGCCAGCCGAACGCAGGAGGATGCTACGCGTAACGACGCGCTAGCACCTTCGAGCGTACTCTTGGGGACAGATGTTGCTAAGCCTGTGTTCCCTGTTCTAGCTCTGGTCGTTTCAGGCGGGCACACGCAGCTAATACTACTCCGCGGGCACGGCGACTTCGAAATCATTGGCACCACCCGCGACGACGCCGTAGGTGAAGTATTCGACAAAGTAGCCAAGATGATCGGCTTGCCTTACCCTGGCGGCCCAAGCATCAGCAAAGCCGCACTTAATGGCGACCGCACTAGGTATAAGTTGCCCAAGGCTAAACTAGACACTCCGTATGACTTTTCTTTCTCAGGCCTCAAAACGGCCGTTCTGCGCGCTGTGCAAGCCGAAGTGGGCAAAGACTTCACTTTTCCGTCTAGCGAGCTTCCAGGGCTACTCAGTGAAGCTAAGCGCGATGATTTTGCCGCTAGTTTCGAAAAAACGGCCGTGGATACACTTGTTGATAAGCTACTTTTGGCTTACAACGCATATCAGCCTGGTGCTGTAGTTATTGCAGGTGGTGTGAGCGCCAACCAATATCTGCGCAAACAGATAACCGAGCGCATCCCGATCAGAGTTGACTTCCCTGCCCTGAAATATTGCACCGACAACGGCGCAATGGTGGCTAGCGCAGGCTATTTTCACACTTTGCGCCTAGCGCCCACCGACCCTTACAACCTAGAAGTCACGCCGCATCTAAAGCTCACTTAAACGTCATATGAAATACATATGAACAATATGTGAATAGTTCATATGTGTAATGTGGTTAACACCACCAAGTTGAATAGTGGTAAAATAGGTGTAATGGAAAAGCATTTTTTGCAATCTGAAAGTTGGAAAAAATTCCAAGAGAGCCTGGGAAAGCAGGTTTTTGAAGATAGCGGTAGTGGTTGGGGCTTTCTGGCAACACTTGAAACTACCCCGTTTGGTAGTTATCTGTACTTACCTTATGGGCCTACCTCGCAAGATGACAATACCTTTCAGGGCGCACTAAAGGCACTTAAGAGCCTTGCGCACCAGCAAGACGTGCTATTTATCAGAATTGAGCCTACAAACGGCGTAAGCGCTTCTACGCTTGAATATGAAGGGTTTGTACGTATCAAAGAGATAAACCCCGAGCACACCTGGGTTTTAAACCTTGAGCAATCCCGCGAGGCTATTTTGGCAGGTATGAAGCAAAATAATCGCAATCTGTTCAACACCTACAAGAGCAAAAGTATCACCATTCACCACACATCTAATACTAAAAAGATCGTCTATCTGACTTCCCTGCTTGCAGGCGTCGCCACACATAACAAAATCAACACCCATTCGGCAACTTATCTTAGCAAACAGATGAGCGAGGCAGGCGCGATCCTCTACTACGCAGTATTGAACGATCCAAATCTCACTTCAGCGAGCATCTTTTCTCAAGAGAAAAGCGGATTGACGAACACCGTAACGACAGGGATGAGGAACGTTAGCGGAAGTGACGATTCGGAGAGCGCACCCGCTATTATCGCTGCCGCTTTAGTCTACGACTCCCCCACCACCCGCTACTATGCCCACGGCGCGGCCGACCACGAACATCGCAAACTAGGTGCTGGCACTGCTTTGCTCGCTCAAATGATAATAGACGCCAAGGATAAAGGCCTAAAAACTTTCGACTTTTACGGCATCACCGAGAGCGCCGACCCGCATCACCCTTGGTACGGCTTCACTAAATTCAAGAAGTCTTTTGGCGGCGAACCGCGCAACCATCTCGGCACCTGGGACTTACCACTTAAAAAAGCCCGCTATCGAGCTTTCACTCACCTGCGCGCTGCTAACCGCAAACTTCGCAAATTGATAAAAAAGTGAGCTGCCTGAGAGAGTTGAAGGCAGCTCGAGTAGATTACTCAAGGATCTAGGTCCTGTTTCAAATCAAGGTAATCTTTAATGACAATCTCTAATATGCCATTGCGTCCATAACGATGCCTGAGGTTGAGCATTATACCTCTAGCATCGTCACATATTGAAATATATCTAGGGTCATCAGACAACAAGTACGCTGCCATCTGTTCGATGGCATTGTAATTGTATTTTTTCATAATGTCATAGACCAACTTCAGTGTCATTCTGATAGCAGACACTGTCGTTATCTGCTCTCTAGTCTGATTTCCTTTTGTGCTTACAAGCACAATATCATCTTTTAGCATTTTTTCCTCCTACTAAACCACTCTCTCAACAGTTTCGTAGCTATCGTAAGCCGATTCTACCGATTCTGCAAGCATAAGCCACATATTAGCTTTTCACGTGAGAAGTTAGTTAACTATTGATGAATTATACTAAAGTGATATACTACAGATGGACTAGCATAGGGCTAGTTTCGTGTTCTGTTGAAAATGCGGAGGTACATTATGAAAGAGAAAGACGACATTAAGAACAGGGAAGAACAAAGACAGGGATATATGAGATGCCGACTAAGGCGTCCCAGTCCCAGTCCCGTGTTACCAGATGCCAAATCTAAGATTCGTAGCACTAAAAAGGCGAGAAACTCCGCCGAACAAGTGCTATTACCACTACCACCATTAATGTATTATGGTAGGTAGCGGAGAACAAGGGCGCTGAATGCGCCCTTCTGCTTATATTTATCTGATATAATAATCCTTAATTTATGAAATTTGCAAAAACCTATGAACCCAACGAATATGAACCCGTAGCCTACGCCTTATGGGAAGGCGAGGAGAGCTTTGAGCCTAGCGGTAAAGGTGAGCCATATAGCATTGTTATGCCACCGCCAAACGCCAATGGCAACCTCCATATTGGCCACGGCTTAGTTACGGCTTTAGAAGACATCCTAACTCGCCACCACAGATTAGCAGGGCGAGATACCATCTGGATACCTGGTGCTGATCACGCAGGTTTTGAAACCTGGGTGGTGTACGAAAGGGAACTCGAAAAAGCAGGCACGAGCCGTTTCAATTTTTCACGAGAGGAATTATACGCCCAAGTATGGGATTTTGTGCACGCCAAGCGGGGCGACATGGAGCTGCAACTACGTGCTTTAGGAGCAAGTTGCTCTTGGAGTGACCTAGTATTCACACTCGACGAAAAGGTGATTAAAACCGTTTATAAAACTTTTCAAAAAATGTGGAGCGACGGCCTGATTTACAGAGGTGAGAAAATCGTTAACTACTGCACAACTCACCAAACTAGCTTCGCCGACATTGAGGTTGACCATAAAGATGAAAAAGGCCGCTTATGGGATATCGCTTACCCCCTAAGTAGCGGGGAAGGCGAGATCATCGTAAGCACTACTCGTCCTGAAACTATGCTGGGCGACACCGCCGTAGCCGTGCACCCCAAGGATAAACGCTACAAACACCTAGTTGGTAAAACTGTGAAACTGCCGCTAACCAACCGTGAAATTCCGATTATCACCGATGAATATGTGGATATGGAGTTCGGCACAGGTGCGGTAAAAATTACGCCTGCTCACGACCCCAACGACTTTGAGGTGGGCGAGCGACACAACCTACCACTAATTCAAGTAATAGGGCTAGATGGCAAGATGACTCGCGAAGCTGGCGAAAGTTATGCGGGCTTAAGCGTGCTAGAGGCTCGCGAAAAGGTACTAAAAGATCTTGAATCTGGCGCTCTTTCACGTGAAGATAAGGAGTTAATACATAGTGTTGGCCATTGCTACAAATGTGGCAGCATCATTGAGCCTATGGTGATGGATCAGTGGTTTGTAAATGTTAAGCCTCTAGCTAAACGCGCCATAGAAGCTCTCGAAAATGGTGAAATCAAGTTCACGCCCGCTAGTAAAGGTAGCGTATTAATTCGTTATCTTGAAAACCTGAAAGACTGGAATATTAGCCGCCAGATACCTTGGGGTATACCAATCCCTATGTTCAAAAGTGAAGCTGGCGAGTGGATTTTTGACGACCGCGTAGAACAAGAAACTATCGAGGTTAACGGCGTAACCTACACCCGCGATAACGATACGCTTGACACTTGGTTTTCTAGCGGCCAGTGGCCGTTCATCACGACAGATTACCTAGACAGCGACCCGAACCTTGATAAAGCGGGTGACGCGAGGCGGGGCAGCCCCCAAAATCGTTCTTCGCAAAGCGAAGCGATTTTAGGGGCGGACCGAGCGGCAGGACCCGCGAGCTCTCTGTCGCGGTTCTACCCACTAGACGTTATGGAAACCGCCGCCGACATCTTGTTCCCATGGGTTAGCCGCATGATAATGCTAGGGCTATACTGCACCGACCAAGTGCCGTTTAAGCACGTGTACTTGCACGGTTTGGTGCTCGACGCGCACGGCCAAAAAATGAGTAAGAGCAAGGGAAATGTGATAAACCCGATGGAAATTATCGCTGAATACGGTTCAGACGCCTTCCGTTTAGGTATCGTGTCTAGCCGCTCGGCGGGGCAAAATCAGGCTTTCAGCCTAAGCAAAGTGATTGCTGGGCGTAACCTGTGTAATAAGCTGTGGAATATTGCGCGCTTTGTGCAAAGCACGCTAGGAGACGATTTTAAGCCCACGAAGAGCAAAGTTGATGATGGACCCATCTCACTGGCAGAAAACTGGCTAGTGGGCCGTTTAGCGGCCTCTAAGCGCAAAATTGACGCCGATATTACCCATTATCGATTCGCTGAAGCCGCTGAAGAGGTTTACCGCGTAGTTTGGAACGACGTAGCCGACTGGTATATCGAGGCGAGCAAAATGGGTAATTCGCCAGACTTGATGGCCACCGTGCTAGAGTTTTGTTTAAAACTAATCCACCCCTTCGCACCGTTTGTGAGCGAAACTATCTGGCAAAATCTAAGCTGGACTGATAGCGTGCTGTGCACCGAAACTTGGCAGCAACTACCAGCCTACAACAAAGAGAAAGCGGCCGAATTTGAACAGCTACAACAGTTGGTTAGCGAACTGCGTTTAACCTTAAACGAGCTGCCTAGCGGCAAGAAGAAACTACTTTACAAAGATGATAACCTCATCGAGAATAACCGCGAATTAGTGAAATTCTTAACTCGTCTGAGCGAGATCGAGCAGGTGAGTAAGCCACAGGGCTTACACCTGGCTACCACTGGCCGCGAAGTGTGGCTCGACATTGACCAAAAAACCATCAAAACCTACAAGGCCGACCTCGAGGCGCGGCTCAAAACTATCCAGAACGAAGTTTCAGCTCTTAAAGCCCGTTTGGCTAACGAAAGTTACACCCAAAAAGCCCCTGCTCGGCTCGTGCAAGAAAGCAAAGACAGCCTGACCGAAAAAGAACAGATAGCCAGTAAACTAATCAACGAACTATCGAATATCACATAGGTTACCTATAAAACTTCGTATAAGGCTAACTGTGGTGATACGGGTGACCACCAGCGATAGTTTGCGCACGATAAAGTTGCTCAATCAAAACCAGGCGCATTAGCTGATGGGGCATTACCATGCGACCAAAACTGACCACCTTATCAGCCCGTTTTCGCAGCTCATCACTCACACCATACGCCCCGCCAATTACTATCTTTGCAGGTACGGTACCTGCAAAACTGTTAGAGAGTAAGCGCGAAAATTCGGGTGATGTGATCATTTCACCGCGTTCATCAAGCAAAATCACGAGATCAGACTGCTTCACGGCCTTAAAAATGGCCTGTGACTCGGTTTTTTGCGCCCCTGCACCATTTTCGGGCGAATTTGGAATCAGAACCCATCTTACATTAAACGGCGCTCTCAAGCGTTTCTGGTAAGCTTCTACCGCGGCCTCGTATTCATGCTTCTTACCTACAGATACTATAGTAATCATGCTTTTATTATAGCCAAAGAGCGAGTAATATGTAAGCAACCCTTTTTTGAAGCATGCAAAGGAGGTGATGGTGCATGCAAAAGCATAAAAAGGACCCAAAAGGTAAGAGTAATAGAAGGCTCCGGCTCCAAGACTACGAGCATAAGCGGAGGTGGCGAGAGCAGAGCAAGAACCCTAACCCTAGACAGTATTGCCCGTGTGCAAGAAAGTCTAAGTTAGGGTATAAGAGCCTAGTTAAAGCTGCGAGAGCAGCGAAATGGCTGACGAAGAAATACGGTATAGATCTTTACCCGTATTATTGTAAAGTGTGCAAACTATGGCACTTAACAAGCCAGCCAATCGAACAAGAGGGGAAGGGTGAAACAAACAATAAATAAAAAGTAGAGCACCTTTGCGGCCGGGCTTGAAAACCCGGCTATACATCTATCTATTAAAGCTTAAGTTTTTCGGCCATGGCAGCGAGCTCTTCAGGCTTGGCCTGGGTGAGTTCACGGTTCTTATCGTAGTTAGGATTGAATGGGATAAGGTGTACATGGGCGTGTGGCACGTCGGTGCCAATTATTTTAACCAATGTACGCTGGCCTAGCACTTGCTCCATATGAGTAGCTAACTTCTTAACTACATTAAACAGGTTAGTGTAATCTTTGTCATTTAAATCGTAAAACTTATCAACCTGCACTTTTGGAACCACTAAGGTGTGGCCAGGTGTTTCAGGCATAATATCAAGGAATGCAACCACATCGTCATCTTCATACACCTTAGCGGCTGGAATTTCGCCCTTAATAATCTTGGTAAAAATTGAATCTTGCATCGTAACTCCTTAATTTTATAGATATCACAACATCTACTGATTAGCCCTTCCTGGCGGAGAGGGGGGGATGGTTGCTAGCGCAACGCTTCGCCCGAACCCGGCTCGAATCCACCGCTTCTCTGTCGAGAAGCCCTACTTAGGCCAAAAATGGCCTAAGTAGTCCTTCCTGGCGGAGAGGGGGGGATTCGAACCCCCGATACGTTGCCGCATACACGATTTCGAGTCGTGCGCCTTCAACCACTCGGCCACCTCTCCATAAACGTAATTATACTATCTCATAACGCTACACACAAAAATAAACAGGCGCACTTCGTGCTCCTATCGCTACGGCCAAGGCCTTCGCTCCTTCGCCTCCTCGCCAGATTAAAAGCAAGCTTTCATCTGGCTTCGTTCGGCTACGCCAACCACTCGGCCACCTCTCCATGGTCGTACAACCATTTTAGCACGCTTCAAACCGTCGTGCGCGGCTGTGAGTGCATTAATCTCACTACTGATTCTAATATAACAAGAACCACAATTGTTCCAGCTTTAGTTTAGCTTAGCTTAGGCGCCACTTTTGCTTCACTTCACAAACTCTCTGTTATCTGCTACAATGAGCGGGCATTTATGGTATGCGCCCGTAGCTCAGCTGGATAGAGCGTTGGCTTGCGGAGCCAAAGGTCGTATGTTCGAATCATATCGGGCGTACCAAGGTAAGATACTCACTTTTCGTGGGTATTTTACTTTCACCCCTCCCCCAACAAATTATACACAACCACAATTTTAGTATAATACTATTGACAATTACCATAAGGTGTGATACAATGGCAATAGAATCAAAGCTAAGTAATTAGTAACGATTCGTACAGATATTAGACGATTAAGTTTAATAAATAAGTAATAAGTAATAAATCAC
>JAIRRY010000003.1 GCA_031255735.1 Candidatus Nomurabacteria bacterium | reverse complement strand
TACACTGTAGTAAGCACTAGCACCATTACCTGCGTTACTCCCGAGAATACAGAAGGAACTAAAGACGTTAAAGTTACCACCATATCTGGTGGGACGGTGACCTTTAGTGGGTATACGTACGTAGAGCCTAGGCCAGATAATCAGTGGGTTAAAGCCGCTAACAATAATTCTGCTGCCATTAGTTCCATAACTGGCACTAGCGCTACTAGCTTCATCGTTGATATAGACGATAATATGATCCCTATAGTTAATAAAGCTACCGACGGTGATTATCCTACTAACTGGTGCAATTATGACGAAAAACAGTGGTGTAATGCCGTTACGGTCAAATCAGAATACCTAATCACCGCTCAAGATGCCGACGTTGGCACGGTTATACCAGAAGATCAGATTCTTGGTTACTGGGTTTATATTCCGCGCTACGCCTACCGCGTTCAACGCCTAGCCGCCTGGCATAAACCCATACCTTTCCAAACACCTTTTGATATTCGCTTTGAAAAGTTTGATACACCTAAGAAAACCCCTTCCATGGGTAGTAATACCACAGCCGGCTCTGATGCTATTGGTAGGTGCACCACCGCCCCAACAATCGAGGTACCAGAACTTTCTACTGCTGGTGTAAACTACCAAACTGAATGTGATGTGAGCGACGCCTATCCAACAGTTGCCCCCTACGACCAATCCCAGTGGGCCACGCATCCGGCTTTTTCTTTTGATAAAAACAACAACGGCGACTACGACGACCCTGGTGAAGAGCTTAACGGCCTATGGATTGGTAAGTTTGAAACTGGTACGGACTTCTATTGTCAAACTGGCGCTGCTACCAAACCAGTATCTTGTGGTGAGAGTATCGCTCCTAGCACCGACGCTGGTGGTATAGTTATTAAGCCTAATAAATCTCCGCTAACGTTTAAATACATCGGCGTCATGTTTGGTATAGCCAAAATCATGAGCCCTAATTTCGCATCTGTCACTGGTGGTCGTATCTCGCTCGCGGTAAACAATACTATGAACCTAAGCTCTAGTAGCATTACCAAGATGATCAAAAACAGCGAGTGGGGTGCGGCCGCCTACCTTAGTACTAGCCAGTATGGTGTGGGCGATGAAGCCTGCACCGACATTGAATGTACGAACTACAAAAAGGTTTACAATAACGGCTATATCAATGGTACTGTGAATTCAAATCAACTCTGTACTGTTACTCCAGCTACTGACGATACCGCCACTACCAGCTTAGGTTGCCGCTTTGTTACTGGGGCTGGCCCCGGTGACGATAAAGCTGATATTAACAGTACCAATCTACATCAATACCACACCACCATTGGCCAGCAGGCTAGCACCACTGGTAATATTTATGGCATTTACGATATGGCTGGGGGTGCTTGGGAAGCAGTGATGGGCAACTATGTAAGTGCATACAACCAATCATATTCTAATTGTGACTCTAGTTATGTCTTAGGTGAACCTATAGGTGCTAATTACCGCGACATCTACCTTGACGCTGACTTTAATACGAATGGATCTAATAAACTAGCCTGGATGACTAGTACAGATGTAGACTACAATAACTTCGACTTCTGCACTTTCGCTACTTGTGGCGGCCAGGCTAATTATGAGGTTACTTCGGTTCAGTCTGTTTCCAACTACATTGATCAAGGCTGGAACTCAGATCACACCCTATTCTCAGACTTTAGCTGTCGTCAGTGGTTTTGGCGAGGTGGTACTGCTCAATCCAACCACAATACTGGGCTGTTCAGTAGTTATAGTCAGCAGGGTATATATGCCAACAACGCCGGCTTTCGAGTGTCGTTAAGCACTTTTTAGCCTCCTCGGTTGCGCTACAGTGGCTGGTAAGGATTATTTGCAGGTTATTGTGAAACTACATGTTATCTGGTAAAATGGCGTGGATATGGCAATACAAGTTACAAGAAAAGACGACAAAGAGGCGAACGAAAATATCATCCGCCGTTTTAACCGCAAGGTTTTACAGAGTGGCGTTCTTTCGGAAGCTAAAACAACTATGCGTTTTGCAAAGCCAATTAGTAAAACCGAAAGGCGCAACAAAGCTATCGTACGCGATCAGCGTAAGGAAGAGAAAGCTGCTAAGGCGCGGCTAGGGCTGCGCTAATGGCGCTTAAACAGCAAATTGACGGTGCTACTACCTGAGAAGAAGCTGAAAAGTTAGGGAGGTAACATGATTTTACTTTTTGGTATGGCTGGTAGCGGTAAGAGTACGCAAGGGCAGCTGCTTGCGGCGCGTTTTGGTTGGCGCTGGTTGAGTATTGGCCAGTTGCTACGCGATACAAAGGATCGCAAAATTCACCGTGCTTTGCGCAAAGGTAAGCTGGTGGATAATAAAGTGTCGGAACACCTGGTGCGCATTGCAGTTAATCGCGCTGAACGTGAACTGGGCGGTGAGGTTTTAGATGGTTTTCCAAGAGATGTAGAGCAAGCTTTGTGGTTGGCAAAGAGCGATTATAAGATAGATTTAGCGGTGATTATCAACGTGCCAAGGCGAGAGCTGTTAAAACGCCTACATATTCGTGGTCGCGCTGACGACATCTCGCCTGAGGTAGTTGAGCAACGTTTTAATATTTTTGAGAGCGACATTGCGAAGATTCGAGCAATTCTAGAGGAGCACGGTACAAAGTTTGCAGAGGTGGACGGCGTGGGCACGGTGGGCGAAATCCACGACCGAATAGTAAGAGAGGTTGAGAAGTGCGGGATAGCGTAAAAACTATCGCACAGGTTCAGGCTATGCGTGAAGGTGGTGCTATCTTAGCGCGCATTTTGAAGGAATTACGTGAATATACCAAACCTGGCCTTAATGAGCTTGAAATTAACGATTTGGTAGCCGAAAAAATCAAAAAATACGGTGCTAAAGCCAGTTACCTGGAGGAAGAGGTTAAGTTTCCAGGTGTAGTTTGCATTTCCGTTAACCAAGAGTTGGTGCATAGCCCGCCAGTGGACTATGTGCTAGAAGAAGGTGATAAAGTTAGCTACGATCTAACAATTAAATACAAGGGTATGCATACCGACAGTGCATTCACTATGATTGTTGGCCGAGAACTGAAAGGTGCTGAAAAACAGCTGCTTACGGTGACGGAAAAGAGCTTATATGCTGGCGTAGAGGCGGTTAAGCCTGGCGCGCGTATTGGCGATATTAGTGCGGCTGTAGAAGCGGTGTTGAGTACTGGTAGGTTAGGCATCGTTCGTGAATATGTCGGGCACGGCATAGGCGTGCGTATGCACATGCTACCTAATGTGCCAAATTACGGAACTAGGGGAACGGGCGAAATGTTGAAGGTGGGTGATACTATCTGTATTGAGCCAATGGCCAGCCTAGGTAAAGAGAAAACTTTTGTGGATGACGACGGTTGGACAGTGAGTATGAAAGACGGTAGCCTATGTGCGCACTTTGAACATACTGTGTTAGTAACGGATGACGGTTACGAGATTTTAACTTTGTATAGTGCTTAACAATCACGCTTAAAATTGTTATACTTAGATCATGCAAGAAGTATCTAGATATGCTGTTGGCGTAGACGTGGGCACTAGTTCAGTTAAATGTGTTGTGGCCACAGTGGGTGACGACGGTATGCTAACAATTGTGGGCGTGGGGCAAGCTCCTAACAGCGGTATGCGCAAGGGTGTTGTGGCTGATCTTGCAGGCCCAGCTAAAGCTATTGATACAGTGCTTGGCGAGGTAGAACGTATGAGCGGCTATGAGGTGAATAACGCTACTATCAATATTAATGGCTCACACATTTTAAGCACAAAAACTGATGGCATGATAGCCGTGGGTGCGATGGATCACGAAATCACATTGGAAGACTTAGACCGCGTAGATGAGGTGGCAGCAACTGGTAAGATACCCGCTAATCGCGAAATCTTGGAGCTTGTGCCATACAATTACAGACTTGATGGTCAAGAGAATATCAAAGACCCTGTGGGCATGATAGGCTCGCGGCTGGAGATTAAAGCTAACGTGGTATCGGCGCTTAGCCCATATTGTCAGAATGTTGCTAAGGCGGCTGAGTTGGCTAATGTGCATGCGGATAAACTAGTGGCTAGCACAGTTGCAGCGGCCCGTGCGGTGCTAACCGAAACCCAGCGCGAAAACGGTGTGGCGGTGATAGATTTCGGCGCTACGACAACTGGAATTATCATTTTTGAAGAGGGAGACCTACAATTTACCTCTATCCTGCCGTGGGGTAGTAATAATATCACGATGGATCTAGCTATGGCACTCAAGACTGATACTGAGATAGCCGAGGAAGTGAAGCGAAAACACGCTTCCGCCGTGAGTGATAGTAGTGCTAAGGA
This sequence comes from Candidatus Nomurabacteria bacterium, assembly GCA_031255735.1. Lineage (GTDB taxonomy): Bacteria > Patescibacteriota > Saccharimonadia > Saccharimonadales > Saccharimonadaceae > JAIROX01. Next base: position 3,597 of record JAIRRY010000003.1, on the reverse strand, counting down.
AGTTGTTTTCAAGCGCGATAAACAAGAGTTTTATTTCAAGCGCGCAGATATTGATGAGGCAGTTGAGGCTCGTTTAGAAGAGGTCTTTGACACAGTAAAAAAAGAACTCAAGCGTGCTGGCTATGATCGCAAGCTACCTGAAGGTGTAGTATTAGTTGGCGGCGGCGCTAAGTTAAAAGATGTGTCTGAATTTGTAAAAGAGCACTTGGAGCTGTCTGTTAAGCTAGGTAACCCAGCCAAAAACGTAATTGTTGGTGCTGAAGCCCAGAGCACGGAATTTGCCGTTGCGGTAGGTTTAGCCATGACCGATGCTATGAGTCAGCCAGTTAAACATGGTAAAAAACGTACCAAGAATTCTAACAAGGGTGGTGTGATAAAAAAATTACTCAGTAAGTTTAAAGTTTAGCTCTTGGCTAGTGAGTATGTTACAATAAAGGGTAATCGGAGGAGTTACAATAATGCCAGAAATCAAACCTAGTGAAGTAGAATCTTTTGCCAGTATTAAAGTTGTTGGCGTAGGTGGCGCTGGTGGGTCGGCGGTTAATCGTATGAAGGATGCTGGCCTGAGTGGCGTGCAATTCATCGCCATGAATACGGATGCGCAGGCATTGCATAACTCTAAGGCTGACGTAAAAATTCATCTTGGCCACAATACTACTAATGGTCTTGGTGCTGGTGCAGACCCTAACGTGGGCGAGCAGGCTGCTAATGAATCGCATGATGAAATTAAGAAATCGCTTGAGGGTGCCGACATGGTGTTTGTAACTATAGGCGCAGGTGGTGGCACGGGCACGGGCGCCGGCCATGTAGTGGCGCAGATTGCCCGCGACTTAGGTATTTTAGTAGTTGGCGTGGCAACTCGCCCGTTTGCCTTTGAAGGCCAGAAGCGTAAGAGTAACGCTGATTGGGGTATTGATAGGCTCGCTCGAGCTGTTGACACTTTAATCACGATCCCTAATGATAGGCTGCTGCAAACAATCGACCGCCGTACACCACTTCTTGAAACGTTTAAGATTGCCGATGATGTATTGCGCCAAGGTGTGCAGGGTATCAGTGAGCTAATTACTGAGCACGGCTTAATCAACCTCGACTTCGCTGACGTTAAAGCTATTATGAGTAACGCTGGTTCTGCACTAATGGGTATTGGCCGCGCTAGTGGTGAGGGTCGCGCCGCCGCCGCCGCTCAACAGGCTATAGAGTCGCCGCTTATTGAGGTATCAATTGATGGTGCGCGCGGTGTGCTATTTAACGTAACTGGTGGTTACGATATGAGTATGAGTGAAGTCCAAGAGGCTGCCGAGTTAATTACTGGTGCTATATCACCAGAGGCCAATATTATCTTTGGTGCCACTTTGAAACCAGAGATTGAGGATGAGATTGTTATTACGGTGATCGCCACTGGTTTTGACTCGCTTTACATGGATGAAGCCGAAAAAAATGAGCCAACCCCTACTTTTAGTAACGAAACTAAGTTAACTAGTAGTGGGTTAACAGATGAAGAAGTAAGTTCAATCGATATGGATTTAGACAGCGCACCAGAGCCTAAGGGCACGTTGGCCGATGAAGGTGAAGGTAATATGTGGAACGATATTGGTGGCGATGACGACGATCCTGACACCCCAGCATTTCTGCGCCGCCGCAAGAAAAACAAGAAAAATAAGGATGGGGAAGAGGAGTAGCTCGTGAGTTACAAAATTGGCGACAGCAAAGTTATTGAATCACGTGAGTCGCCAGATGGCACGATGATTCGCCGCCGCCGCGAAAGTTTAGACGGTAAACATCGTTTTACTACCTACGAGCGCATTGAACGCCCTACACTGGTGGTGATTAAGCGCAATGGTAATCACGAGCTATTCGATCGCGACAAGTTACTGTCTTCCACCAAAAAGTCGGTGGGTAAGTTTTTCTCTTCAGAGTTGGAAATTGAGGATATTATTACGCGAGTGGAAGATGTCATCTATTCGCTGGGTGATGCCGAGATTAAGTCGCGTACCATTGGTGAGGAAGTGTTGAAAGAATTGGCGAGAGTAAACGAGGTGGCTTATGTGCGTTTCGCTAGCGTGTTCCACGAATTTAAAAGCCTTAATGAGTTTGAAAAAATATTGGCCGAATGCCGCGAGAATAAAAATCGTAAATGAGAGTGGTGGTAGTTTATAAAGATTTCACAGACTATGCCCGTGAGGTGACGGATTACCTACACGATTTCAATAAATTAACGGGGCACGAACTTGAAACTCTCGATCCAGATAGTATTGAAGGCGAGATTTTTTGTCGTGCGCACGACATTGTAGAATATCCAACTATTGTGGCGTTAACAGCTGATGGCCAGGTGCAACAATTGTGGAAGGGCAGGCCGCTACCTGCGTTTAACGAAGTCAGCTATTACATGAGCGGGCAAGAGTAAATGTTGTAAAAAATACAGCAGATTCCTAGATGTTTTTGTGTTATTATTTTAAATAAGGCATCTGAGTGGCTATCAACCACGAGCCGAGAGAAGAACATGTTGTGAAATTCACAACACTAGTAGACCTTTTCGTGAATCTGCGTTAAAGATGAATTAAGAGTCACGCATGTGCGTGGAAGTTGGATGGTAACGTCCGCCCGGGTTCCAATATTGGGGCGGGTTTAATGTGATTTACAAAAGGAGTAGTATGCGTGAGCTAGTTATTGACGGTAAATATCAACATTATAAAGGTGATTTTTACCAAGTTTTACACGAAGCTAAACACAGCGAGACGTTAGAGGAGCTGGTGGTATATCAGGCGCTTTATGGTGATGGCAATATTTGGGTGCGCCCGAAAGCGATGTTTTTGGAAGATGTCGAAGTTGACGGTGTGAAACAGCCACGGTTTAAGTTGGTGGAAGACGAAAAATGAACGTTGAAGTTGAATCCGGATACGAAAAATCGATGCAAGAAGTTTAAAATGAATCAAGAATACCTAAATTTCGCTAAAACTTTGGCGCGCGATGCCGGCGAGACCATGCTGAAATATTTCAAGCAGACTGGCATTAGCCACTATAAAGGCGACAACACAATTGTGACCAAAGCCGACACCGAAATTAACCAAATGGTGATTGAGCGAGTCCGCGCGGCTTATCCGGAGCATGGAGTTTACGATGAGATTTTGGAGATGATAAAGGAGAAGCTGTAAAATGAAATACCACGTTATTATCCCGCATGGTATGCAGCCATTGCCAGAGAGTTTTGAGCTGTCGGCAGCGGATATTTTGGCGGGGTTTTTCCGAGCAGACGTAACGTTTTTGCCGGTGGCTTCTGACAAGACTCCGGATGTTGTTGTGGACGGTGTACGCTGGGAGATCAAGAGCCCGCTGGGGAAGGGCAAGCACACTATCGAGCATCAGTTCCAGCGCGCGGCTAAGCAGTCGAAAAGTATTGTAATCGACGCTAGGAGGTGCAAACTTCATATCGCGAGAGTCCGTAGTCAAGTTCGATACCAGACCGATAGGCATGGCTATATTAAGAAAGTTGCGTTAATTGAAAAGACAGGGAAAGTTGTGGTTATAAAATGAAGTCAAATATTATGCAGAGAGAAAACCCGACCTGTGTATATCCAACACTGATCGGGTTTTCTATGT
>JAIRRY010000007.1 GCA_031255735.1 Candidatus Nomurabacteria bacterium | reverse complement strand
CAAGCTGGCGCTATTTACAGGGCACGATATGTGTTACAATTAGGCTAATGCCAAAAACTAAGGTGAGCGATTTGTTTTTCTACAAGCATCGTTATTTGATCGGCTTTGTTTTGTTTGGGCTAGTGTTCGCCTCTATTTTATGTATGGCGCAGCTCGTAACAGGCGGCCTTTCTAATGGCGAAATGACCAGTGCAGTTTTAAGTAACCAATTAGCCGACAACCCGTTTTCTAAGAGCATAGTTAACTTTCCGTTTAGGATACTGCAATGGGCGAGCGTCAGTATTTTTGGCTTAACTGTATGGAGCATTAAACTGCCCGCTATTATCTTGGCCGCACTGAGCGGCATAGCTGTGATCTTCTTGCTGAAGCGGTGGTCGAAATTACCTGTGGTATTGCCCGCCGCAATTTTAATTCTTACTTCGTCGCAATTTCTTTTTAGTTCTCAAGATGGTTCACCAAGCATTTTATATATCTTGCTACCCGTGCTGATACTTTTATTTGGCCACATTGCGGGGTCAAAAAAAGAACTTAACCTTTCGGCGCTACTGGTAGCCGCTGCGCTGCTCGCGGTTAGCCTTTATACGCCGCTATTGATTTATTTCGTGACAGCAATTATTTTGGTGTGCCTAATTCACCCCCGTACTCGTTTAGTTATTAGCACAGCCAAGCGCTGGTACTTATACTTAGCGCTAGCAGTGTTTACAGTGTGCATAGTGCCGCTTGTGGTAGCCTGTGTGAATGACCCGTCTGCAGTGCAGCTGATACTAACTAATGGCGCTACAGACATCAACCTATTACAGGGTATAAAACAGTTCGTAACCACTTTGTTCTTCTCGAGTGCGCAGTCTAACAGCGCCGTGCTAGTGCCAGTTTACGGCCTGCCGCTCACGGCACTAGTGATTATTGGCTTCATCTACGGCCTTGGCCAACGCCACCGCACTAAATACTATATGATTTTAGGCTGGCTGATTATATCTGTTACTGTGATGGCGTTCGACCCAAGCGTAACAGCCTTAGTGTTTGCACCGCTAGCGCTACTGCTTACCAAAGGCCTAGCTATCGTCATCCAAAAATGGTACGATTTATTTCCAAGCAACCCCTACGCCCGTGTGGCGGGGCTAGCCCCAATTTCGTTCCTGATTGTGGCAATCTGCAGCACTTCGGTGCTACATTTCATGTTCGGTTACCACTATGCACCGCAGGTTACTAAATACTACAACAACGACATCACGCTCATTCGCGAAAACCTAGCAAGCGGCACGGTAGTAATGGCAAACGGCGACCCAGAATATGAGTTTTACAAGCTGCTCGAGAAAAGCAAAGACGTAACTGTGGTGAATAAGCTACCCACCACGCCGCCCGAGCGACTTATCACGATTGGCAAGCAGAAAATTGCGGCTAGCTCTAAATCTAAATTCAAGCTAGAACGAATTGTCACGTCTGGCCGCCTAGAAAATGCCAACAGGCTGTATATTTACGAATAATATGGTAAAATTAGAAGAGTTATTAAGGAGGTTTCATGGCTTTTGACCAGTTAAAAATGATTAATGATTTGCGAAAAGCGCAGAAAGAATTAGCTAAAGAGATTGTAGAAGTTGAAGCTGGTGATGGCGCTGTAGTAGTGCAGATTAGCGCCGAGCTAAAGATTAAAAAAGTAACGCTAGATCCTGAAAAAATCGACTTTGATGATATGAGCGAGTTAGAGCGCTGGATCGAAAACGCCATGCGCGACGGCTACGCTAAAGCGCAAGAAATTGCTAGCGAAAAAATGAAGCCGCTGATGGGTGGGCTTAGCAAACTTGGCATGTAACCATGCTGCCAAAAGCGCTAAAACAGGTTATCGACGATTTAGGTAAGTTACCTGGCGTTGGCGCGCGCACCGCCGAACGCTACGCCTACTACTTGTTCAAGGGTGACAGCGAAATTACCGATAACATCGTAGATTCTTTGAGCGAATTGCACAGTGGTGTGAAGTTTTGCCCAATTACTTTTGCACTTATCGATGCCAGCGAAGAAGTTTCGTCGCTTTACGCCGACGGAAGCCGCGATAAAACCACCGTGCTAGTGGTGCAAGATCCGCTCGATATTGTGGCCGTAGAACGCACTGGCGGCTACAAAGGCACTTACCACGTACTAGGCGGCGCAATTTCGCCCATCGACGACATCGGCCCCGACGAGCTACATATCAGCGAGCTTATCAACCGTATTGGTGTGGACGGCGTAGAAGAGGTGATAATCGCCACCAACGCCAGTGTGGAAGGCGAATCAACCGCCATATTCTTACAACGAGCACTGCGCGATAAACACCCTGAACTCAAAATTAGCCGCCTAGCACGCGGCATACCCGTCGGCGTAGACCTAGAGTATGCCGACCAAATAACTTTATCGCACGCACTCGAAGGCAGACGGGAATTTTAGTGGGATTTTTTAAAGGCTCGCATCTGTTAGACGCGAGCCTTTCTTTGCTTTTATTGTTTGGAGGGGCGACTTACCTTGGTGCGCGCACCAAGATGTACGCCTTGCAATTAGCAGCCTCCTCTGCCGTGCCCTGGTCTATATTGCAAGACGGCACGTATTCTGCACAGGCTGCCTTAGCATAGTCGCAAAGGCGTAGGATCACACCACTTTCAGTGACAGTGCTATGCGCCTTAAGTACAGCGTCGGCACTGCACCTTGCCCTCAAAAGCTTAGCGTGATCCCCGCTAAGCTCGATAGATTTTGCACCCCCGCCCGATATATAGGCGTACAGCGCAAATCCATCGCGAGCTTTCTTATGAAGCCAGCGATTCATAACATCGCCAACCCCTTCACAAATCGGCCTATAACCGAAATGAAAGCTCGCAACTGCTGTTTTACGGCTCATGCCGACTGCAACAACAGTTATAATTGGAGAATCCGACGGATGAAACAACACTGCAGCAGCGTTGTGCTCCAGCGTTATACTGTCACACATCGGCCGCATGTTACACTGCCAAGGCCTGACGGTGAATAGTTTACCGCCGTAGCCTTTGTTAAATTTAGGTTCGTACATGGATATAGTATCCAGTACATGTGCCCTTTCTATGAACTGCTGTTTGAAGCAATTCATAGAAGTCTTATCGAATCTCTTGGGAACACACACGAGTACGATACCCCTTTCTATAAAATATTTTAAGCTAAACTGAGGTGACGGATATAACAGTATGTAATTTGCATCCATACTTCTCCTCCTTAATGTACTACTGCCGCAATATGCGGCTAAGTTAATCGTACAAGATGTACGGTATTGTCCATTGCATTATGCCACACATTGTAGTATACGTCAATGATTATACTGGCACTTATATACTTAACACCGCTAAACTGCAAGCATTCATTCCACTCGGGCTCGTCGTGTTATAATTAAGCGTAATGTACACAGAATTGAAAGCTGCGCTAGAGCAGGCACATGAAGTTAATATTATTCAAGCTGAGAACCCCGACGGCGATTCTTTGGGCTCAGCGTTGGCACTTGAAGGCATTTTAACCGCGCTAGGCAAAACTGCGAACCTATATTGCCCCGTTAATATTCCAAAATATCTGCGTTACTTTGGCGGTTGGGATAGAGTGAGCGTTGAATACAACACGCAGGCTAACCTGAATATTATCGTTGATACCTCTGCCGAGGTTTTGCTTTCGAAGCTGCTAGAAAAACCTGAAATTGCCCACCACTTAGAACGCACTAGTACGGTTGTGATAGACCACCACACCGAATCTACGCCCGATTTAAAGTTTAGTCACATTCTAATTATGGAGCGCGCCGTAGCCACGTCAGAAATAGTTTTTAGGCTGGCTAAAGAACTTAACTGGCAGCTGGATGCCGAAACTGCTCGCAACTTATTAGCTGGCATCATGAGTGACACGCTGGGGCTAACTTCACAAAACGTGACGGCTGAAACTTATAGATTATCGGCTGAACTAATCGACGCTGGCGCAAACGTAGCCGAAATTGAAGAATCCCGCCGCGAATTTATGAAAAAATCGCAGCGAATTTTGGCCTATAAAGCTAAGTTGATAGAGCGCATAGAATACCACCTAGACGGCAAATTGGCCACCGTGCATATTCCATGGGAAGACATCCAAGAATTTTCAGACGAATACAACCCTAACGTGCTGATACTTGAAGAAATGCGCCTAGTTGAAAGTGTAGAAGTGGCCGTGGCCATCAAAACTTACCCCGATGGCAAACTAACAGGCAAAATCCGCACCGCGATGCCCGTGGCCGAGCGCGTAGCAGGCTTTTTCGGCGGTGGCGGGCATAAATACGCCGCAGGTTTTCGCATTTACGAAAGCTACGAAAAAAGTTTGAAAGAATTAGTTGGCGCAGTTTACGACATCTTGAAAGGCGAGGGCGATGAAACTTTATAATACTCCGCATAGAAAACTTGAGGAGTTCACACCTTTAACGCCAGGCGAGGTTTTGGTTTACACATGTGGCCCGACTGTTTATTCTAAGCAGCACATCGGCAACTATGCCAGTTTTGTGTATTGGGACGTTTTAGTGCGAGCGCTTACCGCGAACGGCTACAACGTGAAGCGCGTACTCAACCTAACCGACGTGGGACACCTAGTGAGCGACGGCGATGAAGGTGAAGACAAGATGGAAAAAGGTGCGCGCCTGGAAGGCAAAACCGCTTGGCAAGTTGCCGACGAATGGGGCACAGATTTTGTACAAAATTTCCATAAACTTAATCTGTTAGAACCGTACAAACTTATTAAAGCGACCAGCTGCATAAACGAAGACTTAGAGCTAGTGCGCAC
>JAIRRY010000026.1 GCA_031255735.1 Candidatus Nomurabacteria bacterium | reverse complement strand
ACCCATGCGAATACAAAAAAACCGTAAAAAATCATCTGGTAAACTTAAAATAATCTGCTTGGTAGCGACGACCGTGCTGGTTGGCGCTGGGGCTTATTATTTTTGGCACCGCAGTGATGGTGACCAAACCGATAACCAAAATGGCAGTTCAGTGAACAAGCCAACCGAATCAGAAAAAGCCGAGCGAACAAAGTCTGACGCCAAGCAAAAAGAAGACTACCTCAACTCTAACCCAGATGAAGGCACACCACCCAAACAGACCGACTCGGACGACGGCATATCAATAGTTATTTCGCAAAATGGCGACAAGGTAGTAGTCAGCACCAATCTAGGCTACATATCGCGTGGCACATGTAAATTAACTGTGGGCAGCTACACTAGCACTGTTGAGATAATGTACCAACCAGCCTACTCAACCTGTGCTGGATTCTCGATCGACCGCAACCAGTTGCAATCTGGCGTCAACAGTTTTAAGCTGGAGGTATCGTATGATAACGTTACTCTCACTAAAACGGAGGCTGCAGACATAAAATGATGAACGTCAGCCGCAAGCAACAATTCTGCCGAACCGCCACCAAGTTTGGCTTGTTGGCTGTGGCCGTTTTGGCGGGTGTCGTGCTAATCAACGCAGGCAGCGACACGAACGCCGCCGACAAAAATGACTGGATTGCTGGCAATATCATCAGTGATAGCGTTTTCACTGATTCTGATGGTATGAGCGAAGCCGACATCCAAAACTTTTTGAATCAAAAAATTGGCAATTGCGATGTTTGGGGGCAACAACCCAGTGAATATGGCGGTGGCACAAGGGCGCAATATGCAGCGGCTGCTGGTTGGCACGGCCCACCTTACACTTGTCTTAATAAGTATTACGAAGTCCCAAAGCAAGCACCAGGCGGTGATATGCCAGCCAATAACTTCTCTAACCCAGATTCAATTCCAGATGGAGCTAAAAGCGCGGCCTGGATCATCAAAGACGCGGCTAATCGCTATGGTATTAATCCTAAGGTTTTGTTGGTTAAAATCGCGACGGAGTCGGTTGGGCCGCTCACTAGTGATCAGTGGCCATTATTTAGCCAGTATAAATACGCTATGGGCTCACACTGCCCCGACAGTGGGCCTGGTGGTAGCGCCAACTGCGACCCAGCCTACGCTGGCTTTTCTATTCAAATTTATTCAGCAGCTGAGCTAATGCGCTGGTATTTGGATAGTATGAATGAGCCATGGTGGAGTTACAAAAAGCCCTACCAAAACAACTCAATTTTGTGGAATGTAGCACCACGCGGCTGTGGCGCTGGGGACGTTTATATTGAAAGTAAGGCCACGGCTGCGCTTTACACTTACACACCATATCAGCCTAATGCCGCTGCCCTGAGCAACATGTACGGAACTGGCGATAACTGTTCGGCTTACGGTAATCGTAACTTCTGGCGTACGTATGTGGACTGGTTTGGTAATCCACGTGGTCAAGCTTATGTTTGGCAAGAATTGTCACAAGAGGTCTATTACAGCGATTCCAAGTTAAAAGAGGTAGACCGCTCTGCGATTACTCAAGGACAGTATGTGTACATAGAATACATTGTAAAGAACGTAGGCCATAAAACATGGCCCAAGTCCTCAGTACTTATTGGGCGGACTTCCAATAGCCCATTTTGTATCGCTGATTGGTTAGCTTGTTCACGCGCAACAATAGTCAACAAGACCGCCGACGTCAGGCCAGGCGACACAGCCACTTTTGGCTTTTGGATGCAAGCACCACAAAAAGTCGGTACATATAAGTCAGATTGGAACTTACTAATTGAGAATGTGTCATGGTTTGTAGATATTGGCAGCTACCATAGTCTCACGATAGTAGACAAGAAGCCGTCAGATAGGCTTGATGATCGAGTTGATGTAATGCGGGCGGGGGATATCATATATTCACCCAACCGTAACAATGTGCTAACACTACTGTTAAACGGTGAGCTCAGTGTTTATCATCGGGGACAAAATGTTTTCAATGTAGCAAAAGATGTGTACCAGTTACGAACACAGCAGGATGGGAATCTGGTGGCGTATAATAAGTATGGTTCACCACTATGGGTGGTTGGTGATGGAAACCGCCGCGCGCTAGTTATTACAAATGATGGGAAGCTGATTTATCAAGGCTACGAAGGCGAGAAAGATATACAGATTACAGATTGGTCTGCACAAAACTCTAGGAAGGTTGATAGTCTCAAGGTAGAGGGGGTATTATTTCAACATCAAACGATATACTCGGCTAATGGTAAATATATGCTAATTTTGCAGGGTGATGGTAATTTAGTGCAATATGGGCCGAAAGGCGCTGAATGGTCGACAAAAACTAGCAATGGCTGTTTCCTTGTACAACAAAATGATGGTAAGTTAGTTTTGTATAGTTGCACTGGCAGCCCGGTTTGGCACTCATCTGTATGGTTGTTTGACGGATCAAGAACTACTACGCATGTTCAAAATGACGGCAACTTAGTGACGTACGATGGTTATAAAGCTGTTTGGTGGAAGTAACTTCGTGCTTGAGAATGCTTTGATTACCAGCCTCAGCTGAATGCAGAGTTGTGCTATACTAATTTGGACATGAAAAATCGAGTACAATCCCTGTGGGAGGGTAGTATCATTTACTAAAACTCCATGGGCAGCTTTTGTAATCGGCGGGTTGCTTGGTGCAATATTCTTTCTGCTATGTTTTGGATGGCAAGTTGTAGACCTAACCAATACCACTTGGCTATTGACTAACGGTGACGATCTGTCTCAGCACCAAGCTGGTTGGATGTTTTATCGTAGCTCAGGTTGGTCGTTCCCATTCGGTATAATTCAAAACCTAGCTTATCCTTTTGGTGTCCCCATAACTTTTACGGACTCAATACCACTATTCGCAATAATATTTAAAATGATGTCTGGAATTTTGCCAGCTGAATTTCAATATTTTGGGCTATTTACGCTGATAGGGTATTTCTTGCAGGGCGGCATAGGCGCTTTAATCATACGGCGCTTCACGAAAAGCAATATGGTAGCACTGGTCGGTCCAGTATTCTTTGTGATTTCCCCCGTTATGCTTACAAGGGTTTTTAGGCATACAGCACTTTCGGCTAACTAGTTGATTTTACTGGCTATTCTGGCCATGATCGTATTCAAGCAAGCTAAAGTTTCAGCTTGTAAACAAACTTTGGCTTGGGCTGGCATGATGGTGCTGGCTGTGCTTATACACCCGTACTATATTCCGATGGTAGGTGTTCTCATGCTAATCTCTGTTATCTTAACCCATAAAAAGTGGTTGACATCTGCTATTAAGTTACTGGTGCCCATAGTATTCGCGTTGATAGTGATGTGGCTAATCGGTGCTTTTACACCTACTAAAAACTATGTCGTAGCTATGGATTTGCAGACTTACGCCATGAACTTAGTGTCGCTCATTGACCCAGGACCGGGCGACTACTCAGCGTTTCTATCGCACGCACGTTTCGCTAACGCTTTGACGCCCAATTTTGAGTCTTTCGAAAAGACAAACTATTTAGGATTTGGAGTGATATTATTGTTGCCTGTGGTGTTCTTCTCATTTCTTCAGAGTTTATCAAAAAAACGGCCTGAACAAATGAAAAAGAAACTTTTGAGTCTTCTGACACTGCGTAATATTTTGATAGGTGTGGTTGTGGTGGGTTGTACCCTGTTGGCACTGGGTACACATATCAGGCTCGGTTCTCACGTGCTATTTGAGTGGCGATTACCGAGCCAAATTATAGACTTATGGCTTATTTTCCGAGCTTGTGCTCGCTTATTCTGGCCAGTTTATTACCTAATAATCGTAGGTGTTTTGTACTGTAGTATTAAACAGTTCAAGAAAGCTAAGTGGTATTTCGCTGCATTGTTTTTAGCCTGCTTTGCGTTCGTGCAGCTTGTTGATGTGCGTTTGTCGACTGGCGTGCGCAACACAATTGCAACAGTAAGCCGAGCGGCCAGGCCGCAAGTGTTGTCACCTAAGTCGCAAAAACTCATCAAACGTTACTGTGACCGTGGTCATCTCGAGCCTTTGCAGGCTGTAGGTAGTGATTCGTTCCCCGAACTGTCTGTTGTTGCGCACAAATGCAACATGACGTTGTCGCGCGGTTATTACGCCCACGACTTTAAGTTTGCTGAGCTACAAGCTCGCACCGATAAGCAGATTAGCGAACTGAAAGCTGGCATAGCCGACCCTTATACTAACCTGTTCATTACTACCGACAAGGCTCTGGTTGACGAGACCAGCGATAAATACGTGTGGGATGAGGTTGAGCACCTTTATGCCGCGGCTAAAAAGAAGCTTTGACCATAGCTTTGCTTAAGACAACGCCCATCATGCTAGCTGGGCTCGTGTTAGTATTGTATTATGAAGTACATTCCGCGCATCTTTAGTTGGTGGTTGCTGCTGGTAGTATTAGCTATGCCAGTTTGGCCGTTTTTTAGCACGTGGCTTGGTAGCTTCGGTGGCCGTGAAGTATGGAAAAGTTTACTAACTATCATATTGGCCGTACTGATGGTTGCTGGTATGGCGTACTTACTTGTTAAGCGGCGCGATGTTCTGAAAAGTTTATTCAGGCACAAGCTAGTGTGGTGCGCATCGGCTTTTGCGGTGTTGGTGCTAGGCTCCGTGCTTTTTTCGGCAGCTAGTGCGGAGGCAAAGGTAGCCGCCGTGGCTATGGATCTACGTTATTTCTTGGTGTTTATAATTGGGTTGGCGTTAGCTAAAATTGACGCGCCGTTTTGGCGCAACGTGCTAGCCAAGATGCCAACAGCATTTATTGTGATGGGTGTGGTATTGGCGCTAATCGGTTTGGCGCAGGTGCTGTTTTTGCCCGCCGACTTTTTGACGATTTTCGGTTATGGTGATGGCACTATAGCGGCCTCAGTGTCGATTGACCAAACGGGCGTGTTCAGAGCTTTCGCCACACTGCGTGGCCCTAATGATTACGCAGCGTTTTTGATCCTGCCCCTGATTTTTGCATTAGCGAGGATATGGCAAAAGCGCAGCCTGTGGGGTGGCTTAGCACTCATAGTGGTCGCCGCTGGCTTGTTTGCTAGCAGTTCACGTAGTGCTTGGTTAGCGGCTGGTTTAGCGGCTACGCTGTTTGTGATTATGAAATTACCCAAAACTATATATAAAACGAAGCGCTTTTGGTGCACGGTGGCGGGCGTTGTGCTACTGGGTGTTACGGCACTGATAGTAGCTTTTAGTAATCCTTTTTTGAGGCTGCATATTTTACATATCCGCGATGGGCGAGATGTGACTACAGCCACAAGTAATGAAGATCACGCTAGCTCTGTGCAGTCCAGTGTTGATCGGGTTACTAGCCAGCCGTTAGGTTGTGGTGCGGGTTGTTCTGGGCCAGCCTCTTATTACGATCAGGCGCCTAAAATTAGCGAAAATTATTACTTACAGATCGTGGAAGAATACGGTTGGCTCGGCCTTGCGCTTTGGGCGGCTGCTGTGACGTTGATTGCTAAAGAATTATGGAAGCGGCGTGAACAGACATCGCATCTGGTGTTTCTTGCGGCACTTGCTGGATACTTGGTGATTGGACTACTGTTACACGTGTTTGTTGATGAGCCGCTAACCGTCACTTGGTTCGCACTTGCAGGTGTTTTAATAGGCCTACCAGCTTGGAAAAGCCAGTCTAAATCTGCTAAAATAAGTGGGTAGATGAAGAAGAGAGATAGTAAGTCAATCGATGGCTTAGTGCGTCGATCGAGTGGTGCAAAGCGCTCAACTCACGAGTTGGGTGAGGTTACGCCTGTGCGAGTGCATAAGGTAAAGCCGCATAATAACACCTTAGAAGTTAGCGACGATCTTGAAGATGTTTTACAAAACTTACCAGTTGAAGTGGAAGATGAGCCCAAAAAGCGTAAAGTAAGGCGCAAGAAGGCAAAAAAAGACAAAAAGCCTGGCCGCACGAAAAAGATTATTAAGCGTATTTTTCTGGTTTTACTTATCTTGATTATTATTGGTGGCGGATACCTTGTTTATAAGTTTATAAAGTTCGGTGATAATGTGTTTGAGGGCGGTCTTATTAGCTTAATCCAAAAGGAAAAGCTGAAAGAGGACGCTAATGGGCGCACTAATGTATTAGTGTTTGGCACTGAGGAAGTGGGGCATCCAGGCGCCGACCTGACAGACTCAATCATGGTGTTAAGTATCAATCAAACTACGAAAGATGCCTATATGGTGAGCTTGCCGCGCGATCTTTATGTGGGCACTTGTACTAGTACAGGTAAGCTAAACGAAACCTATTGGTGCTCGGCGCAAGATGACCCAGCTAAGGAAAAAGAAGGCGCAGCGGCATTAGTGGCTGAAGCTGAGGAAATTCTAGGGCTAGATATTCAGTATTGGGGGCATGTCAACTGGGAGGTGCTTCGTAAAACCGTCGATACGGTTGGTGGCGTAGATGTTAAAATTGAAAGTAGCGATCCACGTGGTATTTACGATCCTAATTTTGATTGGGCGTGCAATTACAGATGTCATTATGTTGATTACAAAAACGGTGAAACTGTGCACTTAGACGGCGAGCATGCTTTGGCGCTAGCTCGCGCTCGCAATGCGCAAGGCGGTTATGGTTTACCTGGTGGTAATTTCGATCGTGAGAAAAATCAGCAAAAAATAGTTTCAGCTTTGCAAAAGAAGGCGCTTAGTATTGGTATTTTGGCTAACCCAGTAAAGGTGATTGAATTGATGGACTCGCTGGGCGAAAACCTGCACACAAATTTCCATACTAGTGAAGTGCGCACGCTGATTGACTTAGCTAAAGACGTGAAGAACGAAGATATAGTTTCCATTCCGCTGGTTGATGGTGATAAAGATATTTATTATATGCGCACGTCCAATATCAACGGTATTAGCGTGGTGATTCCATCGGCTGGGCGGGGAAATTATTCAGAAATTCACGAGTACATTAAACGTTCGATAACTAACGACCCAGTGGCGCGAGAGTACGCCACAGTTGCGGTGCTAAACGGTTCTGATATTGATGGTTTGGGTGCCACCGAAGCTAAAAAGCTTGAAAACGCTGGCTATAACGTAGTAAATATTGATAACGCGCCAGAAGCGATTGGCAATAAAATTGTGGTTTATCAGTTAAATAAAGATAAGACGGGTACAGCCAGCGCTCTTAAGAAGCGTTTTAAGGCGGAAATTAAAACGACTTTACCTGCCAACATCGCGAGTAATAGTGACTTCGTGATAGTATTTGGCAAATCTACAAAATGAAAAAATTCTTGCGATATATAGGCCACTATTGGTGGCAGGTTGCTCTGCTTTTTGCGGGGTTAGGCTTACAGGTGTGGAGCAGTTTAGAACTGCCCGACATGATGAGCCAAATTGTTAATCAGGGCATTGTGGGCGGCGACCAAGATTTCATTATTCGGCAAGGTTTATCAATGTTGGTGGTCACATTAGTTGGCGGTGCTGGCATGCTACTCGCAGGTTTTTTGGCGGCACGTATTGGTGCACACTTAGCGCTTAGGCTGCGTGAAGATGTGTTCAAGACAGTAATGAGCTTTTCGATTAGCTAGATTGATAAATTCTCAACTTCCAGCCTAATTACGCGCACCACAAACGACGTGACACAATTGCAGATGGTTACAACCATGGTTTTACGTATGAGTTGTCAGGCGCCGATCATGGGTGTGGGCGCAATCGTGCGAGCCCTGAGCACCGCGCCTGGCATGAGCTGGATTATCATGTTGGCTGTGGCGGCCTTGCTGGTAGTTATAGCTACAGTGTTTGCTTTGGCGTTGCCCAGGTTTAAGATTCTGCAAAAGCTAATTGATAAACTGAACTTAGTGACGCGTGAGAACCTAACTGGTTTACGTGTGGTGCGCGCTTTTAATAATGAGCGTCACGAAGAGAAAAAGTTTGATGCTGCCAACAAAGAGTTGACTCGCGTTAACTTATTCATTAACCGTGTGATGGTAGTGATGTTCCCGTTCGTGCAGCTAATTTTAAATTTCACTATGCTGCTGGTAATCTGGGTCGGCGCTGGGTTCATAGACAGTGGTGCGATTGAAATTGGTAACATGATGGCCTTTATGCAATATGCCATGCAGGTAATGATGAGCTTTATGTTTCTTACGATAGCGTTTATTATGGTGCCGCGTGCGGTGGTGAGTTGGAAGCGTATTACTGAAGTTGTCGACACGCCACTCAGTATTAAGCCTGCGAAAAAGCCCAAAAAAGCAAAAAATAGCATGCGCGGCACAGTGGAATTCAAGAATGTGTCGTTTGCTTATGAAGGCGCTGATGAGCCCGTGTTGAAAAATATTAGTTTTACGGCCAAGCCTGGTGAAACTACGGCTTTTATCGGCTCGACTAGTTCGGGTAAATCGACATTAGTTAATTTAGTGCCGCGTTTTTACGACGCTACTAAAGGTAGCGTTTTGGTAGACGAAGTTAACGTTCGTGATTACGATCAGGCGGATTTGATGAGTAAGATTGGCTATGTTCCGCAGAAGGGCGTGCTGTTTAGTGGTACGGTTGAAAGCAATGTCGCTTTTGGCGCTAACGAAGCGGGCGAGCAGCAAGTAAAACGTGCGGCAAAGATTGCTCAGGCTTACGATTTTGTGGAAAAAATGGAGGGTAAATTTAATGCACATATTGCGCAGGGTGGCAGCAATGTGAGCGGCGGGCAAAAACAACGGCTTAGCATTGCTCGCGCCGTGGCCAAAGATCCCGAAGTTTATATTTTCGACGATAGTTTTAGCGCGCTAGATTTTAAAACCTACCTAGCGCTTCGCGAGGCCTTAAAGCCAGTTACCAAGAAAGCCGCGGTGCTGATTGTGGCGCAGCGCGTGGGCACTATCAAACACGCTGAACAGATTGTAGTGCTAGACAAAGGTAAGGTTGCGGGTATTGGCGATCATCAAAGCTTGTTAAAAAGTTGTAAAGTTTATCGCGAAATTGCTGAATCGCAGCTTAGTGAAGATGAAATGAGAGTCGAAATGGAAGGTGCTGAGTGACGGACAAGCCGAAGAACGAGTCGCACAAAAGAAATGGTTCAGTAAACCATGGCGGGCCCGTGATGATGACGGCCGAGAAGCCAAAGCATTTTAAAAAGTCACTAGGTAAGTTACTTGGCCTGCTTAAGCCGAATCTGGGTGCTATCGCTGTGATGGTGGCGTTAACAATTACCGCTACTGTGTTTGACATTGTTAGCCCAAAGATTTTGGGAAATATGACAAATCAAATTGTTGACGATTACATTTCGGCAAAAGTTTATGATGCTGTGCACGAAAAGTTGCCTAAAGATGTGAAATTGCCGAAAGGTACGACTGTTAAGGAACTTGCTCAGCAGATGGGCGACACGGGCAAGTTTAGCGAAGTTCCCGAAGCCCAGAAAGAGCTCGTTGAGAACCTTGATCTTAGTGAGAAACCCAGGTTCCATTACGAGGTACTAGGGCAAATCGCGTTGCTGCTCGTTGCGCTTTATTTAGTTAGCGCACTAGCCTATTATGTAAGCGGCTGGGTCGGCACTAGCATAACGCAAAACATAGTTTATAAGATGCGAAAAGATCTAAGCGCTAAGATTAATCGCATGCCGATTAGTTATTTTGACCGCCACCAGTACGGCGATGTACTGAGTCGTGTGACCAACGATGTCGATACGGTAGGACAGTCGCTTAACCAGGTGTTCGGGCAGGCTATTTCGGCTGTGATTATGCTGTTTGGAATTCTGGTTATGATGCTAACTATCAGCTGGCAGCTCACTATCATTGCGCTACTGGTGCTACCGCTGAGTTTTGGTTTTGTAGGCTTCATAACTAAAAAATCGCAGAAGCACTTTAAAAACGTACAAAATCGTATTGGCACGCTAAATGGTCACATTGAAGAGAACTATGCTGGCCAAACTATTGTTAAAGCCTTCTCGGGCGAAGCTGAGGCCGAGAAGCATTTTGACGCGGTAAACAGCAAGCTTTACGAAAGCACTTGGAAGTCGCAGTTTATGAGCGGCTTAATGATGCCAGTGATGCACTTTATTAGTAACTTGGGTTACGTAGCGACGGCCGTGGCGGGCGGCTGGCTAGCCCTGAACGGGCGTCTTAGCATTGGTGATATACAGGCTTTTATACAATACGTTAGCCAATTTAACCAGCCGATTGTGCAGGTGGGGCAGATTACTAATCTGTTGCAATCCACCGTGGCGGCTGCAGAGAGAGTGTTTGAATTTCTTGAAGAAACTGAAGAAGTGCCCGACAGGCAGGATGCTACTAAGCTTAGCATTGTGAAAGGCGAGGTAGAATTTAAGAACGTGCATTTTGGCTACGAGCCAGGCCAGCCGATCATCAAAAACTTCTCGGCGCGCATTAAGCCTGGGCATAAAGTGGCCATTGTTGGGCCAACTGGTGCGGGTAAAACTACGATTGTAAATCTGCTGATGCGTTTTTACGATCCAGACAGTGGCGAGATTACGATTGACGGGATTAATACGCGCGATATGGAACGTTCCGACGTGCGTGATAAATTCGGCATGGTTCTACAAGATACGTGGTTATTTAGCGGCACAATTAAAGAAAATCTAACATACGGCGATTTAAAGGCTAGTCGTAACGACGTCAAGAAAGCTGCTGAGGCTGCTCACGTTGATCATTTTGTGCAAGCTTTGCCAAAGTCTTATGACACGCGAATTGAAGAAGATAGCGAAAATATTAGCGTTGGTGAAAAGCAGTTGCTAACTATCGCGCGCGCCATGCTAGCCGACGCGCCAATGCTAATTCTCGACGAAGCGACAAGTTCGGTTGACACTCGCACTGAAGTACTTATTCAAAATGCTATGGAAAAATTAACAAAAGGGCGCACTAGTTTCGTGATTGCGCACCGCCTGAGTACCATCAAAAACGCCGACTTAATACTTGTTATGAACAACGGAGGTATCGTTGAACAAGGGAGCCACCAGGAACTCTTGGCAGCCGATGGGTTTTATGCCGGGTTATATAAAGCGCAGTTTGTTACCAAAACATAACGCGTTGACTTTGTAAATATGGTTAGATAATATAATCTGGTAGAGATTGAAAAAATACAACCGCGCGAGAGAGAAAGGTCGTTTTAACGACGAATGAAATCACTAGCCTTCAAAAAAGTCACCAGGTTTTTTAATGTAACACGCGTATTGTTGGCAATAGCAGTAATGACCTTCTGCGGATTGGTGTTTAGCGCACCGCGCACCAGCACATCTGCGGCCAAAACTTCTGGCAATTGGGTCGACCATGCCGACGGTAAATGGTTGAATACCAACTTACCGCGCTATAGTAAATATCCAGTGAAACCTGGTAGCGACAAAGATCACCCTTATGTTATAACCAGTGCCGCTGAGCTAGCTTATCTGAATATGATCGGTAGCGATGGCTCGCTAGCGGGCAAATATATTAAACTTGGGCCAGACTGTTTCCAAACTTTGAACGAAATTGACCTCAGCGCGCATTATTGGACACCAGTTAATCTATACGGTAGCGAAAATGGATCGGTATTTTTAGACGACGTTGCAGCGCACATTGACGGCAACCACGTGGCTATTAAAGGCATGAAAATCTACAATACATATACCGAAGCTAACAAGTTAGTATTCAACGAAGCTTACGATGCGGGCTGTGGTGATGGCTCAATTCAACCTGGTGACACAGATTATCTAGAAAAATGTGAATATAAGGGTGGCTTCACAAACGGCGCAGCTGTTGGTTTGTTTGGCGAGGTTTATAAAGCTCAAGTAACAAACTTCAAGCTAGTTGCACCAGAAATTATCATCGACAAGCAAACTGATATCTGCAGTTCTATGGTGGGTTTGATGTCTGCTGGCTACAGTTCAGTAGCAATTGGACAATCATGTAATGACCCAGCTTACAAAAACAATGCATATTGGCTGAACACACGCCGCATTGAGATTATTGGCTCGTTAATTGGCACAGCCAGATATTCAATGATCATAGGCAACTCAGTAAGTGATCCTAATATTGATATTAAGTTCGACCCTGCAACGTTATCGGTGGGCGGATTAGTAGGTTATCTGTCGGGTTTTAATTATCTAATTTCCGCTCACTCGGCAGGCGGGCATATTGCAATAGAGCCGCGGGTCAATCCAGGCAATATTCCTACTGGACATCTTGGCTGCGCACCTCAACAAGGTGCTTGGCCCAACTGTTATATAGGCTCGTCGGGCTATTCGTATCGTCAGTATGCTAGTATGGAACTGGGCATCAATATCGGAGGTCTAGTGGGCGACAATTATCACAGTGCTATTATGAACGGTTTTAGTAGCACTAAGATCGACCTTGATGCTACAAAAATAACCGATGATATAGGGAAGGCCGTTGACGCTGTCAAAAATATCAGTGGCCTGGACGGGATATTCATAAATGAGTTTGGCACAACCTCGGCCTACGGTTACTTATATATAGGCGGTTTGGTTGGGCGTAGCGACGATATCCGCGGTATCGCGGCTTGCATCCTTAATTCTTATTCATCGTCGGACATCGATATCAAAATGATTGATAGCGTAACTTATGAGTACGCTTTGCCAACCGATTTTGGCGTTGCTAACAGCGTGGAAATGCGCTACTTGGATACTGGTTTTGACTATGCGCGAACTGGTATTGGTGGCATTGCTGGTTATTTATACGATACGGCTGTTAACACTTATTATGCGGGCAAGATCCGCGTTAACGGGAAAAGCGGTGATGATATAACTTATAACAACGACCTGAGCGCCTCTAGTTACCTAGGCAAAACCTGGGATACGAACTTATGGGAGTTAAAGAAGTCGACGCCTAATTATAATAGCCAAAACTATCAAACCGAAGGATATTATACTCGCAGTTGGGAGGCCACGTATACTAGTCAAGATAGCTCGATAAGTTTTAGTAGGTATTCGCCATCTTCTGGTTATACTACAATTGCTATCGGCAAGTTATTTGGTTTAGTTGGTGGTTCTGGCGCAGAGGTAAATCAGAGTATGCACAGCCTTGAGGCGGCTCTGAGTAAAACCGTGTGCGATGCTCCTACTGCATACAGCGAGTATTATGGGCTTAGCTCAAATGGTTGCATTGGGTTTAATAAAAATTTCCTTAATGGGTATACGGTGCAAGATAGTGCTGGTGTAAGCCACACATTACGCGGTTATACAGTAGCTAATAATTTTGCTGTCACAAGTAATACTGATTTTCCGTTGGTGCCGAGTAGCACTGCTTTACAAACTGGTTATAGTGATCCAGCCAATCACGTGGCGGTTCACGGCTCGTCGAACAGCTTGTTTGGTAATCTTAGCGGTGGGCTTGGGCTAGTTTCACAAATGGTGACGACAGACCTATCGGCGCTTAGCACCGACCCTGCGACGCAACAAGCATTAGTAGCGTTAGGTCAAAGCTTAATATCGAGCTGGACGGATGTGCGCGGTGCCCCCGTATTGACCACACAAACTCTTAACGCTCAACCAAGTTCAACTTGTGAATTTTGCCCCAGTGCATCAGTTGGCTCAGGGGGGCCTGGCTCAACTACGCCGCTCACGCCCAATACTGGACTGGGGAAGATCACCAGCATAGTACGAGATTCACCAGCAGTGTTTGCTGGAATCGCTGCGGTTTTGGCACTTATCGTCACAGCTGCAATTTCTAAACTTGTCAAAAAGCTTAGGTCGTAACGCGCTTCTTAGCAAAAGCTCTTATATCTCAAAGTTAAAACTGATATACTAGAAACGCGATAAAGGAGGTGAGTTTACTATGCGTTCAGACAGTTTTGGCTACTTAGGTGACGACGAAGTTTATCTAGACTGCGCATGTCAAACTTTGCGCCCCGAACCAGTCATTAAAGCCTTAAACGAATATTACCGTGAATATAATAGTTGCGGGGAACGTGTTAAATATGCTTGGGGAAAAAAAGTTGATACCGCCGTTGAAGATACTCGCGATAAGGTTTTAAAATTTTTAAAGCTTTCACCGCGCGACTATTTCACCAGTTTTACGCTTAACACAACATATGGCATAAACTTGATTTTAAACCAACTCGACCCCGCGGGTATTAAGCAAGTGGTAACCACAGATATTGAGCACAATTCGCCGTTTCTCAGTACCATTGCTTTTGCGCGTAGGCACGGCATGCCTCGCGTAGTGTTAGAACGTGAGCCCGATGGATCGATCAATCTCGCAAACGCCGATTTCGATCACGCGCTAGTGGTGGTTAATACCAATTCAAACATTGACGGCCGCGCGCTCGGTAACGCGCACGCAGTTGTTAAAGCCGTACACAAAGCTGGCGGTATCATCGTTATCGACGCCGCACAAAGCATGGCGCACTATCATAAAAATCTTGAAAAACTTGAGGCTGATGCGATCTGTTTCTCGGCGCACAAGATGTACTCTGCAAGTTTAGGCGTGATGGTGGTTTGCAAAAGCCTGCTTGAGCGCATCAATATCACTTTTATCGGTGGCGGTATGGTGGACGACGTAACCGAGAGCGAGTATGTGCTCTCAGCCAATTCGCCGCAACATATTTACACCATTTTTGAGCCTGGTTTGCAGGCTTGGGGTGAAATTATAGCGTTAGGCGAGGCGATTGATTGGCTAGAAAAAGCTGAAAAGAAAAGTCGCGTGTATGAACTATCAGAGCGCCTGCATAGTTTCCTAAAAAGCCAGCCAGGTGTGCACTTAACCACTGAAGCTCCTAGTACTACTATGGCATTCTACCACGACAAGATTGACGCTCACTTACTGGCCGAAGGCCTTAGCACGGAAGGTATTATGGCACGCAGCGGCTATTTCTGCTGCCACCACTATCTAAATCACGCCATGCACTATCCGCCGTTGCTTAGGTTCTCGCTGGGCCACCACAATACTGACGCCGACATCGAAAAAGCCGAGCGAGTACTAGAGAGGACGTTCAACTAATGGTTTGTATTGCTGCATTTATAATTTTGGCCATCGTTTCAGTGCCCGTTTTGGCGCTTTCGGTTATTGGTAGATACAACAAGAAAGTCGCTAAATTGGTCGCGCCTTATTTCAAAATGTTCAAAAAATCTTGGTACTGTGTAGGCAAACGCGCCACTTTGCAAAAGTGCGAGTCTACCTTCAAAGACGAAATTAAAAACAGCATACTCAAAAAAGTGATTGTGCGTAGGCCAAAATGGGTTAAGCCACTTAGTATTACTATTGAGGTAGTAGCCGTATTGATCGTGTTGGTTACGGTGTGGAGTTTGCTCACGGCCGTAAAAAGTGGTTTATCGTTGTATGTTTATGGCACGTGCAACGTGTCGAATCCATCGGGTTGTGTGCTTGGTGAAAGCGAATTCTGCGCAGTTGAAGATGATAGCACTAAGGGTTTCTGGGCGGGTATTGGCGCGTGGTTCACCGAATGGGGCACGCTAGCTAGCGATATCCCAGCCCGCATTCAGCATTGGGAGGCTAAAGACTATGTGCCTGAAACGGCCGATTATTATAACAAGTATGATGCCAATAAACCTGTGGCGCTAGAAATTTTCGATCCAGGCTGTTTTGTGTGTCGCAGTTCATTTATCGCCCAAAAAACGAGCGGATTTTTCGATAGGTATAATGTGGCGCTTCTGCCATATACCATCCCAGGCAACAACAACGGCTATCGCTTCAAAAACTCTGGCGTGGTGGCGCGTTACATAGTGGCTGCTCACTACAAGCCGCTGAAGGGTCAAGCTCATCCAACTAGCTGGCTCATCATGGAGAAAATCTTCACGGGCTACAACGACAAAGACCAGAACTGGCAAGATGTGTTTAACAGCGACGAAACCTACGACAGCGCGAAAGTAGAAGAAACTTTAGCCAGTTGGCTCTTGGAATTTGGCTACTCGGACGCCGATGTGGTTGAAATTAAAGATCTGGCCGCATCGAGTCAGGTGGCCAGCGTAATCAAGAATAACAAGAAAGTGGCGGAAGAACAGGTGAGAGTAAAAATGATCCCAACCACGCTTTACGACGGTAAGCGCCACTCAGGGCTGTTTAAGCGATGACGGAAGCGATCATCAAGTTTTTAGCAGAATACATGGTTTTTGTGATGGTTCTGGTATCTGGCGGACTGTTTTTATTAGAACTTATCAAAACTGAAGGTAGCAAGCAGCGAATTACGAAAATAGCTTTTGTGGGCGCGGCGTTCATGGTGGCGTTTGTGATCGGGCAGGCTTTGCACTTCGTGCCAATTGAAACTTCGCGGCCGTACGAGCAGCAGGGTAAAACCGCTTTGGTTGATCATTCCGATGATTCACCGTTCCCGTCAGATCACACGTTGCTGGCCTTTTCGGCGGCCTTTATGGTGCTATTTATGACTCGCTACAAGAAGTGGGGTGTTGTGATGCTGCTTCTTGCTTGCTCGGTGTCGGCAGGGCGGCTTATGGCACTGGTGCACTCGCCGCTAGATATAGCGGGCGGAATTGCAGTTGCAGGTGTTGGAACTTCTCTTTACTTGATATACGCACGCAAATATAGCCTACCAAAAGATGAGCGTGGAACTGGCTTAGAGTTGTAAAAAGTACAACAGAATAAAGTTTTTATGAAAAAAGCCTTGCATAAGGTGTATAAGTGGTATAGTATGTAAGTACTAGCGCTTAAACGCAGCGCAGACTCTTGACTGTTGCCACATGTTTTGATATAATTAATATCGCTCTTTGTCAAATTTAAATGATGAAGGTCGAACGGCAAGGAGTGTGTTTTAAATGTGTTTGGTAAGGAGTTACCAAACCAAAAAGGAGAACATGCCAATTACAGTCAATTTTGCTCCTTCGAGGAGTAAAAAGATTGAAGTTGACGTGGTGCCTGCCGAATGGCAACTGTATATCGAACAGTAATCAACTGTCCGCATTGGTATTGCTTTACTTTTGCTGACATTAAATCTAAAAAGAACCCCCTCAAGGCACCGAGGGGTTCTTTTTTATAGCATTTCTTGACACGTTTTGAAAGGCTCTGTATGATAGTATCATAGAGTGCCTTAGGTTTAAATAGTAACTAAGATATAGAGTAAAAATACGGGATATAAATTAACCTAAGCGAGAGAGAAAGTGATATTCTCTTTATGTTTATACCTAAAACTAGAACCAACTTTTATAAAACCTTATCATTAACTGGAAATTGGCGAAAAGCTTTCATAGCGGCCGCCGCGCTCGTGGTGTTGGCTTATACAATTAGTACTTTTATAACCAGTTTTACGATTAACCGCGCTGAGGCTATCGTGATCAGTGATGTTAATCCTAGTACTAGTTCAGCTACAGGTGGGCAGGTGGTGGGAGCCATCAGTACAGGTATAACTCCGCTAGCGCCAACAAAACCCATTACTATGCAGGAAATGACGCAGAAGTACTGTACGAGTATGCCTGCTTACGATAAAACTAACCCCGATCCTGCAAGCACACTAACCCTTATTGACACCAGAAACAACCAAACATACGATATTCGCAAAATGCCAGATAATAACTGTTGGATGATAGACAATCTCAAGATAGATAACTACAATGCTAGTGCTGCCGATACCGACCTTAATACCATCGCCAATTTCAATATTCCAGCTAAACAAACCACTGGCGCTAGAAGTAATGACATACCAGGTGTTTACGGTCCTGTATTGGGTGATACTGGAGTGGGCGCAACCAACTACGGTTATCTTTATAACTGGAGTGCCGTTACAGCTGGTGAAACTACCACTACCATGCCGGGCGATGGCACCAATAATAATGTAGCACCTAACAGTATTTGTCCTAGGGGGTGGAGATTACCCACTGGCAGCTCAAGTGGAGAATTTGCTTGGCTTAACGCTAAAATGAATGATCCAGATGCTTCTTCGCCTAGCACAGACGGTAGATTTTATGCCAATTGGCAAGTAACGGGGCCATTTAGAGGTATATTGTCGGGTTGGTGGCATAGTAGTTTCGACTTGCAAGGTTACCGCAGTGACTATTGGTCTTCATTGGCGCGTGCTGGTTTTGCTTCTGGAGTGGCGATTAGAGCAGACGATTTTAGTACCTCCGGTGGGGTTCGTAGCCTTGGTCAATCTGTTCGTTGCTTAGCGCTAGGTGGTTATGAATCTAAGGAAAACCCTCCAGTAGTAGGAGTGCCAGATACGGGTTTGGCGCGCTTGGAGCCAGGTATCGTAACTGGCGGAGCTAGTTTTGCAGTAGCCTTGGTGAGCGGTTTAGCGTTTATGTCAAAAAAAGCAGCAAAAAGAAGTAAGATGATAAAACTATAGCCTTTACCAGCCATTGGGTTGGAATGCTTACTTTTCTTTAGGCACTTCTAGGCCAAGTTTCTTCAACTCGGCGTTTAGATATTCCTTGAACTTTGAATCTGTGCCCCAAATGTCGCTGCTTACTAACTTGCCGTTCACAAATAGGCTAGGCGTGCCAGCAATTTTCTCCTTTTTGGCTAGTGCTATATCGGTTTCAATCTTTTTATTGATGCGCGGCGATTCGATGTCTTTCTTGAACTGATCAACATTTAAGCCGATGGTTTTTGCGAGGTCAGTAAAAATACCCAAACGTTGCTCAATGGACGCGTCTGTCCAGCTGGCTTGCTGCTTGAAGATGATGTCGTGCATTTCCCAATATTTACCCTGAAAGCCAGCCGCTTCGGCGCAAGCAATAGCAAAGCGGCTATTTTGGTGGCCGTCGATCACGAAATTGCGATAAACTAGCGCTACGTTGTCTTTATAATTTTCCATGAGTGTGTTAAGGCGTGGCGAAAGTTGCGAACAGCCATAACATTGGTAGTCGCCGTATTCAATAACTACTATCTTAGCATCCTTGTTGCCAAGATAGTGATCGGCGATATCACCATTCGACTCGCTAGCAGGCAAAACCCGATCGCTTTTAATATCTGAAACATCCACTTTTGTGTTGCTCATAATCGACCAACTAAACAGCCCAATAAACGTCACGACAATAATCCCAAGAGCAATCCAAGTACCTTTTCCCATATAACTCCTTTTTATCTATTCTAACATAATACTGTATACTATAAATATGGTAGTTTTATTGGTTACTCTATTTTTGCTAGTGGTTTTACTGAGATATGTTCGCCCTGCGCGTAGTAGTATGAGCTTGTTTGAGCTAGATAGAAGAGCTAGTAGTGGTGATAAAGCGGCGAAAAAGGTACTAGAGCGTGAGCGTTTACTACCCAGTGTACTGTTCTTTAAACGCTTGATTATGTTGATTCTGGCACTAGTATTTATTGGTGTGGCTATCAACCTGTATGGAATAGTTACGGCGTTGTTTATTGGTGGTTTGGTAGCGGTCTGCTTAGGGCCAATTGGCAAAATTAAAACTTTCCAGCGGCTGATAACTAAACTTTATGATAAAATCGAGCCTGCGCTGCTAAAACTTGTAAAAAACTTAGCGCCTGTTTTCAACTTTTTTGAAGACCTGAGCGAAGAAACTTTCAAAAAAACTTCGTCGAAGGAAGAACTGCGTAACCAGATTGAGGCGATCGGCGAAGATATTGTAAGTGAAAGCGAAAAAACCATTATGCTGAGCGCCTTGCAGTTTAGTAATAAGGTAGTACACGACACCATGGTTCCAGCTGAAAAGGTAAAATTCATAGAAGCTAAGGAAGTTCTAGGGCCGTTGGTGCTTGATCGCTTGCACCAAACTACTTTTGGCACATTTCCAGTTATAAAAAAAGACAAAAATCATATCGTAGGCGTTTTGCAGATTCGTAACTTGATGAACACCGATATTAAAAATTCGCTAACTGCTGAGCAGGCCATGCGAAAAAAGGTTTATTACATCCGCGAAGATCACAGTTTGGAGTACGCCTTGAGTGCTTTTGCGCGTACCAAGCAAAACCTGTTCGTGGTGATAAACAAAGAACGCGAAACCATGGGTATTCTAACTTTACGTGATCTTATGGAGTCGCTGCTTGGCCGTGATCTTCGTGACGATTTTGACGCCGATGACGACGCAAAAGCCGTAGCGAACCGTCAACCGAATAATCGCCCTCGGGGCGGTGTTGATGTATGAAAATGATGACACTTTTGAGACGAACCTACGGTTTTTCTCAACGAGCCGTGCGCTAGTAGAACCAGATGCTCGGGCTGCTCTTTTCCCTTTAAGAGTGGTACAATATAACTTAAGGAGATATGAATGAGAACACTTATTAGAGATTTGCCAAAAAGTGTGGGTAGCACCGCGACCATTCAGGGCTGGCTACACAAAAAACGCTTGTTGGGCGGCCTAAACTTTCTAACCATACGCGACCGTAGCGGCATTGCTCAAAGCTTGGCCGAAGATAAATATGAGTTGGAAAAACTTCGTGGTCTACAGATTGGCACAGTAGTTGAACTTACGGGTGCTGTAGTAGCAGATGAGCGTGCGCCAGGTGGCGTAGAACTGCATGATGTGAAAGTGAACGTGCTAGTGCCCGTAACCGACGAGCCGCCTATTGAAATCGACAAGCCACTTGATCATAAATCAGAAAACTTAGATACGTTATTTGATAACCGTGTAATTGGTTTGCGCAACCTGCAAGAGCAAACTATTTTTAAGGTGCAAGCGGCTATTATGCGTAGCGCCCGTGAGTACTTCCGCGATAACGAATTTACCGAAATGAGCACGCCAAAACTGCTTTCAGAGCCGACAGAAGGCGGTGCCGAGGTTTTCAAGATGGATTATTTTGGTAAAACCGCCACTTTGGCGCAGAGCGCACAATTCTACAAGCAGGAAATGGTGGGAGTTTTTGAGCGGGTGTATGAAATTGGTAAAACTTACCGCGCAGAGCCAAGCGCGACTCCGCGTCACATGACGGAGTTTATGACCATTGACGCTGAAATGGGATTTATCACTTTCGATGACTTACTGGGCACAGTGGGCGGGCTTTTACACCGCGTAGTAGATGATACTTGGAGTCAGTACGAAACCGAGCTAAAGCGCTGGAATGCTAGTAAAGCTAAATTATCAACTGAAATTCCGCGTATGAGCATGGCTGAAATTCACGAAAAATACACCAAGGCAACCAAAGAGCCTATCACCGATGAGAAAGACCTAACGCCCGACGAAGAGCGCTGGGTGTGTGACTACGCCAAGAAAAATCTAGGCAGCGAAGCAGTGTTTGTGGTGGATTGGCCAGCGGATAGCATGAAGTTTTATCACCGTAAAAATGCCGAAAATCCGAAACTAGCCGAGCGCGCCGACCTACTATTCCGTGGCTTAGAAATTGCCACTATCAGTATGCGCGAAAACCGTTACGACGTATTGGTCGAGCAGCTTAAAACGCTAGCTGGCGGCGATCCTGAAGACCCAGGTTTTAAGTATTACCTAATGGCCTTTAAATATGGCATGCCCGTTCACGGCGGTTTTGGCATGGGGCTGGAACGCTTGACTGAGAAGATTTTAGGGCTAGCTAATATCAAAGAAGCCACGCTTTTCCCGCGTGACATCAAGAGGCTAACGCCGTAATATGTATATGGTTAGGCAGAAGGTAGCAGGTTGGGCGCGAGCAGCACTTTTTGTGAGTGTTGCTGTGGTGGCTACGGCGTGCCTGTTCGCTGTGCAAACTTCAGCTGAAGATATGAGCGATAGTCGTCGCGATTCGATCGTGCAAAGTTGTGACAGTATGAAATCGCGAATTAAGCAGTTACAAACCAGCGATGCTTCGATTCGCGTGACGCTAGGGCAAAATTACGAGAGTATTTTAACGAAGCTGATGGACACGATGAACGCGCGCTTAGCCACCAACCGCATCGATTCAGGCGAACTGCCCACAATCGCTGCCGAATTTGATCGCAATTTGGGCTATTTCAGGAAAAATTACATTAGCTACGATCAAAAAATCGACGATTTGCGGAAAGCTAACTGCAACGAAAATCCGGAAAGTTTTTACAGGCAACTAGAATCGGCCCGTAACTTGCGTGGTGCTTTGAGGCTTAACTATACGCGGCTTAATGAACTAATCGACCGCTATCGCGCTGAACTAAATAGTGTACTGAAAGGTGGTGATGCCGAGCAGTAGGCGAATCATAAACCGTGTAGCTGAAAAAATAAGCAGCTACAATAATCTAGTCTTGCTGGTGGTAGTAACGCTAACTGTTACGATGGTTCTATTGAGTATTTCGATTTTACTTTACCGTGCGAGTGGCACAGCGCAACTCGACCTTAGCCGCCCAGGTTATGAGAACGCTCGTGATAAGTCTGAAGTTGTACGGGCAGATGAGTTTGATAGCACAGGGCCGATTAATGACAAAACACTTAAAAATTTTGAGTCGATGTACGATTCCCGTGCAAGTAAAATTAAAAGTGTTGACGCCTTTAGGTCTGAGGCTTTAAGTAACGAAGCTTTCAATATTGCTGATTAGTTTTTGAGCCCAGCTAAATGGCCGCGTAGCCAATTGTCGGCTGGGCCTGCCGCCATAAGTAGTACTAAGTATCCGTTGTTGATCAGCTGTTTGATGTTCGCCAGTAGCTCATCGTTTATATCGGCTGGCCTGGCAATGCTTTTATTGCTAAGCTCTGCTATAAACTCGGCGGGCGATATGACGGGCAGGCTAGGATCTTCCCGCGCAAGATAAGTGGGTAACCAAAATAGTTTATTAACACCGTTAAAAGCGTTTTTATAACCCTCTCGCACTTGATGTTGGCGAGTGTTTTGGTGTGGCTGGTAGATGACGGCTACTTTATCACTAACTTCAAGTGCCATCTGTACGGTAGCGGCTACCTCGTCTGGGTGATGAGCGTAGTCGGTATATAAACCATCCATTAGCCGCTCGAAACGGCGGTTACTACCAGGGAATTTGTTTAAAATATCGACAGCTTTTTGCAGGTACGGTACCTGCAAGACGTTTAGTTGCTTAAGGGCAGCAAGCACGAGATTCGCGTTTTCGCGGTTGTGGCTACCGGGTAGGTTGAGGCTAGAGTTCATGCTAAGTTTGGCACTTTGAATCACTTTGCTACTTTGCGCCTCAAATTGCTTAAATGCTTGTTTGTAGTTAGCTTCGGTAGGGTAGATATCGATATGATCGTACGAAACGGTGGTAATCAGCGCTAGCTCAGGGTTAAATTTCAGGAAGTTACGGTCGTATTCGTCGCACTCGTAAGCGATATATTTAGCACCTTGATTGAAGTGCCCACTGCTCGCGAATGGCAGTGTAGTACCTACCACATAACTAAGCGGTAAGCCGAGCTGTTTAAAAACCCAAACTAACATGGCGGTAGTGGTCGTTTTTCCGTGCGTGCCCGCCACAGCTATAAGTTTCAATCCTTTTTCCTCGATAATATAGTTCATTAAATCGTCGCGCTTAGTAGTTTTGATACCTAATTTCTCAGCTAGCGTTAGTTCTGGGTGGCTGTCGGGCAGCGCGGAAGTATAAACAAGCCAATCAACGCCGTGTGTATTATGTACGTGTTGCAAAAACTGCTCATCTTGCTTACCGATTCTGAACTCAGCACCACTGGCCACGATGTCGTCGTAAATCGCGCCACGGTTAAGATCTGAACCAAATACTTTAAACCCAGCGTCGGCCGCCAGCAGCGCCAAAGGGCCAATGCCCGTACCGTTGATGCCTGAAAAATAGATATTCATAGAGGTATTGTACCAGTTATGCTATAATTTTTACAGATAAGGATGGGCGTGAGTAAAGCAAAAATTAAGCGCGAACTAAGGATTTTACGCAAAGTTAAAACTTGGCAACTCTTGTTACTGCTCATTTTAATGTTGTTTGTAACGGCTACGCTGTTGCGCCTCAATAACATTGCTATGACCAGCCGCCTTGAAGCCGTACTGGCTGCCGATAGGAACGGTAATAAGAACCAGCTTGACCAACGCTTACTCGAGCTTAAAAAATACGTTTTTTCTCATGTCACGTTGCGGATTGACCAAGATGGTACGGGTACTAAGATGTATTTTGGATCAGGGCCATTTTATCTGGAGGAAAGTTATAGGCGCGATGCTCAAGCGGTGTTAGATAAAGCCGCTGAGGTGGGCGCTACCAATCCTAATGGTAATGTTTATAAACAAGTGGCCGACATCTGCGATCCATTAGCCAAAAGGTACGGTTGGGGCTATTCGCAGCCATATTTTGACTGTTTCGCTCGCGAATTGGCTAACTTTAATGCTGCGACAGAAACACCACTTACGGTTGAGCTGCCCAGCACCGCGCTTTACCACCGTAGTTACGCTTCGCCCATCTGGGCCCCAGACTTCGTAGGTTTCGCGATGCTAGCTTGCGTAGTTCTCACTATACTGTTGTTAATAAAACTGATTATCTATATTACTTTAAGGGTTATACTTCTTAAATATCGTAAAAGTGCTAAAAAACATTGACATCTGTTAACAGAGGCGGTACTCTAGTAGGGTAAGGTATTAAGGAGGAAAACAATGGCTTACAGTCATACCAACTCAAAAGGTGTAAAATATTACCTGCATAAGCAAGATGTAACTTTGCGTGGCGGCAAACCACAAACAATTTACTTCTTCGCTAAGGTAGAGAAGAATAAAAAGGGCGTTCCAACCGATCTGCCAGCAGACCGCGAGGTTAACGAAAACCCACGTAACGGTTTCTTGACCGTTTCGCGCAAAAAATAGTCTAAATTCAGATTTTAAAACCCACCAGGTCGCAAGATCTGGTGGGTTTTGTGGTTGCAACATAAGCTTTTATGTATTAAACTTGAAATATAAAACAAACAGGTGCTAAATAGAATCTGCTCGTATGTGGAGTTCGGGCGGATTCTTTTCTTCTTAACTTGCGCCTAAACTTGACTTTTTGGCTAATCTGTGCTACAATGAAAATATGGACTCAAAAGAGCCACAGATATACTATGATGAACATGGTCAGGGATTCATGCGTTTCAACCAAGAATCTTCAAAGGCTTCACTAATACTAACACCTGAAAATACTAGCCCAGCACCCGAAGCTGCGCCTGCTCTGGAGGTGTCGTCCGAGGCAGCAATTAGCCTAGCGCAGGCTACGGCCACCGCCTTGGAGCTAACTAATTCTGCTGAAGCTGACAGCCAAACGCCCGAGCGTAAGGAACTCAGCGAGCAGGAGCAAGCTCTGGCTGATATACTACTTGACGCTAGGGCTGCCGAAAGGGCTAAAGTGCGAGTAGACACTCATGACTGGTATGGCGTAGAGGAGCAGAAAGATCTACTCAGGCGTATCAAATACAAGAACGCCGCCGTCCGGAAAGCCATTGCCTCTGGTCTTTATAAATATCGTAAGGGTCAGCCCAGCCTGATGGCGCTTAAAAAGACCGATCGCAACCCGAAGGCTAGGGAAGGTTTGGTTTTTGAGATGTTTAAAGACGTACGCTACGACACCGTTTTCCAGGAAGACCTAGAAGCCGCTATTAATGACCTCAATACTGATTTCACTTTCGCCGATTTGCTTGAAATGCACAGGCATAAAAGGCACCGCCGCTACGGCCGAGTTGGCACTAGCGCTCACTTTTCGCACGAAGCTTTGGAAAAAGCTGCTGCCGCGCGCGATAAAGACCAAGAACGGTTTGTAAATAGTCCCGAGGAGCGCCGCGAGCAGGCCTTACAGCGGCTTGAAGATGCCGCGCGCGATGGCGTTCCCTACGATCCAGGCACCGCCCTAGAAGATCCAAACATAGATGCCGAGGACGCAGAACTTCTCTCAGGCCTAGACGAAATGGAACCAGAGTCAGCAATATTACCAGAGCTACCACCAGAGCCAGAATCAACGGAGTCAACCTCTGAAGCGCCAGCCGAGAAGGTTTACTGGATGACTGCCGCCCAGGAAAAGTAGCTCGACTTCTTGGTTGACGCGCATAACATTTCCTACCGAGAAGCCTTCAAAAAAATGACTGGCGAAGACTACGATAAGTACGATATTATAAAGACACAATGATAGATCTCGGCATTTTCTATTCCAATTTGGCTACCATCAGCCTGATTATTCTGTTAGGCTTTTTGCTCGGCCGCGTTAAATTCATAACTGCCGAGACTAACCGTCACCTGATTAACTTGCTGTTGACGGTGGCTTGGCCGTGCGCGATTTTTGCGGCTTTTCCGCAAGAATTCGATCATGCCCGCCTAGGCGAATTTCTACTCGGGTTGGGCGGTGGCGTAGTGGTACTAGCTGCCATGTTAGTGTTGTCTAGAATCATATTCAACAAGAAGATTTTTAAGCGCGGCATGAGCTACGAAGGGCAGTTCGCTTTCATCTTTAATAATGCCAGTTTTTTGGGCTACCCGTTGGTGATGGCCGCTTTTGGGCAAAGCGCGTTACTAACATATTGCGGCTTCATTCTCATCTTTAACTTGGTGTTGTTTAGCTACGGCGTGTACTTGTTCGAGCGCAAAATTACCAAGCAGCTGATTAAAGACGTAGCGCTCAACCCATGTATCATAGCGGTGCTGCTCGGCACAGTGTTCTTCGTGTTTTCGCTAAAATTACCTGATTTTGTTAACACCAGTATCAGCTATTTAGGTGCGTTGATGACGCCGCTTAGCCTGGTTTGTATTGGGTATATGTTGAGCCGTGCGCAGTTTAAAAAGCTGTTTCGTCGCTGGAAGTTGTTTATCGTGGCGGCTTTACAGCTGCTACTCGGGCCAACTATTACTTACTTTGTGCTGCTTGTACTTGGCGTGCCAGCTGAAGTGCGAGCCGTGCTAGTGTTATTGCAGGCGTTGCCCACCGCCACCAGCTTGGGGCTATTCGCCGAAAAATACGGTGGCGATGCCGTGGAGTCAAGCGAGCTAGTAGCGATCAGTACCGTTATGAGTGTGATAACATTGCCAATTATGATAACCTTACTAATAACCTAGGTAATACTATAATAGCCAAACAACTATGGATAATTGAAGGTACTTCCATACGTTGGTTTAAAGAGTTAGAAATTGACATTGGCAAGTAAGATAGTGTAGTACATAGACTTTTGAAGAAAAGTATGTTATAATTGAAGTGTTATATAAGGTTTACACTATTAAAAGAAAGAAGGTGTTTTTATTGACAGCTATGAAAGTGGCGTTATTGATTAGTTTTCTTTACGTTGATATTTGGCTCATACTTGTCAGCAATCTGAGGTTTTTTTCGGCTTGTCATCCATGCGTATCTTCTAAAAAAAGTTACTATTCGATTTTCAAACCAAGAGTCCCTTTTTCATGTAGCCATCAGAGGTTCTTCGATTATAAAGGTATCAAGGTTTTAATCGAAAGACTGAGGTGTAGGGAAAAGTCCTACTATTTCAAAGAGCTTTATCAGGCTTTTTCACCAAGATATCATGATCAGTTCGGAGGTATCTACGATCTTGAACGTTTACTAAGTGAGAACGATGACACAAAGTTCAATGAGATTGAAGGTGAAAAAACCATAACCAAAGAGGTCTTTGAAGACATCGTAACAAAAACGTCCGCTTGATGCGGGCGTTTCTTTGTACTTAAGTGTTAACTAGACTGGTGGGGGATGCTGGATTTGAACCAGCGACCAATCGGTTATGAGCCGACTGCTCTAACCACTGAGCTAATCCCCCTGCGCAGCTAATTATACCCGAAAAATGGTATAATCTAAAGTACGATGGGCTTGAAAACAAAACTCCGCCAACTAAAATACGTTTTAAAACACGATTTTTTCAACATGAATAACGTAGTGCTGCTAATTGCGGCGGTGATCTGTGTAAATTGGGTATGGTCGGCCATTACCACCATGGATAGAAATTATGAATTGCAAAAAAGAGTAGACGATAAACGTCGCCAACAGTTGGTGTTAGAATTGCAAACGGCCACCATGAGGTATGAGCGTAATTTTCACAAGACTAAAGAATATCAAGAGCTTGCGGCTCGCGAAAAATTAGGGCTGGCGTTGCCAGGCGAGAAGTTGTTGGCACTAGCGCCCAATAGCGCCGAAGCGCGTGACAAATACAAAACTGAAGTGGTAGCGGAGAGTAGCGGCGAAGAGGACACCCAAAGTAACTTTGTGCAGTGGATGAATTTCTTGTTTGGTGCTAACAAAAATAAGATGGACGGCTAACACCTTGCGTTTTTGGGTATGGGGTGGTAAAATGACAGTGATGTGCGGCATGTCCGCTCAGTTTGTCGCGGGGTAGAGCAGTCTGGTAGCTCGTTTGGCTCATAACCAAAAGGTCGGTGGTTCAAATCCACCCCCCGCAACCAAGATAGGATTGCTCGCTTAGAGCAGTTTTTATTTTGCATATGGTTTACAAATCCGCGAGGTGGGTGTTTAATAGCCCTTAGGCCAACGAGGACAGAATTATTGGGTCACTTGGTGGTACTTTGAGATCTCAGGAGATGATATTTATGGATGCAATTAAGGGCAGTTTTACGGTTTACGACCAATATGACAAACAGACTAACGGTCAGGCGGCCAGACGCGCGGAGTTTCCAGCGCGAGTTTGTTACAATTCGGTTGGCAAAATCACGGTGAACTCAGCGCCGCGATTTGTGGCGGAAAAGGCAAAACTAGGGCACGGTTCAGTGTTGGAACATGGGCCGGTCTATCTGGAATTAAATGATCAACCTACAGTGCAAATGGACTTTGTCAGAAGGAGTCGTTTCTCAGTTGTTGAGGAGAATCGAGTTTATACGAATTTACGCGTTATTCATGATGAGTCCTATGCGTTATTTAAACTCATAGTTAATGATCAGCCAATCGAGCCGCTTGGCGTGAGCTATTTTGTGCCAGCGCTGAATGACCTGCACCGATTAGTGACAGTGGATTTCATTGTTGATCGCGGTGTGACACATGAGATTGTGCGTAATCGCGGCAAATGGCCAGGCAATTCGTTTAGTCAAGAATCCACGCGTTACTGCAATTACTCCAGTGAGAAAGAGGGTACGCAGATTACTGTGATTGAACCGTTTTTCTATCTGGAGCCAGGTCGCGAAGCTGAGTATGCTGTATGGCAAGAGGCCATAGAGTTTGCTGAAAAAGCTTATATGAAATTGATCCAGCTTGGCAGCAAGGCGCAGGAGGCTCGCACGGTTCTGCCGCAGTCCACTAAGGCGCGCATTTTTATGACGTCTTCGCTGGTCGGTTGGAAAGAATTTCTCAAGCTACGTACGCCGCAAGCGGCGCACCCGCAGATGCGTGAAGTGGCAGTGCCGCTGCTCCAATGGTTTCAGCAGAACATTGATGCTGAGTACTTTACGGTTAAGATCTGAGATACTAAAAGGCCCGTTGATAGCGGGCCTTTTAGCTTGAGGTTGGCTAAACCTAACCAATTTTCTTAGCTGCTACTTTTATGGCTTCGCTCCAGCTCATGAAGGCATGTGGCAGATCGGCTAGGTCGCTGGCTAGTAGGTCGTGGTTCACAGCAATAGTTAGCTCGCTTATCATTGAGCTGGCTTCTGGCGCAACAATCACGCCGCCTAAGATTTTTCCGTGGTCGCTAGTGATAATTTTTACAAAACCATCGCGGAAGTCTGATACGTTGCTGCGCGCTATCACGCTAAGCGGCGCGATAGATTTACGTATTTTGAGGTCGCGCTTCAAACAATCGTCTTCAGTTAGGCCAACCGAGGCAACTTGCGGATAGGTTAGTGTAATATTTGGCACACTAGTGGTGGGCACGGGCTGTTTAACGCGGCGCGGCATGTTGTCAACCACCCAAGTGCCCTGCGCCATAGCTTTGCTGGTGGAGTGATGCGGATTTATCACATCGCCCACGGCGTAAATATTTTTCATGCTGGTTTGCAGATATTCGTTAACTTGTACACCGTGCGCGTTGTACTTTACACCAGCGTTTTCTAGCCCTAGGTCGGTGTTGGGCTCGCGCTCGGTTGCGATTAAAACCTCATCAATAGCAATGGTTTTTTCTTCACTACCACGCATGAAAGTAACTTTTTTGACACCCGAGCCATTAGCTGTGGCCACAACCTTAGTTTTGGTAAGAACTTTAATACCGTAACTGTCGTTGAAAACTTTGCTCAGTGCTGCGCCAACTTCTTCGTCTTCAGTTGGCACCAGGCGCGCAGATTTCTCAGCGATCAAAACTTTAGTGCCCAGCATAGCAAAAAATTGCGCTAGTTCTACACCTGTACGGCCGCCGCCAACTACGAACAGGCTGCGAGGCAGGCGAGTGGTACTAATAACATCTTTGGTAGTTAGGTGTTTAATATTTTCCAAGTTTTTAATATCGGGTTTCTTAAGTCGCGCACCAGTAGCAATCAAAAAGTACTTAGCGCTAAAGCGCTTATTGCCAACAGATATTTCATTAGGGCTTAAAAAGTGCGCCAAGCCGTGTAAAGTTTGGATGCCCAGGTTATCATAAAACTTGCGGTTTCCACCACCGCCACCGCGCCTAACTACTATATCTTTAAAATGCGCAATAGCCGGGTAGTTATAGCGCAAGGTGGTAGAGCTTATGCCAAAGCGTGACCCGCGACGAGCTGCGTTGTAGAGGTGAGCGGTTTGAATGAGTGCGCCGAGCGGAATATCATTGTGGTTTGGTGCTGAACCACCGAATGTTTCAGCTTCAATGATGGCCACTTTCATGCCGGCACTTCGCGCCGCTACAGCTGCAGTTGAGCCGCCCGCGCCACTACCAATTACTATTAGGTCAAAATTGTGCTTTAGTTTTACCATATATCCCCTTAAATTATCTTATCTCCCATAGCATAAGATTCTGCTAAGTCTTTGTCGAACCGTTCCAAGCTTTTTGCTGCTACGCGCCGAATGTCCTTACTGGTTACCAGAGCGCGTTTTTCTAGCCACTTTTCAACGTCGCGCACCACGTGAGTCATGGTGTCGCTAGCTTTTCCTTCTGGCCAGCGGTTGGCCAAAGCACACGTAACCAGGCTGTTTAATAGCCGTTCAGGTTTGAACAAATCGCGCTTTTTGTGGTTGTGATGAACTATGGTTCGGCCCATATCACATTCCAATCAAAGGCACCAATTTAAATACTATCAGATAAGCGCCTAACACTAATGCACCTAAGCCAGCCATAATTTTTAAGAAGGTTTTGTTGCGCACGCGCCATTTTTGGATACTGCCTACGGTGTGAGAATTACCAAGCGACACACTGATAATGATTAGCGGTAAGATTGATATTAATACGTAGAGTAATACAGTTAGTGGCCGTAGGTCTTCTGGTAAGGCCACTATGCCACTAGCGCCAACTAATGCTACGACGATCACGAAGGGTAATTCACCCAACACGCTTGACACGCCGAAAATGAAAGCCTCGTGATTATTGCTAGTTTTTTTGATTCTCTCGGTTAAAAACTTAGCCAGGCCGCGCGGTAAGTAAAGCTCGGTATGTTTACTGCCGCGGTAATAAAAGAATACCAAGATAATGCCGAGTACGAATAGCAGGCCAGCTTCAATCGACAGTAGTAAGCTTGGGGCTTCCCAGCCGAAACTCTCTACTAGCCAGTAGCAAGTGGCAGAAAGTACTAGAAATATAGTTAGCCCTGCTCCCGATATATAGCTACCTACGAACTCGCGGTTGCGGGCGCGGGTTTTTGCGGTGGCGAAACTGTGGTGAAATAGCAAAATCAGGCAGCCTACGCTTAACTGAAAACTGGCGTGGATGAGTGCCGCCAAGGTTACGATGCTGAAATTAAGTAACGCGTCCATTTTTGTATTTTATGTCTACCCCCTTTAGTTATAGCATAAGATGTATAAGAGTGTCAAAGGGAATATATAGATACGATCACCCCTGTTACAGCAACAACCCAAAGTACCTAAATTGTAAATAATATGAAAAAACTATTGACAAAAACAATAAAGTTTGATACAATAGGCTTAGAATCAAAGTTGCACTATAGTAACACAGATTCTAGAACCTAAGGCAATTAGTATAAAAGTTTGAAATCACGGTGGGCGTGAACAGTATAAATTGTTTACTCCATCTAGATGGAGTTTTTTCTTAAGAAAAAACTCATACAAGCTTAGTTGTCTTTGCACATTAATAAGCAAGCAAGAGATTAGTATCGTTTTTTCTCTGTACAATGTCAATTATGGGCAGCGTTGAGCACATCGTCGGTATGTTCAACGCTGTCCATAAGGACAGTATTCAAAAGCCGGCGTGAGGAAAATCCCCCAAGTCGGCATTAGAAGGAGAAAAAAATGAAAAACAATAACAACTACGACAAAAAATTGTTGGTCGCAATCGCTGCCAACAAAAAAAGAACGGCCCTCGCGGCCGCCTTCCGTAAGGCGGCTGCGAAGAAGTACAAAGTCTAGCTTGCAAAAAAGACCCCCAGCCCCACACAACTAGTGTGGATAAGGTTGGGGGTTTTGCCTAAATTAACTCGCATATTTGATGAAGCCATATAGAAAGCTAAGAATTTTATAAAAGACATGGAACACTCCCATAACTGCGCATCTACCCACGTTTAAAGATAATACAACAGTTTCTGTTTCTAATAGAATTCTTTATAATTTTAAAATCGGATACGGAACCATCGAAACAATAGAATCTTATCTGTAAGCAAATAAATCGACGGATAAATCCGCCAAAAATTCTAATTTGGTAGCACCGACAAGGATCGAACTTGTGACCTCAGGCTTATGAGTCCTGCGCTCTAACCAACTGAGCTACGGTGCCGCGTAAGCGTATTATACCATATTCGTTGTGATATAATGGTTGTATCTTGTCACACTTCGGTCACTGGCATTGATTCTGTAATTGTCGCCTAGGTTTTTGGCTAAGAAACGGGCTAAAAACACCGACGACACATCAAAAAGCGTTTCTCTAATTTAACTTTGGAGATTTTTGATGGAATATGAAAGACTAGATGAGCGCGTGGTGGTGTTGGCGATTTTTGAAATCGGCGCACATTCGTGCAGGCCACTTAAATTCAAGCGGAAAAGTGGGCGAGAAGTGACTATAACCGAGGTCGGTTTAGTGCATCCTAAAAACGATGGTTTGAAAACACGACATATTTTTGACGTAACAGACGGCACGGCCGATTATCGCCTGGAATTTGATAGCGAAACGTTGGTGTGGCGCTTAACGGCCGAGGGTGACCGCTATGAGTAAGCCTGCGAAAAGTTCGCCAGGCGAATTTAACGCGTCAACTCCGCTTATCATGCATATAGATTTAAATAGCTGCTTCGCCACCTGTGAGCAACAAGCGCGGCCGATGCTACGCGGCAGGCCAGTAGCTATTAGCAATCGAGCTGGCAAAAACTCGGCAATTATCACCGCTAGCTACGAAGCTAAGGAGCGCGGCGTGAAGGTTGGAATGCGGCGGTTGGAAGCCTTGGTGGTTTGCCCCGAACTGATTTTTATTGAAGCCGAGCCGAGTAAATATCGCTACGTTTACAACAAGTTATTAAACATAATGAACGATTATTCGGCCAAAGTGACGATGAAAAGTATCGACGAAGGTATTATAGACTTCAGCCACGCGCCCTCTTTTGCAGGTACGGTACCTGCAAAAAGTTTGCGGGAAGTTGGCCATGAAATTAAGCGTCGGTTGAAAGATGAAATTGGTTGTTGGATGCGTTGCAACGTGGGCATCAGCACCAATCGCTTTTTGGCTAAAATTGCGGCTGGGCTGCATAAGCCCGATGGGATGGACGAAATTACACCTGCCAATTTACGCGAGGTTTATGCGTCGCTAAAGCTCACCGATCTTACGGGCATCGCAGCGGCTAACGCTGCTAAGTTAAATGCAGTTGGTATTTTTACGCCTTTGCAATTTCTGGAAGCTAGCGAAGAGGCGCTGCGTAAAGTAGTGTTTAGAAGTGTTTGTGGAACGCAATGGTTCAAACGTCTTCGTGGCTGGGAAGTAGACGATTACGAAAGCGACATTAAATCAGTTGGGCGGCAATATGTTTTGGAAAGTAGGCACCTAACCTACACACAGGTTCTACAGCGGTTACTCCATTTAGCCGAAGAAGTTGGTACGAAATTACGGCTGAAGAACAGGCAGGCACGTGGCGTGTATGTCTACGCCAAAACTCACTGTAACGGTTACTGGCACCGCTGTCACATGGCTTCGCTACCGTTTTATACTACCCAAACAATTTGGCATATTGCCAAGCAGCTATTTGCAAACGCACCAGGTGATATTCGCGAAATTGGCGTAACCTGTTATGGTATTTGCCAGCCGGCCGACGAGCAACTTAGCCTATTTGGCGATAAATTGGCACGTGAGCAATTAGTCACGTCGGCGGTTGACGATATTAACTTACGTTTTGGCGCACGCACCATCCACTCGGCTGAAACTTTGCAAACTAATGTGCGAGTGAAGGCCAAAATACCCTTCGGTTCGACGCGGTATCTGTAAAAAGCAAGCGGGCCCCGTAAAGGGGCCCGCGCAAGGTGCGTTGGACATTCTGGTATCTATACCGTAGAATGGTTAGGGTGGAGGTCGACTCACCGCTTGTCACCTCCTAGGTCTGCTAAGCCTTGCCTAACTTCTTCTACAGCCGCGTCTAGGCCGTCTTGGAACGATGGTAGCCCAGATCTCTCTGGTTTTATGCCACTACCAGCTACGGCATAGTCGGCTCCAGCGGCGATTGCACCCCTGAATGTGCCGGTGCTCACCTGGCCGATATTAGCCTTCCCGCCTGTCAATTTCATGCCCGGCGAGATGATCACGCCGTCTTTGCCAAGTTTGTCCAGCTTTGTTCGAATCTTGGCAATCTGGTTAGCTGGCGAGATGAAGTTGCTC
This sequence comes from Candidatus Nomurabacteria bacterium, assembly GCA_031255735.1. Classification (GTDB taxonomy): domain Bacteria; phylum Patescibacteriota; class Saccharimonadia; order Saccharimonadales; family Saccharimonadaceae; genus JAIROX01. The sequence goes on along the minus strand of JAIRRY010000026.1, from coordinate 50,263 downwards.
AGGCCGGCTTCAATGGCAATACGGAAGAAACCGTCGAAAATCTCATCGTATGTTCCAGTGTAGCCTTGACTGTGCAGGCTCTCCTCAGTCTCCGACGTCAAGATGACGACAACAAGAACTGTGGGAACTGGCATGTCAGGGTTGTCTGCGGCATACGACGCAATGCCTTCCTGAACGTTCTTCAGGTAGTCAACTCCTGAGCGCGCATGTACAGTGATGAAGTCTGCAATTTTGCAGAGATTGTACGCTGCGCCTCTGATAGTTTCCGGCGTGTCTTTCCCGAATTTAACGTCGATGAACAACTTAGACCCCCGGGCTTTAGCGTAGTGCGCCAGTGCGAAGCCTTGGCTTACACCAGTCACGGGGTCGACGTCGAATAGGAGTTGCATGCCGATCTTGAAGAAAGTTCCAGCTGTAAGTTGGTCAATAACTGCTTTGGCATCGTTGGGGTCCTTGTAGTCAAGGGCTACCACGATGCGGTCTTTAGGGCTTAGGATATTTGACATAAGTATTCCACCTTCCTTTCGATGTAAAAATACGATACCGATATCTGACCCTAGAATCTTCTCACGGGGGGGGGTAATTATCAAGCATAAGCGGATCTGTTTATAACTCGACGCGGTATCTGTAATTGTGGTAAGATGGTAGCGGCGATGTGAGCGCGGGGTTATAGCTCAGTTGGCTAGAGCGCACGATTCACATTCGTGAGGCCGTAAGTTCAAGTCTTACTAGCCCCACCACATTGTTTTTATTTTACGGCAACACTAAACTAAGCGGCCGCTTAAGGCATGCTGTTATGTTAGCATAAACGCCATAAAAAGTCAATAGAGAAAGGGTTTTACTATGTCTGGACATAGCAAATGGTCAACCATCAAACGTCAAAAAGCTGTTACCGATGCTAAACGTGGCGCAGTTTTTACTAAAATTGGTAACCAAATTGCCATCGCTGCGCGTAGTGGCATCGACCCTACTATGAACCCAACTTTGGCTATGATCATTGAAAAAGCGCGTCAGGCTAATATGCCGAATGCCAATATTGAACGCGCTATCGCTCGCGTGGCCGATAAGAATGCTGCTACGCTCACTGAAGATATATATGAAGCCTACGGCCCTGGTGGCGTTGGTATTATTGTAGAAACTGCTACCGATAATAAAAACCGCACTATGCCCGCGGTTCGCACGGCGCTTACTAAAAATGGCGGTCGCATTGCCGACCCTGGCAGCGTGATGTTTCAGTTTACTCGTAAGGGCGTGGTAACCGTTGAAGGTGGCGGCGAAGATACGCTCCTTGCCATTCTAGACGCTGGCGCCGAAGACGCAGTAGAAGAGGGTAGCGACACGATTGTTTACACCATCGACAAAGAACTTATGCCCGTACGCAAAAAAATGCTCGATGCTGGTTTAAAAGTTAAAGACGCCGAGCTACAATATGTACCGAATAGCGAAGTTGAAGTTGCAAATGAAGAAACCAAAAACAAGATTTTGAAGATTTTAGACGCGCTCGACGATCTAGACGACGTAACTAATGTACACACTAATGCGAAACTAGACTAAACGACTTTATAAATGAGGTGGGCAATTCGTCACACCCTTTCACATTTACCAACTAAACAGGTTTTTCACACCTTTCTATTACACCCTCAATATGAGTAGGGTATACTTAGTGTTAGTAGAGTGCGTAATAAGAAACTAACATATCATTATATATCATAGCGAGGAAAAAGGAGGGCTACGCCTAGCATGCCATTTGAACAAGCTACTCAAAACGTCAATATCAAGGTTGTAGAATCACAAATTCCGGGTTCACCTAATACTGGTAATCTGATACCAGACGCTACCAACTGGCTAACTGGCAATATCACTAGCATTATACTAGCTGCTATATTACTTGCTATCTCTCTGCTGGTAGCTTTTAAATTTACTCCGTGGCTTATCCGAAAGCTAAGTTGTAAACGCCTACCTATGGCTTTGAAACTTGGGCGCTTTTCGCCACCGCCAACTGTTAGTAGGTTAGTTCGTGGTGGTATAGCTGCCCTAATCTTCACTCCAGCTTTTTTGGTGTCTACAAATATTTTTGCTGATGATACCTGCACAGAGCCTATCTGTGTAACGGTAAATAACAGCACTATAAACGTTACCATAGACAAGAATCAATCGGGCGCTTCCGGCACCAATATTACGGCTTCCCTAGGTGCTAGCCTAAACACTAAAAACGACTTAGCTCTTCCTTATTATTTGGCCTCTTGGTTAAATAACCCTAACCCTATCTTTGGCCAGCATATAAAATTAGTAGTTAACGAGGTTTCACTAACCTCAACTGCCCAAGACATCTATACTAACTCTGGCGCCACTACTGGTACAAACGCGCTAGCTTTACCTATTAGTCTTGTTATAAATAGCGAAACTCCAATTGGTGATTACACTGTAGAGTTGGTTTATCAGGTTCAATATGACTACCGCAACGAGCAAATCCTCTTTACTATCAATACTACGGATGGCAACTATAATATTCCAACCAGTGGGCGAGTAGCTAACATGAACCACGTTTATGATTGGGATGTAGAAGTTGATAACCAACCAGTAACAGCTAGCAACGCCGCAACACTATCAGGCCCTTGTGTTGATGGAAACTGTAAGGGAACGAGCGGCATTACCCTTCCTAATGCTGATGGCATAGCTTTAACTAACCTTACTAACGGCCAACATCAAATTAAAATCACTGCTCACGAAGGCGCTTCTTTGCCAGGTTGGGGTAATGCTTTTGGGCACCCAAGTGTCGTTGTTGGTGTTGCTAACGCTGCTGTTAATAGGGCCAAACTGATTTCTATAGATGCCCCATTAACCACTTTGGCTTTTGCTCCTAAAACTTCCGAATCTACTACTAATGCTTCGCTTATGTTTTCAGACATATTTCGTGATTGTATAAATCTTACTGCTCCAGCCACCTTTCTGGGTAATTATGTGCTACCCAGCACTATCACTAACCTAAGTTATTTTCTGGTTGGCACCCACTTTGGTAACACAGGTTTAACTCAGCCTATAGATCTCACCCCATTCAAAGATTGGTTTAGTGGCAACGAAAATATTACTAACTTAGGTCACTTTTTGGTTAGCCTCCATGGTGGTGATTCCGGCCTAGCTCGGCCCATAGATTTCACTCCGCTAAAAGATTGGTTCACTAGCAACCAAAGCATCATAAGTTTGAGTAATTTTCTGGGTAGCGTTCATAGTGGCAACTCTAACCTAGCTCAGCCTATAGATCTCACCCCATTCAAAAATTGGTTCAAAGACAACGAAAGCATTAATAACTTAGACGGCTTTCTTTACGGCACTCACTCTAGTAACACAGGTTTAACTAGGCCTATAGATCTTACACCCCTTGAAGATTGGCTTAAGAATAATGAAAGCGTTACTAACTTAGGCGGTTTCCTTTATAATACCCACTCTAGTAACACAGGTTTAACTCAGCCTATAAATCTCATTCCACTTAAAGACTGGTTCAAGGATAACGAAAGCGTCACTAACTTAAGCCACTTTCTAAATAGTACTCATGGTGATAACACTAATTTGGTGCTGAATGGCCAAACCATCTTTCCTAACTGGATTAAAACTATTAAACAGAGCACCACCCCGGTCTATGAGGTTAGTAATTCGTTCTATCGAATGTTCTACGGTACCAAAACTGATAACTCTGTTGAACCCACATTTGAAGACGATACGCCGCTATCTAGTATAGGCACGCCTAACAGTGATCGCCAAACCTACTATGGCACTAATATTACACCAGTGAATAGTAATTGGAAATAAAGTAGCAACCCCATATGATATGTTGGTACCACGTAGGCATAACTTCAAGCAGCTACTAAATAGTTACCAAAAAGTGCTTGTGTTTTAATTAACTTTTACGATAAAATTGAGTTAGTTTAAATTAGGAGGCTGGTTATGTGCAGGGTGCGCGTTGGCCTAGTGTTGTTGGGTTTCACGGTTCTGTTGGCCGGCTTGCCGGTGCAGGCAATTGATGAATCGATAGTTGAGCCAGAAGTGGCTATTGAAGGTGCAGAATCTTTAGAAGCTTCAGGCTTTGAGTTAACTAGTCCAGAGCTCGAAAGCGATACGTTAGAAGTTGAAGAGCTTGAGGTAGAAACTGGCGACCATGAGCTAGACGTAGAAAATCTGAACCGACTGCTTATTAGCGAGTTTCAACTTTCGGGTAGAGATGGCGTAGAACCAGGTTATTTTGTTGAAGTTTACAACAATTCAGACGATTACCTAGAAGTAGAAAACTGGCAGTTGCAATATGTGGTGTCGAACGACAAAGGCTTTGGCGCCGAGCGGTTAATGGCTAGTTTAAACCTAAAATTTGCCCCGCACGAATATGTAGTTTTTGGCGGCGCTGAAGATGATGACTTCCAAATTAACGTTATTCAAACTAATGCTACCCAAGGGTATATCAGGATAGTAGACGATAGCGGTGAAACGGTCGACGCCTTGGGTTATGGTTCAATATCTACCCAGGTTAACGCGCCACTTAGCGCCGCTAGCTTGAAAGGTAAGTCGGTGCAGCGCTGCGAAACTGTGCCCGGCGCTATTACCAATACGGGTAGCAACACTAATGACTTTAAAAATTACGAATATACCACTCCAGGGCTAGGCATAAAGTGTCCGAGCGACGACGATTACAACCAATGTATCGGGCTGAGAATAAACGAGATTGGCGCTAACTTAAGCGAAAAATTTATTGAAGTTATCAACACGACTGAGAGTGAGCTGGATATTACTGGTTGCAAGTTGGCAACCAGCGACAATAACAGCGAATATGTGTTTGACGATATAGTGCTAAGCAGCGGCGAAATTATTCATTTCTACGCCGCCGACCTTGGGCTGAGTTGGCATAAAACCACATCAAGTACGGTGTATATTTATGGCGCCAACGGCAACCTGCGCGACGCACAAACTTACAAAGATCTAGCGGTCGACACGTCGTGGGCCTGGTTTGGTGGTAGCGATTGGCGGCAAACTTTTAAGCCAACGCCAGGCGTAGATAACGAATACGAGCAGTACAAGCCATGCGCTGCAGGTTGGTATCGCGCCGAAACTGGTTATTGTCGCAAAGTAGTGGTTGAATCTGCGACTGTGCTGGCAGAATGCGGCGAAGGTAAGTATCGCAACCCGGAAACTAACCGCTGTAAAAGCTTAGCGAGTTTAGCGGCCGCCTATTCGCCGTGTGCTGATGGTTATTATCGTAATCCTGAAACTAACAGGTGCAAGAAAATTGCTGCCGAAAGTTCGGAGCTTAAGCCGTGTCAAGCTGGCTACGAGCGTAACCCCGAAACTAATCGTTGCCGTAAAATCAGGGTGAACGACGGCGCAGGCTACGGTGTTAAATCAAGCCAGCAGAGCAACCCAGCCAGTTTTGTGGGCTGGCTAGCTTTTGGCGGCGTAGTGCTAGCAGGGCTAGGTTACGTGGGTTTTGAATTTCATCACGAGATAGTTGGCATAACTAAAAAGATATTGCACATCACTGGTAAGAAGTAGCCATAAGTAATATAATATAGCCATGAGATTGTTTCTAGAATCGATGTGGGGTGGGCACTTGAGTGAGCTACACCAACTAGTTGGCGATAATAAAAATGTACTGGTTATTTTAAATGCCAGTGATCGCAAAAACAGTTTAGTACGCACTTGGAAGAGCCTAAAAAGCCGTGTGCGCTGGGTTAAAGCTGGTTTTAAATATCACGAACTAGACCTTCGCAAGTTCTTCGACCGTAAGGGTAAACTAAAAAAGTTTATCAAAACGGCTAATCCAAGTTTAATTTACGCAGCAGGAGGCAATACATTTATCCTGCGCCGCGCTTTTAAGCAAAGCGGCTTCGACGGTATTTTAGAGGCTGACCTAAAAGCTGATAAGTACGTTTATGGCGGCGGTTCGGCGGGGGCGGTAATTATGTGCAAAGATTTACAGTATTATATTAATCCCGATGACGACCCGACCGAAACACCTAAGAGCTACGATACTTGGCCTATCATGGACGGCCTAGGCATCATCCGCGAATACATTGTGCCGCACTATGGCACGGATTGGTTCGGCCCGTACGCCAAGCAAGCTGTTCGTGAAATTACAAAAGCCGGCAAGAAGGTTATTAAACTCCGCGACGGCGATAGCTTGTTGGTGTGCGGCCGCCGTGTGGAGCTACTCAGAAAGGCGCGTAGATGAAAGTGCTTGGTATAGACCCAGGCACGGGCATTTTAGGCTTTGGCGTGGTAGAGTTTACAGAAGGTAAGAAAGCTAAAATTGTGACAGCTGGAGTGGTGCGCACGCCAGCCCACACTCCTCTACATGAAAGGCTAGTAGAAATATATGATGGGTTAAAAGAGGTTATCGCGGAAACCTCACCCGATATAGTGTCGATTGAAAAACTATTTTTTGCGCAGAATATCACTACAGCCATCAGTGTGTCACACGCTCGCGGAGTGGCTATGTTGGTAGCGGCACAAGCCGAGTTGCCAATTTTTGAATATACACCTTTGCAGATTAAACAAACGTTAACGGGCTATGGCCGCGCCGATAAGAAGCAGGTTCAAGAAATGGTGAAGTTACACCTGGGCTTAAAGGCTATCCCGAAGCCAGACGATGCAGCCGACGCTCTGGCCACTGCTATCACACATAACTTAATGAATAGGGCATTATAAAACTACAGCTGTTCGCGAAACGATACATCAGCTTATCTTAAAATGTTCGCGAAACGATACATATGTAGCGAGTTGGTTTGTGATGCTATATGTATAATGGTTTGCATAGGGCATAATATAGTTGTAAGGTTCTTACATAAGGAACTGAGCGATAACTAATCAGCAAGGAGAAAAAGATGCTTGGAAAAAATATTGGTAGGTTGCGCACAAGGCTTGGGTTAACTCAAGAGCAACTGGCCGAAAAGATGGGCGTAACGCGTAGCTCAATAGCACGCTGGGAGAACGACATCGATATTCCCAAAATGGCGAACTTGATAGAGCTAGCTAAGATTTTTGGTGTTAGTGTAAATGAACTAACTAATGTAAATATTGATATTAAGACAGGCCGAACTGATGAGTCGCCAAAGCAGCGAGAGTATCATAGATTCAGAAAAACTTTTGCGCGCGGCATAGCTTTTGCAACCAGCATCATTTTATTAGGCCTGGCTAGCATGATGTTCTGCATTAACGAATCACCGCTGATCAAAACTAAGTATGAGATAGTTGCGCAGTGCGAAGCAGAACACAGTGGCCAGAAAGAAATAGGCGAGTGCACAACTAGTAAGTTAGCCAAAGCCGAGTACGACGATACTGCCGTGCTGATGGGTACAGCGGTGTTATTCGTGTCGGTAATCTTGGCAGTACCATTCTATATAATATTGGGTATTCAATACGGAACCATCAGAAAAGGTACGAACCAGGAAGACCGATTAGTGCCAGCAGAGCTTAAAACCAAAATTAACCGCGACTTCCCACTGCAAATTGCAGTCGGCGTTTGCTTGGTGCTTGTCGGCATTGTGAGCCTGATCATGGCTTACGGTCTGAAAATGGTGCCGATGTATTCAACGCTGCCTGTTATGGGGCTATTCATCGTGTTGAGTCTGGCTATTTACCTGTTTATATACGGTGGCATACAAAAAAGCAGCATCGCTGAGGCGGAAGTAGCCGAGAAGCTAGCGAAATTAACTGGTGAACAAAAAAGAAAAACTGACCTAGTTGGTAAGTTGTGCGCGATCACTATGTTGACCGCAACGGCGGTTTATGTCGGCAGCGGCCTATTTTTCGCTACATGGGGTTGGATGTGGCCGGTTTTCCCAATTGGCGGCATTGTGTGTGCCATTATATCGGTGTTTTTTGACCCCTTAGAAGAAGCTTAGAAGTTGCGCCAAGGCGCGCAGATTATCTTGGCCTACTGGCTGAAGATTGGTGTGCTAGATTTTCGGCTGCGTCGCTAAGCGGCTCAAGTGCGCCATCACCATATTTATTTTCCAAAGCTTTACTAATCAAAAAGTCGGCCAGCCGCGGGTTTTTAGGCAGGATTGGCCCGTGCAAGTATGACCCAATCAGGTTGTTCAGTCTAGCGCCTTCAAAACCATCTTGGCCATTATTGCCTGCACCACGCACTACGCGCGCTAAGGGCTGAACGCCTTTACTCAGGAAAGTTTGCCCGCTATGGTTCTCGTAGCCTACAATTTCGCCGAATTCTTCGCTTTCGCACACGATGTTGCCGATTAGCCGCTCAGCACCGCCAATAGTTTCTACGTTTAATATGCCGATGCCAGGAATAGTTTCACCGTCAAAAGTTTTGAAGAACTTGCCGAACAATTGGTAAAGCCCGCAGATGACCAAGGCGGGTGTGCCAGCGCTAACCAGACTTTTTAGTGTAGGCGCTAGTTGGTGCAAACTATCTTGAATGACGCTTTGGCCAGAGTCTTGGCCGCCGCCGCCGAATATGATGTCGATATTTTTTGGGAGCTTGTCGCCAGGTTCATAAGCCACGATATTTGCTTTAATGCCGCGCCACTCACAGCGCCGCTTAAGAGTTAACACGTTGCCGTGGTCGCCGTACAAGTTCATTTCGTGGGGGTATAGGTGTAGGATGGTTAGTTCTTTCATAGTATCTTGCGGCCTTTCAGGATTTTGCGTATTTCCAGCATGGCGGTGTAGGTGGCAAAAATGCGTTTCGGACGCGTAGAATTTGTACAAAAATCATGGGTTGCAACAGATAAGTTTGGCTCTATAACTTTAACAAGTTCCACACAGTCGTATTTGAGTCTTAGGGCCATGTCGGCGGCACGCACGCCGCTTACCATCTGAACTGATTTTAGGCCTATAAAGCTAACATTCCATAGCCAGCTCATATCGCGACCGTCGGCGTAATTGTCGTTGATGGCTATCATGGTGTCGTGCTCGCCAGCCGCGAACGAGTTGAGCGCCAGCTGGAAGCCGCTAGGGTTTTTAACTAGGAATAATTCGAGCAGTTGGCCGTTAACGGTGAGCGATTCGCCGCGCCCAAAAGCTGATTCTATGCTAGCCAGTCCGTCAACCAACGCCTGAACCATAGCACTTGGCAGCACCTGCCTAACGAGCGCCAGTGCGGCTGCCGAATTAAAAATATTATAGCTGCCCTTCAGTGCGAGTGGCGTGCTATATCTTTTGCCATCAACCAAAAATTCAGCTACGTTATCGTCTATCGACGACAATACTACGTCTGCACTTAGGCTTGAAGGCTGCTTTTTAGTACTGCGGCTCAGTAGTTCGTCGTCTTCGGGAAATTCGCTAATTAACTCTTTGCCTAGCCCGAAGTAAACTTGGCGTGCCGCGGTGCTTAGGCCAGCCAGGCGCTTGTCTTCGCGGTTAATAACCACCGTTTCAGTTGTGGCGTCGGCAACTTTGCTGAGCAGCTGAGCTGTGTGGTCAATTTCACCAAAACGATCTAGCTGGTCGCGCATTACGTTGAGTAGTAGTGAGTACTTGGGTTGCACGGCCTGTACGAATTTTACGGCATGGGCTTCGTCGAGCTCAAGCACAGCTATGTCGGCTTTAAGCTCACCGCGTAAGTTGATGTTTTCTAACAAAGCAGCAACCACGCCACGCATAAAATTACTGCCAGTATTGTTGGTAAAAACCTTAAGCCCTTGGCTTTCTAGTAGCTCGGTAACGATTTTTGTAGTAGTGGTTTTGCCGTTAGTGCCGCTAATCACTACGACGCCTTTTGGTAATTGGCCTAGGCAGTCGCGCACGAAACTGCGGTCGATCTTCTCGATAACTAGGCCGGGCAGAGCTGAGCCGCCGCCGCGTAGCCTAGCCACTTTGCGGACGAATTTACCGATCGCAATCGAAGATTTCCTTGTCATGCTTCTAGTATAGCGCAAAAGTGACTTGGCCGATAAAATGCGCTACAATAAGTATATGCTTTTAATGAGCTTGTTTTCTTGGTGGTATACAGATGGTTTGAAGAAAGAGGCTATTTATTTAATGCGCACCATGGGCGCTAGCATGGACTTTTTCTCGATTGGGCTGTTGTTAAAAACCTTGTTTGCACCGTTTCGCCAGATTGACGCCACTACTGCCGTGCAAGCGCCGCTAGACATTCAGATTAAGATGTTCTTCGATAAGCTGTTGTCGCGCATTATCGGAGCTTTCATGCGCACTTTAGTGCTGCTAGTTGGCATCGTGGTGCTGGTGGCTCAATTCGTGGGTAGCTTGCTTACTACGGTGGGGTATCTGTTACTACCGTTGCTGCCAGTGTTGGGTATTATCATGTTTATTATAGGGTGGGTGCCGAAGTGGCCGTTTTAGAATTTCACTATCATAGCGCCAGAGCCGTTAAGGCGCGTTTTGCGGCGCGCATTGATAAGCTTGCGCGTATTTTGTTAATTCTCACCACGATAGCCTTGCTGCTAGCTGGGTTGCTGCTTCTATATATTGGCTTATCGCTGGGTTGGCTGGCGATTGGGCTGGCGGCTGCACCAGTTGTCATTTTGGTATGGTATCACCGCGAGTTGTATCGGCTGGATGTGGCGCATCCAGACTCTACACATATTGATGAGCTTATAAGCAGTAGTGTGTTGGGTTTTCTGCCACGTAATCCCGCACCGAAAGATATTGCGCTCGCTGTGGGGCGGGTGTCGTCTGGGCGGTTTTTGGCTCGGCGCTTTGGCATGGGCACGCGTTTTTTGCAAGAAATCGCTGCCGATTCGCACGAGCACACCGACGAAGTCTGGCAAAACGCTATTAAGGTGCGTGATAAGTTAGGGGTGCAAGTTATATCTGGTGGCGTGCTGGCTTTAGCCATTTTGCAAACTTTGCCACAACACAAGGAGCTTCTGGCGCATCTGCAGCTTGATATGGACGACATGATGGATGGTGTGAAGTGGTTTGATCACATCTATATTTTGGCAACTGGCGCGAAAAACCCGATACGTACGGGCGGCATAGCGCGCGACTGGTCTTTTGGTTTTACGCCGCTGCTCAATCGCATGGGGCGTAATTTATCATACTCGATTGGTTATGGTCGCCGCATGACGGCCGACATACCAACACACGAGCGTGTGGTTGATCAAATGGTGGAAGCTTTTAGCAGCGGCGGGCGGCAAAATGTGGCTTTGGTGGGCAACGCTGGTGTTGGTAAAACTACGGTGGTACAGGCTTTTGCAGAGAGGATTATAGATGGTACAAGCCATATCCCAGGTAATCTAAAATATCGTCAAGTTTTCTTGCTAGACGCATCGTCGATTATCGCGGTAGCGCCTGGTCGTGGTGAAGTGGAATCCCTAGTGAACCGAGTTTTAGTTGAAGCTTATAGCGCAAAAAACGTTATTTTGTGTTTAGACAACGCGCATCTATTTTTTGAAGATGGCATTGGCGCAGTTAATTTAACCAACCTGCTTCTGCCTATTTTAGAGGCAGGGCAGGTGCGCATGGTGCTGACGCTCGATGAGCAGCGCCTGCTACAAATTGGGCAGCAAAACCCAGGCATTGTGCACGCTATGAACCGCATTAATATTCAACAGTCCGACAGGGTAGAAACGATGGCTGCTATGGAAGATTCTGTACTACTGTTTGAACGCCAATACGGTGTAACTTATATGTATCAGGCATTGAAAGAAGCTTATCGTCTAGCTGATCGTTATGTTTACGACCTAGTAATGCCTGGCCGGGCTATTAAGCTGTTGGAAATGGCGGCCACTCACGCCGAAGAAGGTTTTGTTACAGCTGTTTCGATTGAAAAAGCCATTGAAAGCACCATGGGTGTGAAAGTTGGTGTGGCCAAGGCAGACGACGAAAGAGAAAAGTTGCTAAATCTCGAAGACCTAATCCATAAGCGCATGATAAACCAGGTGCACGCCGTTGAAGTGGTGAGTGACGCTTTGCGCCGCGCTCGTACGGGTGTTCGCAACCAAGACAAGCCTATCGGTACATTCTTATTCCTAGGGCCAACTGGCGTGGGTAAAACCGAGCTGGCCAAGTCGCTGGCGGCGGTTTATTTTAATGGCGAAGAAAACTTAGTGCGAGTCGATCTTAACCAGTATGTTACGAATGAAGACGTAGCCAATTTAACAGCCGATGGCGCTGATAATCCAACCAGCTTAACGGCGCAGGTGATGAAGCATCCGTTCAGCGTGGTCTTGTTGGATGAAATTGAAAAGGCTCACCCCAATGTGCTTACTGCGCTTTTGCAAGTGCTTGACGAAGGCGTTTTGCGCGATGCAAAAAACCGCGAGGTTAACTTTAAAGACTGCATCGTGATTGCTACTAGCAACGCAGGGGCAGACAGAATTCGCGAATATATTAATCGCGGGCTAGACATCGACAAGTTCGAAGACGAATTTATAAACGAGCTGATAGACTCTATGCAATTCCGTCCCGAATTTCTCAACCGTTTCGACGAAATCGTACTGTTTAAGCCGCTAGGCAAAGAAGAATTATTACAAGTTGCTGATCTTATCGTGGCAGGCGTGAATAAAACTTTGGCGCACCAGAAAATTAAAGTTGTGGTAGACGCAGGCGCGAAGGAACTATTGGTTGAAGCGGGTTACGACCCACGCTTGGGCGCTCGCCCGATGCGCCGCGTGGTGCAACGCGTGGTAGAGAACCAAGTGGCTAAAAAAGTGTTGTCGGGCGAGGCGGCGGGTGGTAGTACAATAACCATTACGGAAGAAGATGTCAGCAGGGCTTTGAGCGCCAAAGACATTGCCAAACTCAGCGAGAATAAACAGTAAACCTGCGCCAAGTCATCTCTTTTTCGGAGATTTTCTTGTATGCCGCGCTCGGTTTAAAATTGGCCTTAGGTTTTACATCTACTACAACTAATTGCTTTGTGTTAATCTCACTTGGTTTTGCGATGCGTCTGTTGGAAGCATGCAGCGGCGCATAGCCACCCACAAAATCAACTTCGCCAGGCGACGAAAAGTAGTAGTTGCAATCGCTGCTCATGTACGGCGCAAGCTCAATATAAAAATAAAGGTCGTCTACCACAATCGACTGTTTGCAATATTTACTCACGATATTAGCAATGTCGTGGTTGGCAGGTTTATCCATTCGCTGGTAGTTAAAATTGCCAGTTTGGGATAGGTTGGCTACGCCAATTAACAGTACAATTAGCACCGCAAAATAAGCGCTGTAAATTGGCTTTTTGTTGGCAAAAATGTTCGACGCAAAAACTACGGCCAGGCTGGCATAACCGAAAATGATAAATTGCGCCAAGTAGCGTTCAAGGTAAATTTTCCAACCGAAAATCGGTGAAGCGATGATCATGAAGATGGCGAGCGGTAGCGCAAAGTGTAGCATCAAAAACCACAAGTTTTTGGCGTCGGTATTCTTTTTCCTAAGCACATTTCTTATTAGCACAGCGGTTGCCAGCAGTATTGAAGCTAGCAAAATCCAATAGATAACATCGCACTGGTTGCTGGGTTCATATATCAGGCCGAACGAAAATACATTAAGTAATTGGCTGAAGCCAAACGTAACGTTAGCGCCGCTCAGCGCCCCGCCGCTCATCTGGTGCAGAGCATTCGGTATCCACGGCAAGTAAAGTAAAACTGCCCCAAAGTAGGCGAGGACCCACTTTTGCTTAAACCATTTACCGCGCTTTTTGAGCGTGTGCATAACTAGAATGATAAGCTGCGCCAAGAATACGATAAATGTCATATACAGCGTCCAGACACCAAGTGCTACCAGTAGTCCGTAGATGATCCAGTAGCGGTTTTTGTTAGTTTTCATGGCGTAGTAAAGCGCGAAAGCCGAACCTACAACTATCAGCGAGGCTAGGCTATACATGCGCACTTCAAAGCCGTAACGCATAATAAACGGCGCAAGGGCTAGAACGGGCGCAGAATAGATAGCAGTTTTTTTGGAAAAAAGCTTGCTAATTAGTAGCAGTATTAGGCCAATTGATGCGGCGTAAAAAATAACGCTTAGTGCGCGTAGCCCCAGCTCGTTCCAGCCGACCAACGCGCCCCAAAAATGCAGCAAGGTGTAAAAAAACGGTGGATGAGCGTCTACGGCAGTAAGGCTGATGATGTCACCTAGTGATTTTTTGGCTATCACCACCGAGTACGATTCATCGAACCAAAGTTGTTGGCCAGTAGCCAGCCACAGGCACAGTAAAGATGCCGCTACGACTGCGCCAATTATACTAAACATAAACAGGTGATTTCTAATAAAGTCTTTAAACATGTTATGATTATAACATTGGCGAGATGAGAGCCACGAGAATTTTATTCTCATGACCGAGGCGACCCAATGTTACATTAATTCGATAGAATTAATTATAACAGCCCAGAAGGGAAAAGAGCAGACGGACGAACTGGCTTTACCAGTTGCTCGCTCGTTGAGACAAACCGTAGGTTTGTCTCAACGAGCGAAGCGTATTTGCGGGGCATGGCGCAGCCTGGTAGCGCGCACGGCTGGGGGCCGTGAGGTCGTGAGTTCAAATCTCGCTGCCCCGACCAAACTATTGACTTTTTAATTAACTTATGCTAATATGTAATCAGTCGGTTAGCTCCGTTGTGTTTAGTGTTCCTTTTTGATATACTAAACTCCGAGCCGAGACACCATTTCGGGGTGTGGCGCAGTTGGATTAGCGCGCTGCGTTTGGGACGCAGAGGCCGGAGGTTCAAGTCCTCTCACCCCGACCATTCAAAATACAACGACCTTTTAGGGTCGTTTTTATTATGTTGGGCGCGATCTTGAAAAATAAGGTGTTAACGCTGGAAATAAGCTGCTTCAATAAAATTATAACTTTAAATAAGCTTTGCCAATATGCTTATCATCATGTTATGATTACTTTATAATACTAACAGTAAACATGGAGTAAATCACATGGTTAAAGTTAATCAGCATCATAAAAAAACGCGCATGATCGCGATCGCTTCTTTAGTGGTCGGTGTTTTGAGCTTAGGCGTAGCGTTCGCAGCATTAGGCGCGAATCTACTGGTTAATGGTACGGCAAGTATTCAGTCGGCCTCTTGGTCGGTGCACTGGGAAACTACTAGTCCGGCACCAGCCTGCACGGCTACTGGTGAGGCAACGGTCTCAACACCAGTGGTAAGTCAATCTAGCTCAGCAAATGATACGATTACTATATCGCCGTCATTTAAGACCGGGGGCGATACTGTAAGCTGCACCTTCACGGCAACTAACACAGGCTCTTTGAACGCTAAATTGGGTGTAATTGCTCCAACTATCAATAACTTATCCAGTAATAATATAACGACTACGTTAACTTACGATGATAATAGCGCGCCGGCTCAGGGAGATATATTGTCGGCGGCCAGCAGTAAAGGCTATAAGTTGGTTTTCACATATACAGGACAAACGGTGTCGAGCGGCATCAATAATTTGACTTATAGTATTGCTGTGCCTTATGAGCAAGCCAATCAATAATTGAATACGGGGAAAACTAAGCACCGTGAGTAAGGGTGGCACGTCAAAAGTTAACTTGGTGAAGGTAACACTGTTGCTGCTGTTAGCGTTGTTTGTAGTTACGATTTGCACTTTTGTGTATAAAGTATTTCACCCATCGAGCTTGTGGTATTTAGGATTTCTAGCAGCCTGCTTGGTAGTAACTTGGTTGGTGGTTGGGTTTCGTTTGCGGCGAAGCGTTGACGGTGGTCAGGCTACGCAAATAGTGGTAGTCTACATCTTGCTTTATATGGTGCTCATTTATCTGTTAGGGTTGATTACAGGATTTTTACGGAATGGCTATAGCTTAGAACCGTTGATGATTGTCTATAATGTATTGCCAGTTGCGGGCGTGACGTTACTGACAGAGTTGTGGCGTTATGCCCTAGTAAAACGAATCGGCAATCATAAAATGACGTTAGTTGGTGTGATGCTAGCGTTTAGCGTACTTACTATCTTAGTTGGTTTACAAACTTACCGTCTTGGCGCGCCACTGGAGATATTCGAAATGGTTGGACGTTTGGTGCTCGGTGGTATTGCAATGAACGTCATGCTAACTTTCGTGTCATATAAATCTGATTGGCGCCCAGCCGTAACTTACGCGCTGATCATGGCGATTTATCCGATTGTAGCGCCGATAATTCCAGACCTAGGCCCGTTTATTTATTCAATATTGGCTATTTTGCTACCTACATTATTACTTATGCGTTTTAATGAATTCTTTGTCACTAAGCGACCTATTCCTGGGCGCCACAAGCGCTCAGGCCAAATTCTGGCTACGGCGCCTATTATGGTCGGATTAGTAGTAGTGGTCGTATTGGTATCGGGCGTTTTTCGTTATTGGGCGATGGCGATCGGTTCTGATTCAATGCGACCCGGAATCAACACTGGTGATGTAGTGATTATTGACAAAACTTACGGCGCGGCACGAGATATCCAGCTTGGTTCGGTAGTCGCTTTTCGGCATGATGGTAAAATAGTTACACATCGTTTAGTCGAGACAAAAAATAGCGTTAGCGGTTTGCAAATCCAGACTAAAGGCGATAATAACAGTGCCAACGACGCATGGGTAGTGCGTGAGGACGATTTGGTCGGCGTCGTTCGGTGGAAGATTCCTTTGATTGGTTGGCCAACTATTTGGCTGGACAGGGCGTTGTGATGAAAAGCCTAGCACAAGCACATACTAAAGAAAGCAACAAAGATGGTCATTTCGTTTCCAGGGTGATTATATTGGCAGTCTCTGTTGCTGTCTTTGCTTATTCTTTCGCAGTTTTGGTATTAAATGTTGATGCGCGTACGCTTGCTTATCACGAGAGCGGCAATATTGATTACCAAGTCTGTTTAAAGCCAAATAGCTATTTTACCGAGTCGTGCCAACCTTCGAAAAAACAATACGTTGCATCCCTAATTGATAGTTTAAAAGCCGAATTGAATTATAGTTTCCAAGCTGATGACTCTGTAGAGTATGAATATACTTACGATATAGTAGCGAAACTGCTTGCCACAGAACCGAACGATTCTAAGAAAATTCTGTACGAAGATGAAGAGGTTTTGAAGCCTAGCCGAACTATTCAGAACCAATCTGGTCGGGGCTTTAGTATTCACGAAAATATTGATGTTGACTATGGCAAATATAATAATTTAGTAAACGCCTTTCGCTCAGATTATGGGCTAACGATTGAAGCCAGTGTTGATGTGGTTTTAAATGTCAAAGTGCGAGCAACCTATGACGGCTTTTCTCAACCGATTGAAACTAGGCAAGCTGTTGCTCTGAAAATTCCGTTGTCGGAGCGAACTATTAATATCATGGTTGAATCTGATCAATTGAATCGTGATGGCACTATTGAGGAAAAAGTCCGCGACCTGTCTAAAAACTTGCTATTTGTGATTGCTGCTGGTGTTAGCGGCTTAGTATTTCTAATCGTGCTGGCGCTATCTATCACCATACTTGTTCGACGTAAGGCCAAGCGAACCACTTATGAGAAGACATTAGGCCACATTTTACATGAGTATAATCAGATAATAGTTAACGTTGAGCACATGCCACAAACATCGCGTGACAAGCTGATTGAAGTTACTGACTTTAATGAATTATTAGACGCACGTGATACTATACAGCAACCAATTTTGCATCTTAGGATTGGCGACGATCGCAGCGTTTTCGCTATTGAAGATCAGGGTATGGTTTATGCTTATGTGTTGTCGGCGAAATCTTTGCAGCAAAAAGGCAAAAAGTAGGCAGGGAAAGAGTAATTGTCTGATAAAAAAGGTAATACGCACTCTTACCATTCCAACATTGTAATGGTCGGTGTCCACGGCACAACTGCGCCGGTTGATATTGTAGATGTTATTGAGCTACCGAGTTCGCGATCATTACCATTATTATAACCGATGGAGTAGACCATAGTACCAGTAGCGTTTAGTATGTAGGCATTATCCCATCCGCCACTTGTTGTGCCAACATTACCGGTGACGTTGTTTAAAGTAGATTTTATAGGAGTGATGCGAGTGGCTGTGCCAGTGAAAGTTTCGCCGTAGTTAGAATACCCAACGCTCCAAACATCGTTGCCCACCACATAATGAGCGTAATCCACGCCAGCCGTCACAAAGCGAACACCACTCAGTCCTGCAATTTGTAATGGTTTTGATACTTCAGTAGATGGGATATTGCCCCTCACGCCCCATGCCCAACCCCAAGCGTAGGCTGTGCCATCGGTTTTGCAAGAAACAATAAAGCCACTACCACCATAACCGCCGTAGCTCACTTGTTTAACGCCAGACAGGCCGCTGACCAGACTAGGTTTGCTGGTGGTGGCGTTGGACGCTGTGATATTGCCACGCGCTAGCTGGCCTTGCCCATTTGCTCCCCAAACGTAAACCTCACCTGACACAGTTACGGCGCTGCCTCCTATATTACCTTGCGAAACTTGCACGATATCGCCACTTGAGGTGATTCGGGTCGGAGTAGTTGCATTATTAGTGCTACCGGTGCCTAATCGATAGCTAGAACCAGTTCCCCATGTATAAACGTTACCATCCGAGCCTAGCGCACCAAATGTAGCATCCGAGCTTGTGCCATGTGAACCAGAGATTTGCTTGAAAGTTATGCCACTTGGCATTGCGACAGCCGATGGTGAGTTAGTATCGCCATTACTACCACCGTTACCAAGTGCACCTCCGTCATCGCTACCCCAACAATAAGCTCGGCCATTGGCCGCCACAGCACACGATGTATTATGAGCGCCGGCGATGTCGATAATGCGTTGGTCACCAAACTCATTTTTACTAATTAGCGAAGGAGATCCGCTGTTGATAGTATTGGCAAGACCGTTCACACCAATCCCGCGTTGACCACGGTTATTATACCCCCACGTCCAAACAGAACCATTAGAACCTAGCGCAATGCCGTGATATTGGCCACTAGCAATTTTGATAAACTGCCAGTTTTCAATGTGCATAGTAACTGGAGTTGCTGCTAGTCCAAATAAATTACTAACATTGTACGTGATAGTGTAATTGCCAGCATCCCAATCTAACCATGATGAAGGGCAAGCAATATTGACGTTACCTTTTCTACAAGTTCTGGTGATTTGGTTTGTAATATTACCCTCTATATCGTCTAATGCTGATAAACGACTAGTAAGATTAGCCGGCGTGAAGCTAGTTTCGCCGCGAAAAATTTCGAAATTGCGTGCGCTATTGTTGACCACTAAAATTGGTGGCGTAACAACGTCAATCACTAAACGAAAACTGGCCATAAAGCTAGTCAGCGCTGGTAGTGACGACAAACTTGGTTTATAGCTCAAAGTTAATGAAAATTGCTGTTCGCTTTGAGCGGCTATGACTGAACTGGGCGTATTAAGTGTGAATGAAAAAGAGTATTGCATGTTGGCAGAGTTATTAAAAGAATCTTCCAAGATCTGTTTTATATAAACCATGTCGTTAGTTTCGTTTTTGATTTTTAAGTCAAAAATTAATTTACAATCTAAAGCAGTTAGCGCGCCGTCTACTTGGAAGGCTGTATCACTCCAAGTTGGGGGATAAGTTGCAGAAGCGCAAGCAGGCTGCGAGCTGGATGGTTGAACGGCAGTGATGCGGATTGGTTCAGTTTGTTTAATTGAAGCTTGGCCACCAATATTAATTGTTGTGCCAAGTACAGCATAACTAATTGACATGGCGGAAATGACCAGCAAGCAAACTGCTAGAATCACTAAATTCTGCCGTGCCCACGGATGGACAATGCGGCCGGATGATTTTTTAATTAGGTGTGGCATGACTTCTTGCTATTTTATCATATATCGGTAATGCTAAATCTTGTAACCTCCATGCGTGGCTTGGTGCGGCCTATGTTACAATGAAAGCACTAGCGTTTATAAAGGAGGATGTGGTGCCAAACGAACAAAGGCCAATTATCGAGATTAGAAACTTGCACAAATATTTTGGTAGTACAAAAGCTTTAAACGGGTTAAGCTTGGTAGTCGGGCCAGGTGAGATACACGGTTTTTTAGGGCCGAATGGGGCAGGTAAGAGTACCACTATTCGCATGTTACTTGGGTTACTCAAGAAAACGAGTGGCGAAGCAAGGCTGTTCGGCGAAGACCCATGGGGTAAGTCTGTTAAGCTACATAAAAAGCTGGCGTACGTGCCAGGCGACGTGAACTTTTGGCCAAACCTCACTGGCGGCGAGATTATCGACCTACTGGGTGAACTAAGGGGTGGCTTAAATGAACAGCGCAGAGCAGAGCTTCTCAAGGTTTTCGAGCTTGATGCAACTAAAAAGTTTCGCACTTACAGCAAGGGCAATCGCCAGAAAGTGGCGTTAGTGGCGGCGTTAGCTAGCGACGTGCCACTTTATATTTTAGATGAGCCTACTAGTGGTCTCGATCCACTTATGGAGCAGGTTTTCCAAGATGAAGTGCGAGCGCTCAAAGAGCAGGGTAAAACTATTCTACTTTCCAGCCATATTTTAAGCGAGGCTGAGGCTTTGTGCGACCGTGTTACTATCATCCGTGAAGGTAAGGCCGTGGCCGACTATTCGCTCGCCGAACTAAAGCATGAGCATACTAATCTCGAAAAGATATTCTTAAGTCAATACGAGGAGGAGTGATGTTTGCTGGAATCTGGCCGTTAACTAAGCTCATATTGCGGCGCGATCGTATTAAATTGCCGATCTGGATAGTTAGTATTGTGGTGACGTTGCTTTATATGCTGCCGATATTGAAAGAAACTTACGGCGATGCGGCGAGTTTAACTACACTCTACGAGGCGTTCAAAACTAATGCTGCTGGGCTGCTATTAACTGGTTTTCTGGATGAGCCGAGTTTTGGTGCATTGGTAACCATCGAAACGCTTTTATGGTGGGGATTGGCTGTGGCGTTTATGAACGCGTTTTTGGTGGTGCGCCACACGCGTCAGAATGAGGAAATGGGCGCGCAAGAGTTGATTTTGAGCGGCCGCACACATCGTGGCACTAGCCTGATTGCGGTACTGATCGTGGCGTTTTTGGCTAACGCACTTATCGCGGTTGGATTAGGTTTTGGCATGCATACTCTGTGCGCCGATATTACTGTTGAAGGCTCGTGGCTCTACGGCCTGGGTATGGGGTTGTTCGGCTTTGTGTGGGCAGCTATTGCGGCTGTCGTGGTGCAGCTTTTTCAGTCAACGCGCTCAAGTAGCGGTTTCATGGCGGTTTTAGTGGGCGCAACTTTTCTAGCACGCGGCATCGGTGATTTTACGGGCAAAGTTGGCGCTGATGGTTTGCTGCAACCAGCTTGGCTGAGTTATCTAAGCCCGTTTGGCTGGATGCAAGCCTTGCGTAGCATTACTTTTCCAGAATGGTGGCCGCTACTTATCCCGATTGCCTTCGTGCTTGTAGTGATCCCACTGGCTTTCGTGCTACTCATGCATCGCGACATTGGTGCGGGTTTACTGCCTAGCCGCAAGGGTCGCGCACGGGCGAGCAGGTTACTACGAACGCCGGTTGGCCTTACTTGGTATCTGCAAAAGAACATTTTTATTGGTTGGTTAATCGGCTCGCTGGCGCTTATCGTGACGGTTGGTGTGCTAGTGCCGCAAATGAGCCATGTTTATGAAACAACCGAAACTACGCGCCTGCTAATCAAATCAATGGGCGGAACAGGCGCTATGATCCCTACTTTTCTAAGCGTTATGTTGGCTATTGCAACCGTAATGGTGCTGGCTTATGTTGTGCAAGCTATGGGCAGATTACGCAGCGAAGAGTCGAGCGGACATCTTGAAAGCTTACTCTCCACTAAGTTAACGCGCACCAAGTGGCTGGTCTTACATACTGCAACTGTGGCTTTGTGCGGCGCATTTATGTTGGTTGCTTGTGGGGCCGCTCTGGCTATCTGTGTAAACCTCTGCTCAGATTTTTCAGTAGACATTTTAAGCTACGGTTTAGCAGGGTTATCTTATTGGCCGCTGCTATTAGTATTTATAGGTGCTTATGTGTTGATGTTTGGCGTTTTGCCACGCATAGCGGGGTTAGTAGTTTGGGTTTATTTTGGTTGGGTGGCTTTTATGTCTTGGCTTGGGCCGCTACTAAATCTCGACGAATGGGTCATGAACACGTCTATAATGCGCCATTTTGCAGTAGCGCCGGCTAACGATATAACTGTAGCGCCGCTGGCGTGGTGCTTGTTAGCAGCTGTGGTGTTCGGCCTACTTGGCGCTCTTGCTTGGCATCGGCGCAATCTGGTTGGGCAGTGATATAATCGTAATATCGGGGCTTGGCGCAGCTTGGTAGCGCGCACCGTTCGGGACGGTGAGGTCGGCGGTTCAAATCCGCCAGTCCCGACCATGGATTATGTGACAGCCATTTGAGGCTGTTTTTGCTCTGTTAAAGGCTGGTTAAAACCTCAACCAAGCACCCCGACCATTCAAAATGTAAAGCCATTTTTAGTCGTTTTTACTCTACTTAGAGTCACCAAACCTTTTTATGTAATTATATATCCTATAAAGACTACTATTCTACATCATAAAACACTAAGGTTACCATCACCCTACGTACAAATCCCCCTACCTTAGCAACATCTCCTGAGGTGTCGTACACTGCAATCCTAAGTGTAATCGCTCATTATTGTAATAGTCAAGTAATTTGTTTAACGTCCTAGTAATACCACTAAGCGTTAGTTATGAACTCATATGTTGACTAATACACTCTTCTCTCAGTGTTCAAACCTTTCAATATGGGCATTATCTAATTACTACATAGACGTTAGGTGTTACAAGCCAAACCAAGATAAACGAGCTAGGTTGAGTATGATTTCGCGCCGAATTAAGAATGGACAGATACTGTTTCCTAGAGACAAGACGAAAAATCTCTTGACTCAGCTAGTAGGATTTGGAATTGAGAAACACGATGGTATCGTTGACGCTTTGACCTGTGTAGTAATCATGGTTGGTGTTCAAGAGGTAAATAAACCTCAAAAGCCAAATATTATAGTTGGTAAAGTTCCATCAGGTTTCTTTGGAGATAGAGGTGGGTCTAGTGGCGGGTTATCTGGGAGTGTAGAACGTGGCAGTGATGGCACCGTGGGGTCGGCGATAGATTATCTAGCGAACATAATGTTAAACTTCAACGAACAGTTGAAATCCCTATCGTTCCTCAAGTTTTTAAAGACGAATGTTTTTTGAGTAGTTTAGAGACATGCTCGGGTCTATACCTCTGTTATTGGTGATTAGTAAAAATATAAGAATATTATCAAAATGCACTAACTTTCAGGTGTTTTTATTGCCGAAATAACTTCATTTAGAATATCGGAATTACCGATATCTAGAGCATAAATGTCAATTTCGGTATAACCAGATTTATCTATATTGGACATTTTTATACTGTCAAAGTGAAATGCTAAGCGTCGAAAAGTACGGAGAAATTTATTACTGACATTGTCTTGGATTCGTTCTTGCTCTTCTAGCCCGAGGCGCGCATGTGCTTGATAGCGTAATGGACAGAAATACGGGACTTTAATAGTTATAATCCCCTTACTCTTCATGGCGTCCAATGTTGACAGTAAACTTATTAGTGAAGCCGGTGTGACATCACTGATGTTCTCTGGGTAGGGCTCATCCCCGATCAATGCGTCGTCAGAGCGTAGTCGCTGATACTCCTTAAACTCGTCTGATTCCGCATCTAATACCCCCTTGTTCAGTTTAAAGAAACGGCGATTGAGCTTTTTGGCGAGAAGTCGGTCTTCATCGGTTTGATCGATATTTTTAGGTTTTTGGATGGAAAAAATATAGGCAGCGTCGCCATCAGTAGCATATCTAATGCTAGGAAGATTATAGGTGGCAGTTTCGCTGTTTAG
Organism: Candidatus Nomurabacteria bacterium; assembly: GCA_031255735.1. Taxonomy (GTDB): domain Bacteria; phylum Patescibacteriota; class Saccharimonadia; order Saccharimonadales; family Saccharimonadaceae; genus JAIROX01. The sequence continues at coordinate 26,519 of JAIRRY010000026.1, read as the reverse complement.
CGCAAAATTTAACATATAAGGGGACTCGTTGCTACCGCTTTGCTCTGCCCTCACAGTAGATAATCGGCAATTTTCAAGAGACGGGATCGGTGCTGAAAGATGTTGCCTGTTATAATCATCCAATTTATCATCTCGGACAAATCGCTCTTGTCTATTAATAAAATCCTCTGGATTTGCAAAATCGGCTTCTGTGGCGTTAAACCATATTTGAGTTAAGAGGTTTTTCTTTATTTGCTCGGGACTATGATTCATGCGACTTTTTACCCAGAGCAGATTTTGGTATTGCGAACAAGCTGCCAGAAAACTATCTATGGCATGTGACATTTTCGCTATATCTGTAATTCTTAGCGTCGGAACGACTTCTCCATATGCAGAAGAATGCCTTATTGGCTGTTGTGGTGTGGCTAATATTTCTTCGCCAGAAGTGCCGGTTAAATTGAACCGAACATTATATTTGTGCTCATGAAAATCTATTTCACCAGAGACAAAATCTGAAAGAACATCCTTGACGAACAGTTTGAGATTTGTATCTGTCGCTTCTGATTTTTCTTTGCTGAGTATCTGTTCTTGTCGGATCTGTTCCTTAACGGAAGGAGCTATAACGGTTTCATAATATTCTTCGCCATGTTCACGAAAAACTTGCAAATCACCCAAAAGATCTTCTTCCGTTTCCCCTAAAAAATTAGAAGCGCGAGACAACAACTGCGTTATCTCAGGCGTATTAATGTCGTCGTTGGAAGACAGTATTTTGGTGATATACTCACCGTCATCACCCATTATTTTAAGCTTGATGGATCTCTTTTTTAGATCGGCGGAAATATTAGCGAGAACCCTGCCGTCAGTGTCATATTTTGTGGTGCGGAAACCGGGGAGAGTACGCATATTATCATTCGTGACCACGCTGGGATTCTCTAGGGCAGTAAAAGGGTCAAATGAAGCACGGTCAGCAATATGATACTCTTGGGCTTTAGGATCGTAAGAAGATATAACTATTTCATAGGGCTTTTGTTCGTCGGTGTTCGTAAATATTACTTGACACTTTTTATCACCATAGTGATATTCTTTCGATGAGCCGCCTTCTGGGAATGTCATAACTTTTGGTACAGCCAGACCCAAATCAGCAAGGAGAAACTGCTTCTGCCCACTGTCATCGAATGGAACCGCACTTGCGATATGACCAATAGGAGAGTAGTCGTGCCCAGGGGAATTAATCTGCCCTTGTGTGTTGAAACAGACAAAATGAGATTTTAGCCCATGCTCAGCAAACCTTGCCTTCATTAGTTCTGCCATCTGGACACAAGTAAGACCCTGGCTGCCCCTAAACACATCTTCAATATGTGGACTTTGTGATGCTTGTAGCATGTCTTGATATGATGCCGCTTGCTTGAGGAGCAAGAATGAATCATATCTGGTATTGCTCATTTCTTGTTGCAGAATATTTTGAGCTGTTTCAACCCGTTCTTTTGATAGATCGTGGTTGTAATCCTCCAATGTAATTTCTCTGAGTTGTAGTGGATTTCGCTCAATATCTTCTTCTGGTCCCACTAATTCTTGCCTAATAACGGGTCGTTCGGAGGTTTGCTCGACGAATGGGTCAGCTGTTTTTAGTTCAGTAAACTCCATTTTATGCTTTCAATTCTTTTTGCTCGTTATACACTATCCTCAGTTGCTCGCCAGTCAAAACGTCATTCTGCGCTAGATTTATACCTTGAACTTGGGAAGTTGGAGAATATTCATAAACAATCGTTTTTGCTCTTTGCTCTTTACCATCGACTATAAGCGTATAGTCATCTTCTAGCACTTCTGTCGGTACAAAGCCAGATCTTTCAAACAACATACGAGAAGGTAAGTTTGCCTCAGCTATTCGGACCCGAAAGCCTTGAAATCCAGTAATATTATTGCTAGCAAAATTCTTCAATTGAGTCATTGCCTTAGAAGCCACCCCATGCCCACGCGTTTCGGGCGTTAAATAAATTCCGCTGATATTGTAATACCCATTGCCGCCGACTGCGTTAATCGATGTAAAACCTATTGGATTCGACTCAGAATCTCGAAGTATCCATTTATAATCAACAGTTTTCTCGTCTTTTTTGTCAAAACGCTTTTCTAGTGCGGAATATGGATAGAAGATATTTGATGATGTTTTTGCCGATGTTCGTAAGCGCTCAACCTCAAAGTCAGTCGCTGTGGCATAGTCGTCAAAGCTGCCAAACTGGGTAGGCATTTCGCCAGAACGATATTTGCCACCATAGCCGATAGTATCAGTCAGAGATTCAATTATAGCCGTTGTTTCAGCTGAGTTTGTTACCATGAAAGCGTTATCTCTGCGGTTGCCGTCTTCGTCAAATAACATCTCTTTATCGTTGCCATCTGGTTCGTTGCCTACGCGAACAATGTCGTTCGGATCAATGCCGTGTCGACTGGCGACCGCCAAAAGACCTGATTGTTTATTCGTCCCTTTAGCGGTAAGGTCAATTTGTCCTACTTCTCTATTTAATGATACGTTTAAATTTTGACTGAATGCATATTGCGAAATGGCAGACAACACAGTTTCATCGATTTGGGGAAGTAGAATGTTTATTCTACGTTCATTATTCCTAACTGTCGATAAGATGTTTTGATTATTGAGATAGGAACGAATATTTTCCGTTAATCCTTCGACATTTTCTATCGTTATATTATTTACGACCTCACCAGAACTTACGTAATATGCACCTTCATCAGAAATAATATCTATTGATGCGGGGCTAATGCCGTTTGTCTGCAGCAATTCGGCAATACCAGTTATGTTCTTGCCGGAAATGACAACAACAGGAATTCCACGACCAGAAAGACGGTTTATGGATTTCACAGTTTGGGCATTGATTATGCCACCTTCTTCTAATGTGCCATTTAGATCTACTGCTAGTGCGCTAGGAATGCCGGTAAATTTAGGCGCACGATCGGGGTTTTGATAAATTTCACACAACCGTCTAATACCTCGAAAATCGGAGGATGCATCTTCTAATGTTTTAGTCGCAATACCATTTTGCAGATATTTCGTAAACGTTTTGATGAGCTCACTGTTGATTGGTTCTGGAATATTAATCTCTTTTTCTAATAATGTTTGAAGAATGCCGTCCGGATATCGCAGGTTGCGGAGTTCAATATCAGAATTCGCTGACTTTACGTCCAGCGGGAAACGGCCAGGGTCTGTTTGGTATATCTTCTGGACTAGTACGCCCATTATGCGAAGAATTTGCTTTGATTCGTAGACATCTTGACTACCCTCAAATAACGGATCGATTATACGATAATTTCCGTCATCATCGACAATGACATTACGAAGGTTAAATTGACCAGCAAAAATGCCTCTTTCGTTTAGCGTGGCGATGTCACTGACTATGCCAGACATATTTGACACGAAATCTACCCATTCGTCAGGTGTTTCGAGCGAATGAACAACATCTTCAGCTGGGCTTCCACCTATCAATTCCATAGCAATAATATTTTTTTCGGAATCGTATGAGAGATATTCAGGGAATCGATGGGCAATCTCTCCTGACCTCGTTTTCAAATCTTCGGCATATTTAAATTCTGGATCAAGTTTTTGTAGCCCAATTTTTATTGCCACCGACTTTCCGTCAGGTGTTTTGGCGGCGAAGACTTTTGATTCTTTGCCTAAACCCAACATACCTTCCACGGAATATTGTTGATCACCGACAAGTAACGGTTCATGACTGTTTATAGCATCCCAAATGGCACGTTCTTCAATAGCAAAGGATGGGAATAGCTTGCCTGGATCATTTTCAGGGAAGTTTATTTGTTGCCAAGCCAGTAATAATCCTTGATTGCCTTGCTTAATAATTCGCTCGCCCGAAGCACTTTCTTCTCCAGTATAGTTTCTATTAATTTCATCTGGCAGAATATTATTGTCTGTTAGAAAACTTTCAACCTTGCCATCTTTGGCGATCCCACTCAGCACAAACTGATCAAACATGTGCGATATCGAATAGCCAGACCATCTGTCGCCCAAGTACTGCTGAAAGATAGTTTCCATATTTGAGTAAACTTCAGCATCCCGATAATTGTCAACGTTAATTTTTTGCCTCATTAAGTTCAAGATTGCGTCATCCGCAAACCCACCATCACGAATTACCTCATTTAATAGTGACGTACCAATCAAATATGTTCCTTCTTTCTGTTCATCTGGACGCTTATTGAACACGCTTGCGATATCTAATGCTTCAAGGAGTTTAATTTTCATCAGTGATTCTTCAGTCAACACTTCTTTTAGATTGGGGTTTTGCATAATAGATTCAAGAGCCTTTTCTCGTGCGTCTAATAGTTCTTTACCTCTCTCGGTGTAAATAATATTATCATTGCCGTTTTCGTCAGTGACGATTGAGTATTCTCCGTCACGAATTATCTGCCGATAATAGCTTAAGACCAAACGCGAAAGCTCAAACTCTATGGATACGTTATCTCTTTCAGTATTACCGTTGATATCTATCAGCTGCAAATTGTCGCCATCCATAAAAATGTTTCCAAGATGCAGGTCTCCATGAGTAAACTCAGGGATAATAGAAGCAGAAAAGACCTTATCCAAGTTCAGGTTAGATTTTTTTAATAAGTCCAGAGCAATCTTCAGGTTAAATTGCTGTCTCCCATTCACTAAAATAAGCTCATTGTCATTCAGCCATAAGTCATCAGATTGTTCTACTGCCTGAAGACCTTTTTCTACCGAACGCATGTGGCATTCACTAAAATTAGTGGGGCCGGTTTTTCTCTCCCCAATTGACCATAGTTTTCCATAAAGACCATTCAGAAGTTGAGGGAACTGTCCCTCGGTGTTAGATAATGGATTTTCTGACAACATTGCTCCATCTAGTGCCTTATCGCCTAAATACGGCATTAGATACCTAATTCCGTGTTCTTTGATATTGCTTTCCATTATTTCTGGAATAATGTCTATCCCAGCCTCCCTCATCGCTTGCATCTTTGATATTTGTTTTAGTAAGTGCTCGGCACCATTTGCGTACAGGGCTGTTTTAGCAATATAACGTCCGCCATCCTCAGACTTAAGTAGCTCTGCGGATGCGCCCATTGAAGTTCGCGACGACATATCTGTGTCTGGTACAAGTTGCTCATAATAGAATGGGTAATTATACCCCTCTATAAATCTAGGGACAAATACTGTATTTAAATCATTCATTTCTTGTTGGCTGATTGGTTTCCAGGCGTATCGTTGCGATTTTGCATCCATTATTCTAGCTGTCATACGATGATGAGGATAATAATTCCACTCTGGGACTAATTGGAAATTCATTTTTCGGTTTGTTCCGTTTACCGTTATTGGTAAAATCTTAGAAGAGAAACCTAAAATACCACGACCACCCTTCCCGCCTTCATACTTAATTTCATTAAACGCCTTATAGCCAATGGCAGTTTTCGTAGCATACTGTTCCGGATCCTCACCCTCTGCAAACATATCTGGGGAAGTAGTTGTCAGCCAAAAGTTTTTCCATGCTTCAATTTCAGCATAGGTCGATAAAGTTTTGACTTTGCTATCAATCTTGCTTTCTGTTTCGCCCTTCATCTCATCAGATTCCAATAGGGACGCTTTTGCTTGCTCTAGCCCTTGAACTGCGCCTCGAATTGTTTTTGATAATATGCGATCTTGCTTCAAGTTGTCGATACGCTGCAACACTACCTCTCGATCTTCGCCCTCATCAGATAATTCCGAAATCAGTGTTTCGTATCCTGTTTCATAGTCTTCACGTATCGCTCGACGTTTTCTGACCAAGGTGCGACGAAAATCTTCTGAATCTTCTGACTGATTATTAAGCAGACACTCGTGTACTAAATCACTTGTATCGACGACGCGAACGCGATTCGGTGAGCCATCATTAGCTACCTTCATCTTCGCTTGGTCATTGAGTAAATTGATTGTTTCGAGCGTTTTTCTTACATCGTCATCAGAATATTTACCCAATTGCTGATAAATCTTACCCTCATAACCAACCACAAAGTCAACCCCGCCTTGAGGATAAATCGCATTTGCTCCATGAGCAATCTGTTGCAGATTAGACATGGCGAGATAATTTGCCATATCCGGCAACAGATTCCCATTAGAATAGTTGGGATTACGATATTTTGGCGAAAAAGACAAACCAAAAATTGTTATTGGTTTTTGTTGCTCGATGGCTCGCATCATCGTATCAATAATTTTATTGTCATATTGCTCATTTCTGTATGTGCTACCAGTTCGACGAATTTTACCGGGCTTTCCAGAGAAAAATTCAAGTAGCGCTGCAGCAGTACGAACATTTTGCTCATAGTTTTCCGAATGATCTTCCTCCTGTGGATTCTCGCCCACATGAGCTAAGTATTTGTCGACTGTCGCTCGTATTCGTTTGGGGAGCTGATCGTGCCTATCATTCGGCGACGGAATGTATTCTGGTACATATTCTGGCGTAGTGAATTCCTCGATTTTGCGCTTTGGTAGTAATGTCTTTTTAAGCGAAGTAGCCGCGATAATCGTTGCATCCACTTTATCTTGCAGCTCTTCGCCGACCGCCTCAGACGAGCTAATATTTGGTTCTTTATCTATCATACTTTGCTTTCTAACGGCCGCCTCAGAAAAAGGACACCCGCTCTAGGTGTCCAAACCTGCAAAGTTCTTATTGAAACCAAGCTTCGAGTACAGTGCCCTTTTCTTGTTTGAATAAGTAAAGTGTCGAAAACGACGGCTTTACAGATTTGGACTTTCTAATTATAGCACAAACATTAGCAAAATCATCAAACATACAATTAAGAAAGTTGCTCACCTTGCTCACTCTTTATCCTAGGTTTACCATGCCTCTTCCGACACCTTATTGCTATGGAACATCTAAAGTAACCAGCTCAGACCGTTAAAAATATACTACCCTTTTTTATCCATTTTTCACTCCACTTAGAACCCACCAAAACCTTTCTAATGTAATTATATATCCTAGAAATACTGCTATTTTTCATTATAAAACACTAATATTACCACCCTCTTGACAATTACCAAAATGTGTGCTACTATGATAATAGAATCTAAGTTATATGACAATGACTAAGATTCTGTATAGATGATTAGTTTGATATCACGGTGGGCGTGAACAGTGTAAATTGTTTGCTCCATCTAGATGGAGTTTTTTGTTTTCACAAAAAACTCAGTAAGCCTTAATTGTCTTGCACTTTAATAACCTACTCTAAAAACAGACTTTCTTATATATTAATCCGCCATAGCATATAGTCAATGAATTAAATTAATGTATTAATTAATTTTATTGATTATTCCTATGGCGAATAACCGCCTGGGATAGAATTATTTATTTTTTAGGAGGGAAGGAAAGATGGCTATTTCGATTAAGGAGTTCGAAATAACGATGAGGTCACTTTTTACTCATCGCATTAAAGATCGGCCGGGGCATAAGACCCTGCCCTGTTTTAAGGTGGAAGGGGTAACTTTCACCCACTCTGGCACGTATTACGTAGTCCAGGAAGGGGTTCCATATTGGATATACAATGCTGCCATGGCGATAGTAGGCGAACGCGGCCAGGGCGGTGATAACTTTTGGAGTGGAGAAATCCATTCCGTAAAAGGGTTGATCATACTCGTGTCATTACTAAAGCGCGAGTATGATCAGAAATTCATTGATCGTCTAACTAATACGATTTACAAAAAGCTTCTCAAGCACGCGTTGCGTGACTCGAATGCGCCTTTATGTGCAGTTCCTGTAGATCTAGATCTTAAAAAATTGCAGGAGGTGCTAGCGCAGTATAAGGATGTAGTAAATCCTTTCGGCAACGATAGGATATCCCTAGCTGAGCCTGCCACGTACGTAGATAAAGTAAGGCTAGGCATTGAGTATGATCTGTCTGACAATTCTTACGAGGTTTCTCTGGCAACCGATATTTTTAATACCAATTTTTGTAATTGTGCGGAGTGTCTCACCTATCACTCGAGCGGATGGAATGACGCCGAACGAGGTGATGAGGGCGGGTTTACCGATGTGGACTATTGGTGCGGAAAAAGTAATCCCAGTGACTGGACTGTCTCTCTATGTTACACCGTTGATGGTGGTTCTGATATTGATATAGCAATCAGCCCGGAAACAGGCATTGAATTATTAGATAACGAAGGAGAAGCTGCTCCAGCAACGAAGGAGCAGATTGCGAAAATGGTTTTCCACTTGAAGAGGAGTATCGCCATGGCTGAAAGGGAGATCCTCAGCAAAATGGTAAAAAAGGAGGTGAAAGCTAAAAAATCTTAAGCTCAAGAGTAGGTAAAACGAGTCCCTGATACCCTGTAGAAATGCAGTGTGTCGGGGGCTTTTACTATGTCGGGCAGTTTTTCATATATGAAAAATCCGGAATGCTACAAGTATACCGTTGAGCTAATGCATGGCCAAGATAAAACCAACGTTGCATAACCCGAAGTTACTCTTACTGCCAGCAAGCCTTCCATAGAAATGGCGGTTTTTGGCTATTTGCAAATTGTTGAAACTTAAGAAAGCAGGCCGACCCTGGTTTATGTTACGTTTTTCAAGTCTTTTAGATTGTTAGAGTTCTATTAAAACCCAGTGCAAGATTCGGTTTATTTTTATGATTTTGTTATTTTTTACTTAAAATGCGGCTTAATTGCTGCGATTTACATGGGTAAAATACACAGTGAAATCGTAGATTATATCTCGTATTCTTCCATGTCCTTACCAGCGGCCATATCAAGGTTTTGATCAGTTTGCCCGTGTCTAACAAAATATACCTTCATGTTCAAATTATAGCATAAATCACTAACTTATATTCTCCATCGTGGTTCAGATTCGCAAAAAACCCGGATAAGTTCTTAGGCTATTTTCTATTGTCCAGTTATAGTGTATGGTGATATACTAATCAGAGTAGAGTGCAAAATAAATACTAATCGCGAGAAGAATGGTTCTTCAGTGTGGCCAAGACTGCTCATCAGCATGTTTATAACCCGGGCGTTTACGCACCCGTTTATACTTTGCATAGTTTTGATGATATTGATATCAAGCCTCGTGGGAGGCTTAGTAAACATCATAAACTAGCCTTGTGGGTTGTGGCATCTGTTGTAATTATTACAACAGGACTGTTTGTATTCACGCATCTGGCTTTTCGCGGTAAGGTTTTACCTGGTTTCAGCCTGGCGGGCACTAATGTTTCGGGTAAAGATCGCGCTGAACTTACTAAAACCGTTGAAATCATGGTAAAAGCCATGAAGGCTAAAATTACTGTGGGCGATAAAACCGCCACGGCTACGGCTAAAGACCTAGGTGTTACGGTTGACGTTAAAAAAACCGTAAATAATATACTGGATTACAAAGACACACACCCAATTGCGGCTTTAAACTACCTAGCGCGCGACCCAGCCGAGCTGGTGGTGGCTCGCAGCGACAAGAAGCTACAGGAATACTTAAATACCACGTTTGTTGACCAACTGGTTTGGGTGCAAGAAGCGGGTATTCAGTACGATGTGGGCGCTAACCACTTTAATGTGACCGATGCCAAGCCTGGCACTAAACTTACGCCAGTCGATATGGAAGCCACAATTACCAGCATGCTAAAAAATCCGCGGGCGGTGAAAGTTAAGCTAACTCCTGCTGAATCGTTGCCGACTATCACTAATAAGGCTGCCGAAGAGGCTGCCGAATTTATGAACGCTCGCCTCGGGCTAAGGTTAGATTTAACCTACAGGGGCAGGCTAGTTTATTACGCCGACCCGCCCGATATAGCTAGGTGGGTGGTGGCTACACCCAAAGACGGCGCAATCGAGCTAACTTTTAACCACGACGAAATTAAGCGGTTTCTAAATGGCACGGTTGCGCCTTATATTGCTAGTGCGCCAATCGACGAGAAAGTTTTGGTTGATAGCGGCGGTAACGTACGAGCCGTGTTAACATCTGGGCAGAATGGTTATAAAATTCGTGATGATGCGGCGGTTGCTGGTGCGCTGGCTGAGGCGGTTAGAAGTGGCACGAATATGAGCAAAGAGCTCGACGTTGAGGAAACTGGCTATAGCCGTGTGACTATTAAGGCTGGCGAGGGCGAGCATTGGGTAGAGGTGAACCTTAGCGCTCAAACTGCCACGGCCTGGACTGGTAGTACTGCCATCGCCAGCTGGCGTATTTCATCTGGCACTGCCGCTACGCCCACTTTGCCAGGCGAGTTTAAGGTTTGGCACAAGCGCCGCGTGCAAACTATGAAAGGGGTGATCGGGGGCGTTCCTTACAATGTGCCAAACGTTGAGTGGATTAGTTATTTCGATGCCGACGGCCGCGCTTTTCACGCCACCTACTGGCACAACAATTTCGGCACGCCCATGAGCCACGGCTGTATCAACATGACCTACGAAGCTGCCGAATTTATTTACAACTTTGCACCTATCGGCACGCGCGTCATGATACACTATTAATAGAATGATTGCTCATATCTTTGGTAAGGTTGTCGAAAAATACGCTTCAAGCGTGGTTGTTGATGTGCACGGTGTGGGTTACGAGGTTATCGTAGCAGCGCATGATTACGAGAAAATTGGTGTGGGCGAAGAAGTTGAGCTGAAAACCTATCACCATATACGTGAACAAAGCGAGGAGTTGTTCGGCTTTGCTAACTTAGCGGCGAAACGTCTTTTTGAACTATTGATCACGGTTCAGGGTGTTGGCCCGAAAGCTGCTATGGCGGTGCTAAGCATAGGTGAAAGTGAGGCTGTGCGCAGCGCCATTGCTAGTGGCGATGTGGCTTATATCTCACAAGCGGCTGGAGTTGGGAAAAAATCGGCTGAACGCATCATTGTTGATCTCAAAGACAAGGTTGGTCTACCCGACACTGGCTTTGCAGGTACAGTACCTGCAAAGGGCGACGAGTCACTTGAGGCGCTTATGGCGTTGGGCTATAGCCTGAACGACGCCAGCCAAGCTCTAGCCTCTGTGCCACGCGATCTGCCAACTAACCAGAGGGTTACCTTAGCACTTAAAAAGTAGCAGGTCCATGTTCTAAAGACCGATGCGAATACTGTCGCTATACTATGAAACTTGAAGCCGATCCCGAGCAGAGAGTTAATGATGATATAATATGTGTATGGCTATTGAACGCATAGTGGATATCGACGCGCATGATTCCGACGAAGAACAAAAAATTGAGGTTACGTTAAGGCCGCAAAGTTTTAAAGAGTATATTGGTCAAGAGCGACTAAAAAACAATCTAAAGCTGGCGATTGCTGCCGCTAAAAAACGCAGTGAGCCGATTGACCATGTGTTACTTTACGGCCCTCCAGGCTTGGGTAAAACCACTATGGCTGGCGTGATTGCGCACGAAATGGGCACGGGTTTTAAGGTTACAAGTGGCCCTGCCATTGAGCGCGCTGGCGACTTAGCGAGTATTCTAACAAACCTAGTTGATGGCGACATATTATTTATCGACGAGATCCACCGCTTGCATCGTGCTGTAGAGGAAGTTTTGTATTCAGCGATGGAGGATTACAAGCTTGATATTGTCATTGGCAAAGGGCCAGCGGCGCGTAGTGTGCGGCTCGATCTGCCAAAGTTCACAGTAATTGGCGCTACTACTCGCACGGGTGCGTTAGCTGCACCGCTACGTGATCGTTTTGGTCACATTCATCGCTTGGAATTTTATAACGAGGGCGAAATCGTGAAGATTATTAATCGCGCCGCAAAAATATTAGAAAGTGAAATTCAGCCTATGGCGGCTAAGCTGCTCTCAACTCGTTCGCGCCTTACGCCGCGCATTGCTAACCGTTTATTGAAGCGCGTCCGCGATTATGCTGATGTAAACGGTGATGGCACCATTGATGAGCGAATTACAACCGAGGCCTTGCAGCTGCTCGAGATCGACAATCTCGGGCTTGACGCGGGCGATCGCAACTTGCTAGCTAGCATGATAAACACTTACGGCACTAAAGCCGTTGGGCTAAACACGATGGCGGCTATAACGGGCGACGAAGCCAGTACAATTGAAGACTTTTACGAACCGTATCTGATGCAACTTGGCCTTATTGAGCGTACGCCGCGCGGCCGTAAGATTACTAACAAAGCGCTCAAACATCTGGGTCACACTACGCAAGATAATTTATTTTAACTGTTTTGGGGTTTACCAGATTAGCGCTGTCTGATACAATGGCGAAAACGTAAGCGGGAGAGCGCGTATGAACGAGGATGATCAGATCGTAGCATACGATGCAGAAGGAAAGCCACTGTATCACAGAAATGGTGATCCTAAAGCGCGTGTAAAAAATGAGAATGGCCAAAAGGTCAAAGCTGACGTCGCCTTAGTGAAACTTAAACATGATCGCTCGCTGAAAGAGTATCCTTGCTCTAAGCTCGATGATGATGAATATATCATGATTTCAGTGACTCGCCACGTGGTTGGCCTGTTTTTAATCTGGTTTGTGGTTGGGGCGCTGGTTGTAGCGCTTATTGTGTCGATAATCGTTCTATTATTCGGCGATGGCATGCTAAAACTCGCGATAGCCGACGACGCCACGAGTTATATAGTTATAGCTGTCATGGCGGTGTTGGCGCTGGCTTTTGTTTCTGGTTATATTGCCTCAAACCTGTATCTTAGCAACCATTTTCTAGTAACTAATAAAAAAGTAGAACAACACATTGTGCGTGGGCTATTCGATCAAACGGTGCAAACTATAAACTTGGTCATGATAGAAGATATTAGCTATACGCAGTCTAACTTTTTTGAGCACATTCTTGATTATGGCGAGATTCGTCTTTCTACAATCGGTGATGAAACCACTTACCATTTCAGCTTTGTGGCCAACCCAGACGAGCAGGTGAAAGCTATCACTAAAATTGTTGAAGGCGTGCGCAAGAAAAACATGCCCAATAATGTATCAGGCCCAGGCGCAACTATTAATGCCGACTCTTCTTTATAAAGTCGTCTTCGCGCTCTAGGGTGGTGCGTAAAGTGTAGCTGGCGCACTTGCTGTCTTCGCAATCGGCGGGCTCATAGCGGTAATTAGAATATTCGTCGCCAACGTTGATACCAAACGGATCGGTAAACAATTGTGGGTCCATAACCTTCAGGTTTTCTTCGCTGATAGTTTCAGGGTAATAACTGCTCTCTTCGTAGAAACCTTCTTCCAGGTTGTAAAACATGGCATTTATGGCTGTTTTGCGTTGTTCATCGCGCTTTATGGCATCGTAGTCGTTTTTCTGGAAGAAAAATAACGCGGTTGCCAACGTAAAAATAGCAATCACAGCCGCCAATTCAATAAGGGTGAAACCTTTTTTCATATTACTATTGTATCAAACTATTTCTTCTTGTTAGCATCAGCTTTTGGTAAAACTGCTACCAAAGCCATAATCACTAGGTTAATGCCTAGTACAATTAGAGCCACCACGCCAATCTTACCTGCTAAGTCCCAAATTGTATCCCAGTCAGCCCAGTTAAGCACGCCACCGATAATGGCGAGGCCCAAAAATAACACGTATGCCCCTGCAAGCAACGCAATCGTCCTTATAATATAGTTAATCATTTTCATCTCCTTTATGGTTACGTTTTTCATTATAGCATGGCTTTGCAGGTACTGTACCTGCAATGGTAAAATGGTGTTATGGTTAGAAAGAATACATACCGCACAGATTACGGCGACACCTACTATCACGTTTATAATCGCGGCATTGATGGTATGGAATTGTTTCGCGACGAAGACGACCATCGCTATTTCGAATATTTAATTATGCGCTGTTTGTCGCCAAAGCCGCTTAAAGATAGCTTTGGCCGCGAATATCGAAATTTTTATGGCTTAGTGCGTCTGCATGCGTATTGTTTAATGCCTAATCATTATCATCTTCTAGTCTGGCAGAAAGAAAGCGGGCTTATAAGTAAATTCATATCTGCAGTGTGTATACCGTACGGCATGTATTTTAATAAAAAATATAAACGTCAGGGCACGATTTTTGAGTCTAAATACAAGGCGGTTCGCGTTGAAACTGACCCGCAACTTATGCATGTTTCGCGTTATATCCACCTTAACCCAGTTGGTTATAGATTGTGGGATCACAGTAGTTATAGCGACTATGTTTATTCGCCGCGCGATTGGGTTACAACCGATTTCGTGCTCGGGTTATTCCCTTCAAAAAAGGCATATCTCGATTTTGTTGATGATTATGAAGACGTAAAACGTGCCAACGATAAGTATAAACACGAAATAGGCCAGTAGTTTCTATAAACATTTTACAGACACGTCTTGCAGGTACGGTACCTGCAAAGAAGGCGCTCGTCACGAAATAATTTGTGTAACCTTTTTGCAGGTACCGTACCTGCAAAGAAAAACGTCAAAACGTATAGACTTAGCCTGTCAAAAGGCTTATTGTTGGCATAGCAAAACAAAAGTCTTGCAGGTACGGTACCTGCAAAAGAAAGGACGCAAATGGCGAAGAAAAGAGAATCGAAAGAGGCTGCGGTACCCGTGGCGCAAGACGGTAAGGAACAGGCTTTAGGCCTAGCTATGGATCAAATCACGAAGCAGTTTGGTGATGGTTCAATTATGAAACTGGGCAATACGTATAAAGTAGACGTAGAACTGCTATCTTCGGGCGCTCTGAGCCTTGATCTCGCCTTGGGTGGTGGCTATCCTAAGGGCCGCATCATCGAAATTTATGGCCCAGAATCTAGTGGTAAAACCACGCTTACTCTTCATGCTATTGCTGAAATTCAAAAAATGGGCGGTACAGCAGCGTTCATCGACGCCGAACATGCGCTCGATCCAGCTTACGCTAAGCGTTTGGGTGTTGATACCGAAAACTTATTGGTTAGCCAACCCGATAATGGTGAACAGGCCTTAGAAATCGCCGAAACCTTAGTGCGTAGTGGTGCAGTCGATTTAATCGTAGTAGATTCAGTGGCGGCTCTGGTGCCCCAAGCTGAAATCGATGGCGACATGGGCGACAGCCATATGGGCCTTCAGGCACGTTTGATGAGTCAAGCTCTCCGCAAACTCACGGGCATTATTAGCAAATCTAAAGCTACGGTGATCTTTATTAACCAAATTCGCATGAAAATTGGCGTGATGTTCGGTAACCCTGAAACCACTACTGGCGGCAATGCCCTTAAATTCTATGCCAGCGTGCGCATCGACATTCGCCGCATCGGTCAGATCAAATCTGGTGATGACATAACTGGCAACCGTACTAAAGTTAAGATTGTTAAAAACAAGATTGCGCCTCCATTCCGCGTGGCCGAGTTCGATATCATGTACAACGAAGGCATTAGTCGCACAGGTGATGTGCTAGACCTAGCTGCCGAGCACGATATCATCCAAAAATCGGGCGCATTCTATAAATATAACGCCGAAACCATCGGCCAGGGTCGCGAAGCCGCTAAGCAGTTTTTGAAAGATAAGTCGGAAATTCTAGCTGAAATTGAACAAAAAGTGCGCGATAAAGTTAAAGAAGAAGAGGTCTAAGTGCACGACGGTGAATTATGGCAGGAGTACCGCCAAAACGGCGAGCCGCTTTACGGTGTAGGGCATTCTAGGGCAGAGTTTGCCAACAACGACAAGCTTTGCGCTACCGCGCATCTCTGGATCTGGCGGCATAACGGCGCAGCTAAAGAAGTATTTTTGCAAAAGCGCTCTATGAAAGTTGAAGTTGCGCCAGGAAAATATAGCGCCACCGCAGCAGGGCACCTAAATCTTGGCGAAACACCGACTGGCACTTTAGTGCGTGAAACCACTGAAGAAATCGGCATTGCTATTGATCCGTCACGCCTGTGGTACGCTTTCAGCGTGCGCCAAACTGGCCCAATGCACAAATATCGTGAGTTCAAGCACGTCTACCTATACGAATACGAAGGCGACTTGAAAGCTAACTTTAACGATGGCGAGGCCGAGTCGGTTGAGTGGGTTAGTGTTGAGAACCTAAAAAATATGTTTGATAATGGCGACCTGGCGCGACAAACCTCAGCCTACTATCAGCAGCTGTTCGCTTGTCTCGACAAGTTTTAGCTATGAAGATTACGGCCATTAACGCTCAAGTAAAAGACTCTAACAGGGTTAGTATTTCAGTTGATGGTAAATATAGTTTCAGCCTGCATATCACGCAGCTAGTTGAGATGGGTGTGAAGGTTGGCCAAGAACTAGACGACACGAGACTAGCCGAGTTAAAAGAGGCCAGCAGTTACGGTAAGCTTTATGCGCGGGCGCTAGAATATTGTTTGAGTCGCCCGCATAGCCAGCGCGAAGTTCAAGACTACCTACGCCGCAAAACCTTGGACAAAAAATACAAAGTGCGTGGTAAAAATGAGCTAAAAACTAAAGAAGGCGTGAGCCAAGCCGTGGCCCGTGCAGTGTTATCGCGGCTCATTGAGCTTGGCTACGTAGATGATCATAAATTTACTCAGTTTTGGGTGGAGAATCGCCATCTTAGAAAGGGTGTATCGCGCCGCAAGTTGCAGGCGGAGCTCATCAGCAAAGGCGTGAGCAAAGTTATAATTGACGAAGTTCTAGAAAGCGCACCGCGTAACGACCAAGAAGAACTGTGTAAGATGGTGGCGAAAAAAGCGGGCAAGTACGACGATGAACAAAAACTTATCGCGTATCTGGCACGGCAAGGCTTCAACTACGACGATATAAAACAAGCGATTAGTGAGCAAGATCATAAATAAAGGCGTTGACACATGCTGCTGCTACGTATATACTACTTAATAGTAATAGTTACTATTATTAAGGCGATAGACCGAGAAAAGGTGGAGATTGGAAGGCCTTTTCTCGGCCTGAACCTTTGAGGAGGATGAGGTGCGAAATTCAAAACAGAAGTTTGTAGTAGCTAAGGCGCTGATGGAGCTTTACACTGAGCATCCAACGGCAGCTGAGGTTTATAGGCAGGCGCGCAAGATGAATCCTGGCATCAGCCTGGGTACAGTTTATCGTAACTTGAATAACCTGGTGGCGGCTGGTGAAGTCAAAAAAATTACCGTGCCCGACGCAGCCGATCGTTACGACCCACAGCCCGAAGAGCACCATCACGTGGCGTGCTTAAGCTGCGGCCGAGTTTTCGACATTGATATTTCGTTCACGAAGCGTTTAAATAGGAAAATAGAGCTTGAAACGTGTGTAAAATTAACAAACCTTCAATTAATTGGAACTGGCTATTGCCAGTATTGTATTAAGAATAAGAAAGGGGAAATATGCCAGAATTAAAAGGCACTAAGACTGAGAAAAACCTAATCGAGGCTTTTGCGGGCGAGAGCACGGCGCGTAATAAGTACGAATTTTATGCGTCGAAAGCCCGAAAAGAAGGTTTTGAAAAAATTGCGGCTTACTTTCAAGAAACCGCCGATAACGAAAAAGAGCACGCCGAGCAGTGGTTTAAGGCCTATCATGGCATCGGCACTACGGCCGAAAACCTAGAAGACGCTGCTGCTGGCGAAAACTACGAGTGGACCGACATGTATGAGCGCATGGCTAGCGAAGCTCGTGCGGAAGGTTTTGATGAATTGGCCGATAAATTCGACAAAGTTGGCGCAGTTGAAAAAAGCCATGAAGAACGCTACAGGCGAATTTTGGATGTAGTGAACGCTGGTAAAGTGTTTAAAAAAGACGATGTGGTGATCTGGCGCTGTCGTAAATGCGGCCATATTCATGTGGCCAAAGTTGCGCCTGAACGTTGCCCTATTTGCGGCCATGAACAGGCCTTCTTTGAAATTAACGCCGACGAAATTTAAACCAGACCAAAAAGCGAACGTGGAATAGCCTACCAAGTGTAGGCTATTTTGCCTTGGCTTCGGTTGGCTCTAAGGCTTCTTCTTTGCGAAATGGGTTTACGAAATTCGCCACATTCTGCGCAGCAGCCGTGGCCGAAGCGCGTTCTTTAACGGGCGCTTTATCGTCTTTGATAATTATCTTTTCGTTGTTGATTTCTACAATCTGCGAGCGGTGCACCGTAACTTCTGGGATATTGAAACTACTGATGAGCGGCTTACTAACGATAAGCTGCTGGATAGCAAACGAGCCAGAGTCTAGCGAATAGTCGGTAACTTTACCGATTTTTTTGCCTTTCTTCGTAACAACCTTGTGCCCAATTAGCGAGAAGTTAAGTTGCAGCAATTGCTTAATTTTTATAACATCTTCTTCCGCTACGAGGTCGTCGATGGAGTCGATGATCATGCCCATCGAGCTAAACTCGCGCACCTCGTCAACGCGCAGAATGTTCTCAGACTTCTGTTTTACAAGAGGACTTTCTACATAGTAGGCAATAATTTTCAAGTTAGCAGGGTTAATTATAGGCTGCGCTGTAACACCAATTGGGCGGCCAGTTTGTAAGCTTAGTACATTAGTTCCGACAAGTTTTGATCCTAATAATAACATGGCGATAAACCTTACTTTATATTGCCATAAGGCACTAATTTACGCAAGGCTTTAACCAGATGATCAGTTTCTTTAGTAATCCCGCCACTAGCTATGAACAGTTCGCGCACCTCGCTGGGGTGCAAGCCTGGCAGGAGTAGCTGATTTAACCTATCGTCAAGTTTAGCAACCTCTACTATGTTGATGGTTTTTGTGAGCTGTTTGACGGTAGATGTGTATAGAGTGGTAATTTGTTTGTCGTTACTGCCGAGTTTAACGTTGCTACTTAGCCCGTCTTTTTTGGCCTCGCGCTCCAGGCTATTTAAGGTTGCGGCATCTATTTCTGCGCTGCGCAAGATAATATTAGACTTTTCGGCAGTTACTTTTACGACTTTCAGCTTATCGCTAGGGCAAGTGGCCACGCGTGAGCTGTTAACTATATAGCGTAACTGGCTGGCTAACATAAAAGCGCGTGCGCCCAGATGCTCAAGATAGCCTGGTGCCATGAAGCTGTCTTCAAGGGGTAGGCCAGCGATAACTAGCTTGCCACTTAGCGACGCTTCTGTTGCGAGTTCAACTAGCGGCGCGGTGTCTAGGCGGCTAATCATGATAACGTCAGAACCTTGCTTCAAGGCAACGCGCATGGCTGTTTCGGCCAGCTCTGCATAGTTCCTCTCGGCCACAAATTGGTTTACCAAGGGCAGTTTTGCGGTTTGTGAGCTTTCAATTGTAGATACCAAGGTGGTGCGGGCGTCAAACTGGGCGAGTAAACTCATCATAGTGCGCAAGTTATCGTCGCCAACCACGCAAATCAGGCCGTTTTTTAGTTTCGCGATGTTTTTCACGGCCTTAAGGCTACTACCCCAGAAGCCAAGCTTGCTGAGATCGGCTGGAAAGTCGTTCTTTCGGATAAGCTGTAGGCTTAATTTCTCGCCGCTAACAGTCGGCAAGCTAAAGGCTTTGACTAGTAGGCCGTTTAATGTAAATAACCCTTCTTCAGGCGTAGCTGTACGGTGTGGTTTTAAGCTAGCTTTGGTTTTAACCAAGCTAAGCATAGGGGATAGTGCGGCTTGCCCGTGGCTACCTAGGCTAACCAACTGCTTGCCCTGGCGTGCACGTACGCTGTGCCCAATGTCGTTAGGGTCGATATGCAAGTCGGAAACCCCTTCAGAGTAAAGCGCCTCAATAAAACCACCAAACTTCGCGCTTGTCACCTCGCCCTTTAATAGCTCTTTGAGTAGCCCACCCAAATCCATAGTTCAATTCTATCATATATAATGGTGTTATATGAAGATTTTAGCGGTTTCAGGCGGTGTAGACTCGGTAGTGATGTTGGATATGCTAGCTGGCGATGATTGTGTGGTGGCGCATTTTAATCACGGGATTCGGTCGGATAGCGACGAAGACGAACGCTTCGTGGGCGAACTAGCCGAAAAATATGGGCTGCACTGCGAGCACAAGAAGGAAAACCTGGGCGCTGGTGCGAGTGAAGAGCTGGCCAGGGAGCGGCGTTACTGTTTCTTGAAGGAGGTAGCAACCAAGCATGGCGGCGTGATTTACACTGCACATCACGCTGACGACGTGATAGAGTCGATTGTTATTAACCTGATACGCGGGACGGGTTGGCGTGGGCTTGCGCCGCTTGATAGCCCAGATATTGAGCGGCCGCTAATCGGTATGTTCAAGGCGGACATTAAAAGATATGCGAACAGGCATGGCCTAACTTGGCGCGAAGATAGCACTAATACTGACACGAATTACTTGCGCAAGAGGGTGCGCCAGACTTTGCAGGTACAGTACCTGCAAAAAGATGCGGTTCTAAAGTTGTATGAAGAGCAAAAAGTGTTGAAAAAACAGATTGATGAGTTGGTAGCAGGATTTTTAACGCCAAGTAATGTCTACGATCGGGAACTTTTTCGCCAACTAGACGACGCAGTGGCGTTAGAGGTGCTACGCGCGGCACTTCTGCAGGTAGGGCGTAGTGCTACACGCCCGCAGCTTAAAGAATTCCTGCTAGCAATTAAAACTTACAAAACAAGTAAAAAGTTTAATTTACCAGGCGACTATCTGGTTAAAATCCACAAGGACTATTTTCATCTCTCCTAGATTTTCCACCTTTAAGATGATAAAATTACTAGTAGAAATTCAATGACTGAAAGGATGATATTTTAATGGCAAACAAGAAACAGCCAGCAAAAGGCAAGATTTCAAAACTGACTAGGCTTACCGCGTTCTGGGTGATTATTTCACTCGTGGGGCTGGCGGTAATCTCGATGTTGATGCCAAGTGGTAATCTGAAGGATGTGCCACTGAGCGATGTGGTGAAGCGTGCTAATTCTGGTAAAGTAGAGCAGCTGGAGATAACTGGCAATGATATTAAAGTAACTGTGAAGGGCGAAGACAAGCCTACAGAGAAAACCGTTAAAGAAGATGGCACAATTTACGACCAAGGTTTGAATAAAGACGCCAAGGTAAAGGTGCAAATTAGCCAGCCATCGGCT
This sequence comes from Candidatus Nomurabacteria bacterium, assembly GCA_031255735.1. Taxonomy (GTDB): domain Bacteria; phylum Patescibacteriota; class Saccharimonadia; order Saccharimonadales; family Saccharimonadaceae; genus JAIROX01. The sequence continues at coordinate 5,672 of JAIRRY010000026.1, read as the reverse complement.
ACGGGTGATATTGTGCTTAGCTTACTAACAATCTTCCTGCCGATCGCTATTATCATCGGTTTCTTCATGTTTATGATGCGCCAAGCGCAGGGTCAAAACAATCAGGCTATGAGTTTTGGCAAGAGCAAGGCTAGATTGTACGGCGCTGATAAGAAAAAGGTGCTATTTAAGGATGTGGCTGGAAATGACGCAGCCAAGCAAGACCTAGAAGAGATTGTAGACTTTCTGAAATTCCCCAAAAAGTACGAACAATTAGGTGCAAAAATTCCACGCGGTGTGCTACTTGCGGGTGCGCCTGGCACAGGTAAGACCATGATGGCGCGAGCCGTAGCTAGCGAGGCAGGCGTGCCGTTCTTCTCGATTTCTGGTTCAGAATTCGTAGAGATGTTCGCAGGTGTTGGCGCAAGCCGCGTTCGGGATCTTTTCAGTAAAGCCAAAAAGAACGCACCGAGTATTATATTTATTGACGAAATTGATGCTGTGGCCCACAAGCGTGATACGCGTGGTGGCAATGGTCGTGAAGACGAACAGACTCTAAACCAGATTCTGGTGGAGATGGATGGCTTCGATAACGAAACTGGTGTGATTGTGATGGCCGCTACCAACCGCGCCGATATGCTCGATCCAGCTTTGTTGCGCCCAGGTCGCTTTGACCGTCGCGTAACAATCGTGCTGCCCGAGCGCAAAGATCGCTTAGATATCCTAAAAATCCATTTCAAAAATAAGCCGCTAGATAGCGCGGTTGATTTGGATAAGCTAGCTGCTAAAACAGCGGGCAGTAGTGGCGCTGATCTTGCTAATATCGCCAATGAGGCAGCTATAAACACGGCACGCGCTAATCGTAAAACTATCACTAGTGAAGATGTAGACGCGGCGTTTGAGAAAGTTGCTATTGGCCCTGAACGTAAAAGTAAAATCATGAACGATAAAGACCGCGAACTAAGCGCCTATCACGAGGCTGGCCACGCCATTGTTGGCCATGTACTACCTGATAGCGACCCCGTGCACAAGGTTACTATCATCCCACGCGGGCAAACTGGCGGTGTAACCTGGTTCTTGCCACCCGAAGATAAAAGCTACACTAGCATCTACGAGTTTAAAGATATCTTAGCGCGTGCTATGGGTGGTCGTATGGCCGAGAAAATCTTGTACGGCGACGACGGTGTCACCACTGGCGCAGGCAGCGACCTCAAACACGTCGCTGAGATTGCGCGCTCTATGGTGGTTGAAGAAGGTATGGGGCAAGGGCTTCGCAATCAAGTTTTCGCCGAAGATCGCGATTACTTTGGCATGATCAAGCCTTATAGCGATCAAACGGCCGAAAAAATTGATAAAGAAGTGGCAGGCTTGGTAGATGAGGCGACTCAGCGTGCCGAAGCTGTGCTAAAAGAAAACCGTAAATATCTTGATGACTTGGCAAAGGTGTTACTTGATAAAGAAACCATTGAGGAAGACGAAGTTAATAAAGTTCTGAAAGGTGCGACTTTGCCGAGCAAGGCTAAGCTCCATAATTAGACATGTCGAATAGATTCCAGCGCGTTACAGAAAAATTCGCGAGCACTAAGCTGTCAATCAAGTTGGCAGCTTTAGTGTTGAGTAGTTCCACGCTAATCTCGGCGCTGTTGGGGCTGTTCCGCGATCGTCTGCTAAACGGTTACTATCTTGACACTTATCCAACGGGTATTGACGCTTACACGGTGGCGTTCACGATACCAGACTTCATGTTTTTTATATTAGTAAGTGGTGCGTTGTCGGTTACATTCATTCCAGTTTTTAACCAACGTCTGGCGGCGGGTAATAAAAAATCCGCCTGGGAGCTTAGCTCCAGCCTGCTTAACTTGCTAGCATTGGTTACGCTAGTAGCTAGCGTACTAATTATAATTTTTGCTGAGCCGCTCGTACGTTACGTGGTAGGCCCTGGGCTAGATGAAGCTACGCGCGCGCTTGCCGTAAGTATGATGCGCGTGATTGCGGTTAACCCGTTCTTGTTTGCTATTAGCACGGTGTTATCTAGCATGCAACAGGCCGTGGGGCGTTTTGTATTTTACGCTCTAGCGCCAGCTATTTACAACATTGGCATTATTATTGGCACGGTGTTTTTCACGGGTGGCATCAATATCTTTGGTTGGCAAGTTTTCGATGGCGGCATTATGGGTGTGGCGCTCGGCGTTGTGCTAGGCTCGATGATGCAATTTATCATAAGTATGGTTGGCATTATCGGCATGGGGTTTGATTACAAGTTTAAGATTTTTTGGAAAAATATGGGTCTTCGCGCTGTGCTGAAGCTTTTGCCCGCACGTTCGCTTGATCAGGGCATCGATTATGTGAATGGCGTAGTAGAGATGAATCTAGCGTCGCATATGGCGAGCGGCACAGTACGTGCTTACCAGCAAGCTTTGACGCTCCATATGATGCCGATTAACTTGATTGGCGTAGCGATATCAACAGCGTTTTTCCCGAAATTGACCGAAAGTGTTGGTGAAGGCAAAGAACAAGAATTCGTCAAAGACTTGCGTACGGCACTACGCATGATAATTTGGATTGCTTTGCCAATATCGGTGATGTTTTACTTTATGCGTGGTTACATAGTCAACTTTATTAAAAATGGCGGTAATGCACTAATCGCTGGCATTTTAGGTGCGTTAATAATTTCAATCTTCTGTCGGTCAATATTCCACATTGCCAGCCGGGGCTTTTATGCGCAGCAAGATACCAAAACGCCGTTTAAAGTTTCGATTTTCGCAATTGGCCTGAACATTTTATTGGCTATAGTATTCACTCTCTACTTCAAAATGGACGCTTACGGCCTAGCTTATGCACAGTCAATTGGCGCTGTTGTAGAAATTGCAATACTTTTGTTTATATTAAGCAGGCGTACTAAAAAGTTATTTAACCCTGGTTTTTTGGCTGCTATGTTTAAAATGATAATCTCGGCCGCTACAACTGGGGTGATTACATATCTGGCGGTGCGCGTGTGGCCGCTCGAAGCTTCCGATCAAAGCTTCTTTGCCACCTTCCCCAAGTTTGTGCTAATTGGCTGTTTGGGCGTGCTAGCATATCTCGCGGCTGGATTTTTCTTGAGATTAGACGAAACTAAGAGCAGCATTGACTGGATGACGAAAAAGCTATTTAGGAAAGTGTGATGAACAAAGAGCGCATTAGAAATTTCTGCATAATTGCGCATATCGACCATGGTAAAAGCACCTTGGCCGATCGTATGTTAGAGCTAACTGGCACAGTCGAAAAGCGTGAGATGAAAAGCCAGTTACTAGACAGTATGGAACTTGAACAAGAACGTGGTATTACCATTAAGCTTGCGCCAGTGCGTATGAAATGGCAGGGTTATGATTTGAATTTGATTGATACACCCGGGCACGTGGATTTTAGCTATGAAGTTTCACGTAGTTTAGCGGCTGTCGAGGGCGCAGTTTTAGTGGTCGATGCTAGCCAAGGCATCCAGGCGCAAACTTTAGCTAATGTGTACCTAGCTATTGAACAAGATTTAACGATTATCACAGTGCTAAATAAAATAGATCTCCCGGCTAGTAATGTGCCACGAGTGAGTCGTGAAATTATAAATTTGCTAGGTTGTGACGATAGTGATATTTTAAGAATTTCCGCGAAAACCGGCGAAGGCGTGAAGGATGTTTTAGACGTAGTTGTTTCGAAAGTGCCCACGCCACGCGGTGACGTAGGTGCTAAAACGCGCGCTTTAATTTTTGATAGCTATTACGACGATTATCGTGGCGTGATCTTGTATGTTCGTGTCGTAGATGGTGAAATTAGCAAAGGCGACGAAATAAAAATGTTAGCCACTGGCGCTACGGGTATTGCTTTAGAAGTTGGCCACTTAAGCCCAAAGATGATGCCCGACCCAGAGCTTGCTACTGGTGAAATTGGATACATCGTGACCAACCTTAAAACTACCCGCGACGCTAAAGTTGGCGATACTGTAACCCTCGCTAAATACTTCAAGAAGGATGTGAAATGAATAAGGGTTTGACGGCGGATTGGCGACGAAAATTGCAAGAATTAGCGCGCGGCAACGAAGAATACGCAAAGTTTCATAAACGAATTGTAAATACTAAGAAAATGGTATTGGGAGTGCGCGTGCCAGATCTTCGCAAAACGGCAAAAAGTTTAGCGGGCGAAATGAAAACAGCGGCGGATGTGCAAGAATTTTTGACGGATATAAATGACCAAATTCTCGAAGAAGTGCTAAGCGCAGGGTTCGTGATTAATTACGCCAAACTTAACGCCGACGATAAAATTAAACTAACGCGAAATTATTTAACAAAAGTGGACTCTTGGGCGGAAGTTGATTTATTCTCAGAGCACCATAAGAAAGCAGACCTAGATAAGTATTGGGACTGCGCAATGGCAAGTTTGCAAGATAAGAACGAATTTGTGGTGCGTTTTGGCATCATGGTTTGTTTAGCGAATTTTTTGACGGCAGAAAAGTTGGCGTCGGTATTTGCGGCCTTACGACAACTAAAAAGTGATAAATATTACGTCAAAATGGCAATGGCTTGGCTATATGCAGAAGCGGCGGTGAAATTTTATGAAGTGACGATGGCGGAAATAAAGCGGGCAGAGATAGACGAATGGACAAGGCGGAAAGCTTGGCAGAAAATGCTAGAGTCAAGGCGAATCTCAGACAGTCACAAAGCGGAAATACGAGCAGCGAGGAAGCGAAATGACTGAGCCGATTGTGCAGCCGCTATCGGGTTACAAAGATATCAAGCCGTTTGTTTATGCTGGGTTTTTCCCAGTTAGCAACGAGTACTATCAGGACCTCAAAGACGCGGTTGAGAGATTGAGCTTAAGTGACAGCGCATTGCAGTTTGTGCCAGAAAATTCGCCAGTACTTGGTTTTGGTGTGCGCATCGGCTTTTTGGGGCTGTTACATATGGATATCATTCGCGAGCGGTTGGAGCGAGAGTTCGGCCTAGATTTGATAGTCACAAACCCGTCTACGGATTATGTTGTGAAGATTACAACAGGAGAAGAAATGGACATTAAGTCGGCATCAGACTTGCCCGACATGAGCAAGGTGGCTGAAATTCGCGAACCTTGGATAAAAGGTGAAATTATCGTACCGAAAAAATACGTTGGCGCGGTTTTCCAATTGGTCGTAGAGCGTAGAGGTGTGCATAAAAATTTGAGCTACATTGAAGATCGCGCTTTAGTGAGCTTCGAAGCACCTATGGCCAACTTGCTGACAGACTTTTACGACCAACTGAAATCTGTCACGTCGGGCTACGGCTCGTTTAATTACGAACTAGATAATTACCGCGTGGAAGACTTAGTGCGGCTCGATTTTTACGTCGCTGGCGAGATAGTTGATGCGTTAAGCGTGATGGCGCATCGCAGTGAAGCTTTCACAGTTGGTAACGAAACTGTGAAAAAACTCAAAGAGGTTATACCGCGTCAAAGTTTTCAAGTGTCTTTGCAGGCAGCAATTGGTGGTAAATTTATTGCACGCGAAAATATTTCGGCTTATCGCAAAGACGTAACTGGCTACCTTTACGGTGGCGACGTGAGCCGTAAAAAGAAACTACTGGCCAAGCAAGCGCGCGGTAAAAAACGCATGAAGCGTTTCGGAAAAGTGGATATTCCTAGTGAAGCTTTTACGGTCATGTTAAAGCGTGACTAGTTCATGTTAAAATAGA